>NZ_BAAARN010000002.1 GCF_039532215.1 Pedococcus aerophilus | reverse complement strand
TACTTCATCAAGTACAACGCGTTCGGGACTTCGAGCGGGACGTACAGCATTCGGGTGCTTCCTCAGTACGACCAGGGCCTGACGCGGGACTCCAGTCTTGAGCCCAACGACACGCGCATGACTGCAGCTCCCGGTTCACTGGGGATCAGGGGGACTTCGTCGATCGTGCAGCGCAACTCCAACTTTGGAACCGATGCGGCAGACATCGACTTCATGCGCTACGCACTGACGGCGGGGTCTGCCTACTCCTTGGAGCTGATTGCAGGCTCCATGGGCATGAATGTCGCTCTCTACGACTCCGCGAATACCCGAATGACCTCAACCTCCTGCTCGGCGGGTGCGCTCTGTGGGCTTTCGGTGACCCCGTCGATCAGCGGCACCTACTTCCTGCGGATCACCCCGTCCTCGTCCGTGGCCAGTGGCAGCTACACCCTGTGCATGCAGGCCAATGCCTTCCGCTGCCTGACGTCCACGCCGACGCCAACGGTCACGGGGACTGCGAAGGTCGCCCAGACTTTGACCGCGACGCCGGGGGCGTGGGGTCCGGCGCCGGTGGCCCTCGCGTACCAGTGGTACCGCCGCAGCGCCGCGGGGGTGAACACGGCGATCTCTGGGGCGTCAGCAGCGACCTACAAGGTCCAGGCCGCTGACGTGGGCTTCGGGATCCAGGTCCGAGTGACAGGATCCAGGTCCGGCTACACGACCGTGTCAAAGTACTCGGCGACGACGAGCACCGTGATCAAGGCCTCGTTGACGGCCACGCCCGCACCCACGATCACGGGGACCGCGAAGGTCAACGGGACGCTGACGGCGGTGCCTGGCACATGGGGTCCGGCGCCGGTGACCCTCGCCTACCAGTGGTACCGCCGCAGTGCGGCAGGGGTGAATGCGGCCATCTCTGGCGCGTCGGCCGCAACCTACAAGGTGCAGGCCGCAGATGTGGGCTTCGGGATCCAGGTCAGGGTGACCGGCTCCAAGTCCGGCTACACCACCGTGTCGAAGTACTCGGCCGGCACGGGTGCCATCACGAGCGGCTGAGTCGGTATGGGCCCGCCGAGACGCTCGGTGCTCGCAGTCATACAAGGGTGGTGCCCTCGGGCAGATTCGAACTGCCGACACCCGCTTTAGGAGAGCGGTGCTCTATCCCCTGAGCTACGAGGGCGGGGCGCGGCCCGAACCCTCAGTCGAGAGAAGTGGGAGCGGTGACCGTGCGTGAGAAGGGTAGCCGACGGCAGGTCGTAGGGCCGCCCGGCCCCGCGCGCCGCTGGAAAGGCAAGCCCGGGCACGCTGCGCGACGGTGGATCCGTGAGTGGTCAGCGTGGCCTACCGCAGATGGCGCATCGACCTCTGGAACTTTCGCCCGATTCGTGTCATCGGGCTCAGCGCGATCCTGACGTGGGGAGCGGGGGGTCCGGTTCCCGTCGTGGGACTCGAGGGGACAACTCATGCGTAGATCAGATGGGCGGCCAGGTCGCTTCAGCTCCTTCGTCGTCGCCACCGCCGTGGCGCTCGGGACGATGGTGGGGACCGCAACCATTGCCGCCGCCGCCAACCCGGTCAACGGGACTCCCGCGACGGCCACCACATTCTCGACCATCCCCTATCAGGGTCAGTCGAGCAGCTGGTATGCCGCCGACCCTGCGACAGATACCGCGAGCCAGCGGGTCGCCTCCGCGTGCAATGCCGGTGCGCCCATCAACGGGCCCGCGTGGTGGCGCTACGACGCCGCGCAGACCAGCACTTTCGTGGCCCATGCTGCCGACCTGAAGGGTGGAATCGCGGGTTACGAGCCCACGGGTCTGGCGGTGCTGTCGGCCGACGCGTCCACGGTGCTGGCGTGTGGCAACGAGACGCAGGACATCACCACGACAGGCGCCCTGACCGTCGCAGCAGGGCAGTCTCGGCTGGTCGTCGCCTACTCGCGTCAGGCGACGGAGTTCTACAGCCCAACGATCGGGCTCTTCCCCTCGAGCGGGGTGACTCCGTCCAACGACGAGCCGGCTACAGCGACCACCATCACCAGCCTTCCCTTCACCACCACTCAGGACACGACTCTGGCCACCACCTCCGGAGGGGTGGGCTGCTACAGCAAGTTCGGCGTGGGTCCGGACACGTGGTTCACCTGGACTGCAGAGCGCACCGACCTCGTCCGGTTCAGCGCCACTGCTGACTACGACGTCCATGTCGGTGTCGTTCCCGTGGTCAACGGTGAGCTCGGACAGTACTCGTGCGACGAGCAGTTCACCGCGCAGGCAGGAACCACCTACCTGATCTCTGTCTGGGCCACCTCAGACGACTTGAAGCAGACCGGGACCTTCACCCTGAGCGGGGCCTACCTCCCACCGGCTCCCACTCTGTCTGTCACCGTCGACGCGAATGGGACCGTCAACAAGAAGACCGGCGTCGTCTCGGTCGCAGGCACGGTCTCCTGCAGTGGCGCTGACTCGGCGCCCTACGCCCAGGGATCGCTCTCCCAGACGGTGAAGCGCGTGGTCCACACGGCACCGATGACCTTCACCAGTGGCTTCTCGACCTGCGCAGGCTCGACGCGGTGGACGGCCACGGCCACCTCACCGGGCTACAAGTTCACCGGGGGATCGGCGCAGGTTCGCGTCGATGCCAACGCCTGCAACGCCCGCGGCTGCACACCGGTCTCGGTGATGCGGACGGTGAAGCTCAAGGTCGTCTAGGCGGCACGGCGAGTCATGAGTGGCTCGAAGAGGGAAGGCAGGACCACCTCGACGCCCAGGCCATGGCGATTCCTCAGCAGACGCTGTCGTCGGCCTTCGGGACGCCGAGCCCGAAGAGCGGTCGCAGCTTGAGCCCGACCCACGTCCCGGCCAGGGCGGCGACGCCCCAGACCCACCCGGACAGCGAACCCGTGGAGATGCCGCCGAGGTAGGCGCCGATGTTGCAGCCCTGCGCCAGGCGGGCACCGATGCCGAGCATGATCCCGCCGAGGACCGCGGCGACGGCGACCTTCCACGGCACGCGGTGGCGCAGCGTGTAAGTGCCGCCGGCTGCGGCGGCGAGGCCGGCGCCGATCATGATGCCGACGTTGGTGAGGGTGTTCTTGTCGGACAGCACCGGCGCGGCAAGCTGCTTGGCAGGAGCGGCCTGCTGCCAGTACGCCCACTCCTCGGGGTGGGCGCCCAGCACCTGGAGCACCTTGGTGCCCCACAGGGCGAACGCGCTCGTCACGCCCCAGATACCGCCGCTGACCAGCAGCACGCCAACGGCCAGGACGGCCAGGACGACCGCGCCGACGAGCATCGGCCACGATCCGCGGATCACCCGCGCGAAGCCGTGGGCGGTGGGGGCGGGCGACGTGGGCGGGGGATTACGTCGTGCCTGGTAGACCTTCGAGCCCCAGACCACGAGCAGCAGCGCCGCGATGGTGACGGCCCACGAGCCGAACCACCCGATCTCCTCACCCAGCACGATCGGCTCGAACGCCGGGAGGTCGTCGACCAGCCCGTACTGCCACGTGTAGAGCACCGAACCGACGATGAACCCGAACAGCGTCAGCAGGATGCTCGCCTGGCCCGCACCCACCGCGAACAAGGTGCCGGACGCGCACGCGCCGCCGAGTTGCATACCGAGGCCGAAGATGAACGCCCCGGCGAGCAGGCCGACGCCGAGGGGGCCGCCGGCGGGAGCCGGAGTCGTCCCGAACAGGCCGGTGCCGGTGCCGAGCAGCAGGGCTGCGATGGTCGCGGTCGTCCCGACGAGCAGCGCATGGGCGCGCAGGCCCGCACCGTTGCCGACGGCGACGAGCTGGCGCCATCCAGAGGTGAACCCGAACCGCGAGTGGAACAGGGCCACCCCGAGCCCCAGGCCCAGCGCGAGGAGCACGGCCTTCTGCGCGCCGTACTGGCTCCCGACCCACCACAGGAGGGCCAGCGCCAGCGCCCCGAACACGGCCAATGGCTTGACCTGGACCGGGCCCGCCTTCTCCGCGGGCGGGGGCAGGGCGCACGTCGGCGCCGGGGCGATCAGGGCACGGGCGGGGGAGGCGCCGGAGCGCTCGAGGGTGGCTGACATGGCTTTCCCTAAATCCTAGGCGTTCGGTATGAATTAACCTCGACCATAGGCGGGCAGAACGGACACCGACAGCACCCGCCCGCATCGTGGACCGGGCGAGACCGGCTCTCGCCACGACAGGCGCGCGAGTCCGCTGGACCCCAAGCAGGTCCCGGACCGGGCCGCGGCTACTCCGGGCTGTTGACCGAGTGCCGCCCGAGCCGGAACGGCGTCGTCACGCCCTCGTACATCAGGTGCGCGACGAGCCCCTCCTTGGCGTGGGGGAGGTTGTGGCAGTGGTCCATCCAGATGCCCGGGTTGTCGGCGACGAACGCGACCTCCACGGTCTGCCCCTGCGACACCTCGAGCGAGTCGGTCCACCACGGGCTCCCCGTCGCGGCGACGCCATCACGCGACAGCACGACGACGTGGTGCCCGTGCAGGTGCATGGGGTGGGTCTCCCCGCTCTTGTTGGCGATCCGCACCCGGACGACGTCCCCCTCGGAGACGACGAACATCGGCACCTTCGGGTACATCGTCCCGTTGATCGTCCAGTGCACCCCCGGTCGTCCGTTGACGAATCCCGGCCTGCGCCCGATCGAGTAGGTGAAGTGGCGGGTGGCGCGCTCGGGGTCGAAGGGCAGCGCAACGGGGGTTCCGTAGGACAACAGGTCCACGCTCGCGGCCGGCTTCCGTGTCGGGGCAGGGGTTTGCGCGCCTGCGGGCCCCAGCACGAGGGCAGCACCCGGGAGCTCGACGCGCACGCCGGTCGCCGGCACGTGCACGCCCAGGTCGGCCCGACCGCCTGCGGGGACGAGCACCGCGCGGCCCGTCGCCTCCTGCGGCTCGTGCACCTCGGTGCCGTCGACCGCCAGCACCCGGAACGCCGCTCCGCCCACCCACACCGGCATCAGCCCGTTGTCGGTGTTGACGACCCGCACCCGGACGACCGACCCGGCTGCCGCCTCGATCCGCGTCTCCCCGGCGCGGCCGTTGATGGTCCGCTTCCCGGCGTAGACGTGGGACAGCGCGACGAGCGCGGTGTCGGCACCCGTCCAGGCATCGGGAGCCTTCGGCGTGACCACCACGGCCCCGAGGAGCCCCTTGACCACCTGCTCGTGGGAGACCTGGTGCGAGTGGTACCAGTACGTCCCGGCCCGCTCGGCCACGAACCGGTAGGTGTGCGAACGTCCCATCGTCACGGCGTCCTGGGTGACCCCGGCGACACCGTCCTCGGCGTTCGGCACGTCGATGCCGTGCCAGTGCAACGTGGTCCCACCGGGCACCGACTCGTTCACGAGGGTCACCTCGACGAGCTGGCCCTGTGCGGCCCTGATCGTCGGTCCGGGCGTGGTGCCGTTGAGCGTGTATGCCGTGACCGTCGGCCCGCCGGGGATGCTCACCTCCTCCCGGCGTGCGGTGAGGGTGAGCCGGACGTCGGGCGTGCCGCGGCGCTGCTCCACGAACGAGGTGACGTCCCGCGGCCTTGGCCCGACACCCGACTCCGTACGCGGGCCCGCGCCCGAACCCGTGGCTCCGGACGGGACCGTGCCGTGCGCCATACCCAGGTGGACCGCTGGGCCGCCACCGGCGTCCATGAGACCCATCTGCATGGGGGAGTAGGACGCCGGCACCAAGCTCGCCGCCCACATCCAGCCGATCGTGCCCACGAGGGCCAGCGCAACGACACCTGCGACCCACAGTCGCAGGTGTCGCCGCAGCGCTGCCCCGAGGCCTGTCGGACCCGCCCCGGTCTCCCCGGTGTGCGGGTCGAGCTCCTCGGCGGCCGAGTGCTCAGACGGCAACGCGCTCCGCTGCCTCGACGTGCCGGCTCGTGGACTGAGACCGTGTGACGCGCAGGCCCGTCCACAGCGCCGTCGAGAAGAGCAGCAGGGCGTTGGCGCCGTGCAGGGCCCCGAGGGCCGGGATCTCGTGGCCCATGAGCCCGAGCGTCATCTGCAGTGCCACGAGGACGACGACACCCGCCGCCCACCGAACACCCTTGGGCACCTTGGCGAAGAACGAGGCAAGGAGCAGCAGGAGCGCGATCACCGGGATGATCATCATGCCGTTCATGCCGTGCAGCATCAGTCCGGCGAACTCCGGGAACGGTGTCTCGCCGCCCTCGAACGCGTTCTCGAACGTCGCCTTGTCGAGCACCCCGCCACCGTCGACCCACAGGCCCAGCCCGGCGATGCCCCAGACCATCACAGCACCCTGGACGACCACCTCGAGCGCGACGAGGAATGCCAGCCACTTGTAGACCGTCTTCATCCCACACCCTCCTCCGTCACGAGAGCCCGCTGGTCGTGGGCCCCCACCCCTCCGTCTTCGATGGTGGCCCTGTGCCACCGGTCCCGCCTCGCGTGATTGCACTACGCAGAACGCACGGGGCGCGCTCGTCGGGACCTTCGACCCTGATCCCGGTCGTGCCATCGACCGACGATGGGAGTGACCCGGTGGGACTGCGCACCCTGCGCGCACGCGCCCACCGGGTCCTCGACAAGGAGGACGTCATGGACGCTGCCCACCCGACCGGTCGCGGCATCGTGGTCGCCTTCGACGGCTCGCCCGGCGCGGAGCCCGCGCTCGACTGGGCTGCCCACGCCGCCCGCCGCGAGAACCGCCCGCTCACCGTCGTCCACTGCGTCGAGGCGGCCGACATCCCGATCGGTCCGCCCTTCCTGCCCGAGACCCTGCCGAGCGAGGTGCGGGCGGACGCGCAGGCGATCCTCGACGTGGGCGTCGCGCGGGCGACCGCGGTCACCGGTCCCGAGCTCGTCGACAGTGCCGTCGTCGTCGGCACCACGGCGGCCGAGCTGGTGCTCGCCTCCAAGGACGCCGGGCTCGTCGTGATCGGTTCGCGGGGACGTGGACGGATGGCAGCCGGCCTGCTCGGGTCGACCTCGTATGCCGTCGCGGCGCACGCCTTGTGCCCCGTCGTGGTCGTGCGGGGCGGCTGGGCCGTGCACCCGGGACCGGACCACCCGGTGGTGGTCGGCGTCGACGACAGCGAGGCGTCGCACCGCGCGGTCGCACGGGCTGCCGAGGTCGCCGCCGCTGCGGGGGCGGTCCTGCGCATCGTGACGGTGGGGCACCTCCGCTCGCCCGAGGGCTGGGCGTACGTCGAGGACTCGCGTGCCGGCACCGAGCACTCCCACGCCGTGCGCGAGCACGCCCAGCCGATCCTCGACGGTGCCCGCCGCCGCGCCACCGCCCACCGCCCGGACCTCGTCGTCGAGACCGAGGTGCTCTTCGGGGAGCCCGGTCACGTGCTGGCCGGGAACGGTGTCCACGCCGGCCTCCTGGTGGTCGGCAGCCGGGGCCGGGGCGGCTTCGCCGGACTGTTGCTGGGCTCGGTGAGCCACACGGTGATCCACGAGGCCACCTGCCCCGTGATGGTGGTCCGGTAGCGACGCGGGCCGCGCGCTCGGCGGCACACCGGTGCTCCGCAGGTCGGGCGGCGCGTCCTCAACCGAACGGACCAGTCCTGCGTCCACCACGGTCAACCGGACGCTCTGCGCCCTAGCGTTGCCCTCAGAGCAGCTCACCCCCAGGAGTGCTCGCCCTCGCCGAAGGACCTTCCATGCGCATCCCCCTCCCTCGCAAGGCGCTCGCAGCCGTCACCGCGGCCACCGCCATGCTGGGCTTCGTCGCCGCCATCACCACCGCCACCCCGCAGGCCGCCGCGGGTGCGACGGCGACCTACAAGTTCACGTACATCACCCTCCCGAACGGGTCGAAGGTGGCGCTGCGCTGGAACGGCTGCCAGACGGCCGTCACGTGGAAGGTCAACCTGGCAGCGGTGCCCACCGACCAGCGGTCGACCGTGCTCTCCGAGACCAAGACCGCCGTGGGACGCATCGCCACCCACACGGGGATGACGTTCTCCTACAAGGGATCCACGACCGAGGTCCCGCAGGTCGGATCGATGCCGAGCCAGACCGCCGAGCTCGTCATCGCCTACACGAGCCCCACCAAGACCAACTACAACCTGGCCGGCTCGGTCCTCGGGCAGGGTGGGCTCTACGCCGCCTGGGTCTCGCGGACCTCCAACGGCACCACCACCTACACAACGGCTGCGCTGCGAGGTTTCGTCGTCCTCGACACCCCGCAGATGCTCAGCCAGACCAAGCCCGGCTTCGGCACCGGACTGCGCCGCACCAACGTGGTGCTGCACGAGCTCGGCCACGCGTTCGGACTCGCCCACGTCGACACCAACACCCAGCAGATGTACCCCGTGATCTCCAGCATCTCCCCGAGCGGCATGGCCACCGGCGACCGTGGAGGGCTCTACCGCCTGGGCAAGGCGGCCGGCTGCATCAACACCGCGTCGATGCCGCTCAAGGACCTCAGCTGACCCGAGCCGCCCGCTGACCTCGCCCGAGACGCCCCTCGTCCGCAGCCCGGGTCAGTAGGGTGCTGGCACACGCACCCAGTTGGCCCCAGGAGTTGAGCTTGCGCACCGTCACGAGTTCGGACGTCGCTCGGGAGAGCGGGGTCTCCCGGACGACGGTGAGCTACGTCCTCAACGACACCCCCGGCGTCACGATCTCCGACCAGACCCGGGCCCGGGTCCGTGCCAGTGCCGAACGGCTCGGCTACACCCCGTCGGCCGCGGCCCGCACGCTGCGAACCGGGCGCAGCGACCTCGTCCTCTACGTCCTCCCCGACTGGCCGCTGGGGCCGGCCGTGGACTCGCTGCTCGACCACCTCGCGGGGGAGCTCGCCGAGCGCGGCCTGTCGCTCCTGGTCCACCACCAGCGCGGCGGGCGCCCGCTCACCGACCTGCTGCGCGTCGTCACGCCGCGCGCCGTCGTGGGGTTCACGGCGTTCCCCCCGGCCGACCGCGAGGCGATGCGCCGGGCCGGGGTTCAGGTCCTCGGCACCCTGCTCGACGACCCGGGCGCGGCCGGCATGTTCACCACGTCCCAGCGCGGCATCGGACGCCTCCAGGTCCGGCACCTGTGCGAGGCCGGCCACCGCACCCTCGGGTATGCCGCCGCGACGGACCCGCGCGTCAGCCAGTTCGTCGAGCTGCGCCTCGAGGGTGTCCGAGCGGCGTGTGCCGACGCGGGTCTGCCCGCGCCGCAGGTGATTCCGGTCGAGCAGTCGCTGGACTCCGCGGTCCAGGCGGTGCGCGGCTGGAGGAAGGCGGCCGCACCACCCACAGCCGTCGCGGCCTACAACGACGACGTCGCCATCGCCGTCCTCGCCGGCTTGCGGGCGCAGGGGCTCACCGCGCCGGACGACCTCGCGGTCATCGGTGTCGACGACGGTCCCGCCGCGCCGTTCACGGTCCCGCCCCTGACGACGGTCTCCCAGGCGCTGGACGCCCAGGCCCGACACCTCGCCGGAGTCGTGGTCAAGGGGCTGCAGGGCGGGGAGGCAGAGGACCTCCCGGCCTGGGTCGACCTGCTCGAGGTCGTCGTCCGCGACTCCGCCTGACGGACTGACGGCGACACAAGGGTGGGCCGGACCGCTGCTGCGGTCCGGCCCACGCAATCTGTTGGGGCAGTGGCTACTTCGCCGGGTAGTCCACGACGTACTCGGGCACACCGACGCGGGTCGTGTCGACGGCGCCACCGACGCCGTTCACCACGTGGTCGAGCGTCCCGGCACCGAGGTTGACGGTGAGGACGTGGTGCAGCGTGACGCCGGGCGTCCTGGGCACCTCGAACCCGTTCTCGGTGTGGATCGACGGGTTGTTCTGGTTGAAGACGTAGGCACCACCGGCGAAGAGGCGGTGCTGCTTCACCCGGTCGCCGACCTTGTAGGCCGACCAGCCCAGCTTCGTGCCGTCCATCCAGTCCGCCTGCGTCGGCGGGTCGTAGGGCAGCTCGTTCTGGAAGAACACCGTGGTGCCGCGTTCGCCGTTCCAGATGACGTTGTGCTCCTGGAAGTGCTCGACGAAGAAGCCGGTCGCCGTCACGTCGTCGCCGTTGACGACCACGCCGTTGGCGGCGGTGTTGGTGCGCCAGCGGTCGGTGTCACCGTTGACGCCGCGGGTGAAACCCTCGGTGCCGTGGTCGGCGCGCCAGACCCACGTGTGGTCGATGAGGACGTCGTCGCTGTTGACCTCCAGGGCCACCTTGGTCCGGCCGATGTGCGGACCGCCGACGCGGAAGTACACGTCGGACAGCGTGGTCGGGTTCGACGAGGCGTCCTTGGCGGTGCCGTTGTTGCCGTTCTTCGAACCGATTCGCAGGAGGGCGGGGGACTCGACGGTGCCCGCATCGATCGTCACTCCCGCGACGACGACGCCCGGCACGTCCTTGACCTCGACGGGCACGGCACCCCGCGCGGAGGTGAGGGTGGCGTGGCCGAGGCCGAGCACCACGGTGTCGGCGCGCTTGACCTCGATGGTGCGGTCGACGTCGTACACCCCGGGGGTGAGGAGCAGGTGCCTGCCGCGAGCGAGCTGGGTGTTGATCTCCTGCTCGGAGGCGCCGGGCCGGGCGACGTAGAAGTCGCTGAGCGGGATCGTCCGTCCGGCGGTGAGGCCGTTGGCCCACGAGATGCCGCGGCTGTCGCGCTGTGCGGAGGGGACGCGCACGGCATAACGGCCCTGGGCGTCCACGAACACGAACGGCTTCTCGCGGCTCACGGGGGTCTTGTCGAGGGTCGTGTAGGCCGGGTTGGGGAAGCCCTCCTCGGAGGGTGCGCCCACGACGCCGGAGAACGTCGCGTTCCACACGGCGTTGCTCCAGCCGGTGAGCTCGCTGTTGCGCGTGAGCCACTGCTGCTGGGATCCGTTGATGACGAACGGCATCCGTGAGTCGGCGATGAACCCGCCGCTGGCGTACTGCGGTCCGGCGGTGCAGTAGTCCATCAGCGACAGGTTGGCCCCGCTCACGTCCAGGCGGCGCATCGAGACCGCTTGGGAGACGGCCCAGAAGTTGGCGGAGGCGCGGCAGCCGTCCTGACCCGTCGCGTCGACCTTGATCGAGAGGTTGGACAGGGTGCGCCAGAAGTTGTTGAGGGCGATGCAGTTGCTCGTCCCACCGTCGCCGAGGCAGCGGTTGTAGGCCTCGACCTTGCCGTTGATGACGACATCGGTCGGTGAGGCGCCGAGCCCGGCGACCTCGGTGTAGTAGCCGACCTTGACCTGGAGCGGCTGGGCCGCGGTGCCGTACGTGCCGGGCTTGAACAAGAAGGCGTACCGCTCGCTACCCATCTCGTTGTCGACCTGCGCGGTCCACGCCTTGTCGAGGGACGCCTGGATCTGGGCGACCGGCATGCTCGGGTCGAAGACGGTGACCGACGGGCCAAGTGCCGGGGTGGACGGGGCCGCCGGTGCGGCGCTGACGGTCGGGGCCGACGCGGGGGCGGGCGCTGCGGCCACCGGTGCCGCGGAGGCGGTGGTCGTGGCGGCAGCTGCACCGAGCGTGGCCAGGGCTGCGGCGGCGGCGAGCCAGCGCACCGGACGCGGCGAGCGAGGTCTGGTCGTCGGCGCGCGCAGGGCGTGCGGGACCTGCTGGGACATGGGGAGGGCCTCTCCGTTGAGGGGTGGTGAATCGTGTCACCTCGGAGCATGGTGGGGTCGCCCGCACGCGTCAAGGGCGCTCGCATGGCGGTGGACCCGGCCGACAGCCCAGTTCGTTAGCCTGCACAGGTGAACCAGCCGACCGACGAGACCCCCACCGCCCCGGCTGCCGACCCCGATCCCCGTGGTGAGCGCGTCGCCGCAGCCGTGCAGACCTGGCAGCGCCACCTGGTCGACCTCGGCGGCCGCAACACGCTGCTCTGGTACCGCGACCTCCCCACCGGCACCCTCGACCTGTCCACCGCCCACCCCGGCGGCCTCGCCATGCTGCTCGCTGGCCGGCCCACCCGCCTGTCCGACCTCGTCCGCGAGCCCGCGGCGCTGGACGAGGCCCGGCGGCGCGCCCGCACCATACGGTCCAAGACGGTCGAGCTCTCCGAGGAGCGCGGCATCGCGGCCGGGTTCATCGCGATCGGTATGGCGACGTGGACCGTCCGCGGCGCGAACCGCCCCCCGGCCGCGCCGGTCCTCCTGCGCCCGTGCGTGCTGCGGCCCACCGGGGCCGCGCGCGAGGACTTCGACCTCGACCTCGGCAACGACGTCGAGTTCAACCCCGTGCTCGAGCACTACCTGCGCTCCGAGCAGGGCATCGACTTCGACACCGACGCGCTCGAGGACCTCGCCTCCTCGGGCAGCACCTTCGACCCCTACCCCGTGTACGAGCGCCTGAAGCAGCTCTGCAAGGGCGTCCCGGACTTCGCCATCACCCCGCGGCTGGTGGTCGGCACCTTCTCCTACGCCAAGTTGCCGATGGTGGCCGACCTTGCAGCACAAGGGAGTTCGCTCGCCGACCACGACGTCGTCGCAGCGCTCGCCGGTGACCCCGGTGCCCTGCGTGCGGTGCGTACCCAGGTGCCGGAGTTCCCCGCTGACGCCGACCCGTCGCACGAGCTCCTCATCCTCGACGCCGACTCCACCCAGCAGGCAGCCATCGACGCCGTCCGCTCCGGCGCGCACCTCGTCATCAAGGGCCCGCCCGGCACCGGCAAGTCCCAGACCATCGCCAACCTCATCGCCAGCCTGGCGGGGGAGGGCAAGCGTGTCCTCTTCGTCGCCGAGAAGCGCGCGGCCATCGACGCCGTCCTCGGGCGCCTGCACAGCGTGGGGCTGTCCGACCTCGTGCTCGACGCCTACGACGGCGCCAGCAACAAGCGACGCCTGGCCCAGGAGTTCGGCAAGGCCCTCGAACGCGGCACGACGACGACCGAGCCCGACACCGCCGACCTCGAGCGCGACCTCGTCGACCGCCGTGCCACGCTCGTCGAGCACTCCAAGGCGCTGCACGAGGTCCGCCAGCCGTGGGGCGTTTCCGCCCACCAGGCACAGGAGGCCATCGCCACGCTCGGCGCGGCGCGGCACTCCCCGACCTCGCGCGTGCGGGTGCGGGGCCAGCAGCTCGCCGACCTCGACCGCCGCCGGGTGCAGGAGCTCGGTCGACAGCTGACGGAGGCCGCCTCGCTCGGTGCCTGGTCGACCGACGCCGGCACCGACCCGTGGTTCGGCGCACGCATCCCGACGTCCGAGGAGGCGGTTCGCGCCCGCGAGGTCAGCAGCCGCCTGGCCGAGGGACAGCTCCAGGACGTCGAGCAGACCATGACCGAGGTCTTCGCCGAGGTGAACCTCCCCAAGGCGGAGCGGGTCGGCGACTGGGGCGTGGTCCTCGACTCGGTCTCCCGGGTCCGCGACACCCTCGAGGTGTTCCGGCCCGAGGTCTTCGACATCCCGCTCGGCGACCTCGTCGCCGCGACCGGCTCGAAGTCCTACCGGTCCGAGCACGACGTCGACCTGGGCCTGTACTCCCGGTGGCGACTGCGCCGTCAGGCCCGCTCGCTGCTGCGCCCCGGTCCGCCGCCCGCCGACCTGCACGGCGCGCTCGTCGGTGCCCAGCAGCAGCGCACGTCGTGGCAGGCGATGGCCGGTGCCGGTGGCCGCCCCGAGATCCCGCTCGACCTCGACCGGGCGCGGGCTGCATACGAGTCCCTCGCGGAGGACCTGCGCTGGCTCGGTGAGCGACTGGCCCCGACCGCCGCCGGCGGTGACCTCATGGGCACCCCGCTGCCCGAGCTCCAGCAGCGGATGGCCGACCTCGCCGCTCGCCCCGAGCGGCTCACCGTCGTGCCCCGCGTCCTCGGTGCGCTCGACGCGCTGCGGGCTGCCGGGATGGGCCCGCTCGTCGACGACCTGGCCCGCCGCGGTGTCGAGGCGGACCACGTCTCGGCCGAGCTCGACTTCGTCTGGTGGACCTCGCTTTCCGAGGACCTCGTGGTCCGCGACTCCCGGTACGGAGCCCACGACGGTGCGCAGCTCCAGCGGGTCGCCGCCGAGTACGTCGCCGCCGACCACGCCCACCTCGCCGCCAGCGCCGACCGCGTCCGCGCCGGAGCGGCCCGCCGCCTGCGCGAGGTGCTGGCCGACCACCCCGAGCAGGAGGCGCTCGTGCGCGCCGAGGCGGGCAAGTCCCGCCGCCACCGGCCGCTGCGCGAGCTGCTGCCCAAGGCGGGGGAGACCCTGACCGCGGCCAAGCCTGCGTGGGCGATGAGCCCGCTCGTCGTCGCGTCGGTGCTGCCACCCGGCCGCTGGTTCGACGTCGTCATCTTCGACGAGGCCTCGCAGATCCCGCCCGCGCAGGCCGTGTCGGCGATCTCGCGCGCCCACCAGGTCGTGGTCGCCGGCGACGAGCGCCAGCTCCCGCCGACGAATTTCTTCACCTCAGCGGTCGACGAGGACCTCGCCCCCGACTCCGACACGCTGACCGAGGGGTTCGAGTCGGTGCTCGACGTCCTCACCGCTGCCCTGCCGACCCGTCGCCTCTCGTGGCACTACCGCTCGCTCGACGAGCGCCTGGTCGCGTTCGCCAACCGTGAGATGTACGACGGCTCGCTCGTGACCTTCCCCGGCACGGGCACCGACGCCGTCGTGCGGCTCGAGTCCGTCGAGGGCTCGGGGGTCGTCGCCCCCGGCGAGGAGGCCATCGAGTCGACCGAGGCCGAGGTGGACCGCGTGGTCGCCCTCGTCCTCGAGCACGCCCGCACCCGGCCGCAGGAGTCGCTCGGCGTCATCGCGCTCGGCATCAAGCACGCCACCCGTCTCGACGACGCGCTGCGCAAGGCGCTGCTCGGGGCCGAGGGGGTCGGCGACTTCTTCGACGAGGACCGCCGCGAGCGCTTCTTCGTCAAGAACCTCGAACGTGTCCAGGGCGACGAGCGCGACGCCATCATCCTGTCCGTCGGCTACGGCAAGACGCCGCACGGTCGGGTGCTGCACCGGTTCGGCCCGCTGAACCTCGAGGGTGGCGAGCGCCGCCTCAACGTCGCCATCACCCGCGCCCGCCGCCGGATGACGGTGGTCTCCTCGCTGCTCGCCTCCGACCTGGATCCCACCAGGCTCAAGGCCCGCGGTGCGGTCATGCTGCGCGACTTCCTCCTGTATGCCGCCGACGGCACCCTCCCGGGGCCCGTCACCCAGCCGTCGACGTCCGAGCCCGTGGCCGACGTGACTGGCGAGGACTCGTCGCCAGAGGCGGGTGCCGAGCCGACGAGCGCGACGGTCGACGCACCTGCCGACCCCTTGCCGGCGACGCCTGCCCCGCCGCTCGGCGGGCTGGTCCGCGCCGAGTTCGCGCGTCGACTGCGCGAGTCCGGGCTCGTCGTGCACGAGGCCTTCGGAGGTGCGGGCCACCCGGTCGACCTCGCCGTCGAGGACCCCGACCGTCCCGGCGTGGTGCTCGTGGCGGTGGAGACCGACGGTCCCGCGTATGCCGCGATGCAGAGCACCCGCGACCGGGACCGGCTGCGCGGCGAGCAGCTCAGCCGCCTCGGCTGGGAGCACCTGCGGGTCTGGACGACAGACCTGTTCCGCGACCCGGCGCGCGACGTCTCCCGCGTGCACGCCGCGGTGCAGCGGGCTGCGTCACGTCGGCGAGCGCAGGAGCTCGTCTCCGGAGCTGTCGTCCCCGCGATCATCACCCCGACCGCGCAGGACGACCTCGCGCGGCCGGACGGGGTGGCGCCGCCGGTCGATGCTGTCGCCATCGAGCCGGAGGCCGGCCAGCCCGAGTCCGCCGAGCCCGAGTCCGCCGAGCCCGAGTCCGCCGAGCCCGGGCCGCAGGCCGCCGAGCTCCCGGCCCCCGAGGTCGGAGCAGGCGACCCAGAGGCCAGCCAGCCCGCGGCCGAGGCGCAGCTCGCCTTCGACGGGTTGGTCGCCGACGACTTCGCCCCCGCGCCGGACCAGGCGGCTCGCAAGCGGCGGGTCAGGGGACGGCGGGCCACGTCCAAGCCCACCAACACCCAGCCCGGGCTCCAGCTCCCCGGGCCGGCCGTCGCCGACCAGGACGCGATGCCGCAGGCGCAGGCGCCGGCGACGGAGTCAGCAGAGGCGACGGCCCAGCCGAAGGCCCCCGAGCAGACCAAGGACGACACCGACGCCGGCTGGGGTGAGCAGCGAAACCTCTCGGCGTACGACCGCTGGCTGCTCGAGCAGCGCCCGCCGCACTGGGGCAAGGACTGACCCAGTGCGGCGGGACGGGCCCGCGTCGGCTCAGATGGGGCGGTTGAGGGAGTCGCGGATCTCGCGCAGCAGGATGACGCTCTCATCCGGCGCCGCGTCGACCTCGGGGGCCGCGGCGAAGCGGGCCTTGGCCAGCTCGTACGGCTTCACGACGAAGAAGTAGACGACGAAGGCCATGATGAGGAATGCGATCAGGGCCGTGAGGAATGCGCCGACGGGCACACCGCCGGGCCGGTAGGTGTCGAAGTTCGGCTGGTCCCCGAGCTTGCCGATGAGCGCGACAAAGACATCGGTGAACGCCTTGACCACGGTGGCGAAGGCTGCGCCGATGACGAACGCGACGGCGAGCTCGACGAGGTTGCCCCGCATGACGAAGTCCTTGAAACCCTTCATGGGATCCCGACCCTTCTGTTGGTTGTTTCCGACCCTTGATGAGTGGAGCAGTGCCTCCACGCTAGCGACCAGCACAGCCCACGTCTGCGGGTGGACGCCCGGCATGTCGGGTCATCGCCGGCGGTCGACAGGACCACCACTCAGCGCGAGCGCAGCACCAGGGTGAGCTGGGGCCGACCGAGGACGTCCTGCTGGGCGGCGGACAGGTCGAGGATCGTCGGCTGGTTGACGGCCACGGTGAGTCCCGAACCCGCGGTGTTGTTGCCGCTGGACGACCCGGGTCCGTTGAGCACCGCGCCGAAGTCGGTGGTGAAGACGGGATCGACCGCGAGCACCGGGGCGCTGCGCGCGACGACGCCCCCGGGGCCGACGAGGTCGACGCGGTCGCCGGGCCGGACCATGGCCACCGACTGGGCGTCGGCGATCATCACGTGAAAGGCGAGCAGGTCCACCGGCTGACCGGTGAGCACGCTCGCCGGGCGGGTGCGCTCGGTGGTCACGGGCTCCCCGCGGCTGAGGGTCGCCGTGAGGGGGCGGCCGACGACCTGGGCCACGGTGTTCGCGGCATCGTCGGGGACCAGCTCCGCAGGGAACAGCCGCACCTGGAGGGCGTCCGGGGTGGCGACCTCGCCGACCGCGAGAGGTCTGGCAGCGACCACCACCGGCGTGAGGGGGCCACCTTTCGGAGCGCGGGCCAGGGCGATGACCCCGAGCACCGCGGCGACGGCACAGGCAGCGGCCACTGCACGGCGCAGCACCCGACGGCGCCACTCGCGGCGACGCCCGGGACCCCGCAGCCGGTCGAGCAGCTGTCCTGCTGTCGTCGCCACCCTGACTCCCGACCTCAGCCCGGCAGCGCGAAGGGCAGGGTGATGCCGTCGAGGGCCCGCCGGCACGAGCAGCCGGCGGTGTCGTCGGGCTCGGACTCCGGCAGCGCCGCCAGGGCGGAGCGCAGCACCGCCTTGAGCTTGTCGACGTTCCGACCGAAGACGGCCAGGACCTCCTCGTGGGTGACCGCCTCACCACCGTCGACACCGGCGTCGTGGTCGGTGACGAGGGCGATGGTGGTGAAGCACATCGCGAGCTCGCGGGCGATCGAGGCCTCGGGCATCCCCGTCATGCCGACGACCGTCCACCCGGCCTGCTGGTGCCACGCGGACTCGGCCTTGGAGGAGAACCGCGGACCGTTGATGACCACCAGGGTCCCCGAGTCGGCCACCTCGAGGCCCGCGCCGCGGGCAGCCCTGATCGCCACCTCCCGCCCGTGCGGGCAGTAGGGGTCGGCGAACCCGACGTGCACGACAGGCCCCTCCGCGTCATACACGGTGTGGTCCCGGCCCCACGTGCGGTCGACCACCTGGTCGGGCACGACGACGGTGCCGGGACCGAGCTCGGGCCGCAGCGACCCGACGGCGCACGGGGCCAGCACCTGGCGGACGCCGACCGAGCGCAGCGCCCAGAGGTTGGCCCGGTAGTTGACGCGGTGCGGCGGGAAGCGGTGCCCCTGGCCGTGCCGGGCGATGAAGGCGACCCGGCGACCGTCGACGTCACCGATGACGAGGTCGTCGCTGGGGTCGCCGAACGGAGTGGTCACGCTGACCCGCTCGGCCTGGTCGAAGAACTCGTAGAACCCGGAGCCGCCGATGAGGCCGAGGTCTGCGCGGGGCTGCTCCGATGTCATGTCGTTCAGCGTACGCAGCGGGGTCGCCACCCACACGCGGGCGGACCGACGCTGTGGACACCTGGACGACGATGCCCGCCCCTGTGGACAGGGGCGGGCAGCGCACAGGTGCGGGGTGGGTCAGGCAGCCGAGCCGTCCGCCGCCTTGGACGAAGACCCGGACGACGACGACCCGGACGACGAGGAGCCGGCCTTGGCCGCGCTCGAACCCGTCGAGGAGGATCCGGAGTCCGAGGAGCTCGACGACCCGGAGTCGGACGAGCTGGACGAGGACGAGCCGGACTCGCTCTTGCCGGCGGGCATCGACGCGGAGGAGCCGCTGCGGGAGTCGGTCCGGTAGAAGCCGCCGCCCTTGAAGACGACACCGACGGCGCTGAACACCTTGCGCAGGCGGCCCTGGCACTCGGGGCAGACCGTGAGCGAGTCGTCGCTGAACGACTGCACCGCGTCGAAGCGGTGGTCGCACTCGGTGCAGGCGTAGGAGTACGTCGGCACGGGTTCCTCCAAGGTGTTGCGGGCCACGGATCCGGCAGGGATCGGCTGGCACTGTGGTGGGTCGACTGCCAACTATAAGGCCGCGCGGACCCTACTTCTTCCCGTTGATCCGCTGGCCCAGCCGTCGGGCCAGGGCCCGACCGGTGTCGGTGACCGAGGGAGCCGGGGCCTGGGTGACCGGCGCCGGGCCACCGACCCGACCGCGGACCTGGCGTCCGCCGCCGGTGGCCCAGCCGGCGAGGCGACCGTTCTGGCTCACCTCGCGGACCCGCTTCTCGGCCTTGGTCCGGGACTCGGCCGTGGTGACGATGAGCAGCTGGTCGCCGCGGCGCACGACGGTGTTGACCTCGGGCACGAAACCCTTGTCGCCCCGGACGACCAGCGTGACGTTGGCCCCCGGGGGCAGGCGCAGCTCGAAGATCTCGACGCCGTGCAGCTTGGAGGCCGGGCCGACGGTGACCTGGAGCATCTCGGCGCCGAGCTCCTCCAGCGGCGTGGCCTCCACCGCGAGGTCGAGCGTGGCGTAGTCCTCGACGATGCCGAGCTTCTGCGCGAACCACGGCAGGGTCGGCGCCTGGACGATCGTGAAGATGATGACGAGCACGAAGACGAGCTCGAAGATCCAGTCGACATTCCTCGCCCCGACGGTGAGCGGGACGGTGGCGAGCACGACCGGGACCGCTCCGCGCAGGCCTGCCCACGACAGGAAGACCTGGTCGCGCCACCCGATCCGGAAGGGCGAGACCGAGGCGACCACCGACAACGGCCGGGCGATGAGCAGCAGCACCAGCCCGATGACGATGGCAGGCAGGACCTGGTCGCCCATCTCGCTCGGGGACGCGAGCAGGCCCAGCAGGACGAACAACCCGATCTGTGCCAGCCAGCCCAGGGCCGTGGACAGCCCGAGCACCGCGGGTCCGTGCGGCAGGCGCAGGTTGCCCAGCACGAGCGCAGCGAGGTAGCAGGCGATGAACCCGCTGGCGTGCACGCTGGCCGCCGCGGCATACGCGAGGACCGTGAGGGCGACCACCCCGATGCTGAACAGACCCGACGAACCCGACGCGGACCGGCGCATGAACTGGCCACCCAGCCACCCGACCGCGAGCCCGATCGCGGACCCGACCCCGAGCTCGACCACGGCCTTGAAGAACAGGGTGAACCAGCCCTCGGCGTCCGCGGGGTCGGCGCTGCGCGCGGCCAGGGCGGTGACGAGGATGACCACGGGGGCGTCGTTGAAGCCCGACTCTGCCTCGAGCATCCCGGTGATCCGGCGGGGGAGCGGCACCCGGCGCAGCACGGAGAACACGGCGGCCGCGTCGGTGGAGGACAGGATGGCGCCGACGAGCAGGGCGGTGTTCCAGTCGAGGTGCAGGACGAACCGCGCGGCGAGGGCGACGACGAGGACCGAGACGACCACGCCGACGGTGGACAGGATCGCCGCGGGGCCGACCGACCGCCGGATGCCCTCCCACCGGGTGCTCAACCCACCTTCGGACAGGATGAGGATGAGGGCGGCGTAGCCGAGCACCTGGGTGAGCTCGTTGGAGTCGAACTCGATCCCGAAGCCCGCCTCACCGATGGCGAGGCCGATGCCGAGGTAGATGAGCAGCGACGGCAGCCCCGACTTCACCGAGAGGCGGACGGCGGCGACGGAGACGAGCAGGACCAGCGACCCGATGAGCAGTGCCGGGGTGAGGTCGTGGAGCGTGAAACCGGTGCTCCCCGTGTCGGCCACGAGCCCGGGCCACCCGCTCGGCACCGCACCGGACAGGCCTCCGGGCGCGAGTCCGGGGAGTCCTGCGTGCACGGCCCGTCACGTCCTTTCCCTGTCAGTGGTGCGGATAGTCTCGCAGGGTGTCCCGCGTCATTCTTGCCCGCCGCATAGCCATCGCCGTGGCGGCCCTCCTGGTCGTCGTCCTCGGAATAGTCGCGGTTCTCGCGGTGACGTGGGTGAGGCGTCCGTTCCCCGTCACCGAGGGGGAGGTCAGGGTCCCCGGCCTGCAGGGCAAGGTCGACGTCGTCCGCAACGACCAGGGCATCCCCCAGATCTACGCCGACACTGCCGACGACCTGTTCCGCGCGCAGGGCTTCGTCCACGCCCAGGACCGCTTCTTCGAGATGGACCTGCGGCGCCACATCACCTCCGGGCGCCTGTCCGAGCTCGTCGGCGAGGGCGGCCTCGAGACCGACCGCGTCATCCGGACGCTCGGCTGGCGCCGCGTCGCCGAGGCCGAGCTGCCGACTCTCAAGCCCGAGACCCGCCGCTACCTGCAGGCCTACGCCGACGGCGTCAACGCCTACATCCACCAGCAGGGCAGCCCTTCGAAGATGGCGCTGGAGTACGTCGTGCTCGGCCAGCAGGTGCCCGACTACCGCGTGGAGGACTGGACGCCGGCCGACTCCCTCGCGTGGCTCAAGGCGATGGCCTGGGACCTGCGTGGCGACTACAGCGACGAGCTGATGCGCGCCCGCCTCGCCGGCACGATGTCGCTCAGCCAGATCAACGAGCTCTACCCGCCCTACCCCTACGCCACGAACAAGCCGATCCTCTCCGGCCGCGACTGGTCCTCGACGACCTCGAACGCCACCAACGGCTCGGCCAACAGCGCGCTCCCGTTCGCGAAGACCCCGGTGAAGTCCCCGGTGAAGTCCCCGGTGAAGTCCGACCCCGACCTCGCCGCCCAGACCAGCCCGGCTGCGCAGCAGGCGTATGCCGCGGTGGCCAAGGCCCTGGACTCGGTCCCGGTCACGATGGGACGCGGCGACGGCATCGGCTCCAACTCCTGGGTGGTGGCCGGTTCGCGGACCAGCACCGGCAAGCCCCTGCTCGCCAACGACCCTCACCTCGGCGTCAGCATCCCCGGCATCTGGTACCAGGTCGGCCTGCACTGCCGGTCGGTCAACAGCAGCTGCCCGTTCGACGTGGCCGGCTACTCGTTCGCGGGCCTGCCGGGTGTCGTCATCGGCCACAACCAGTCGATCGGCTGGGGCTTCACCAACCTCGGTCCCGACGTCAGCGACTTCTTCCTCGAGCAGGTGCGTGGCAGCACCTACCTGCGCGACGGCAAGCAGGAGCCGCTGACCATGCGCACCGAGACGATCAAGATCGGCGGTGGGGGCGAGCAGACGATCACCGTGCGCAGCACCACCCACGGCCCGCTGCTGTCCGATGCCCTCGACAAGGTGGCCGAGGCCGGCGACAGCCCGCCGGTCAACGGCCGCACGAGTCCCGGTGACTACGAGGTCGCCCTCCAGTGGACCGGCATCGAGGTCAACCAGACCGCGGACGCGATCTTCGGTCTCAACACCGCCCAGAACTTCGAGCAGTTCCGCGAGGCGGCTCGTGACTTCGCCGTCCCGTCGCAGAACCTCCTCTACGCCGACACCGCCGGCAACATCGGCTACCAGGCCCCCGGCTCCATACCGATCCGCAGCCGGTACATGGAGAGCGCGCCCGGCTTCTGGATCCGTCCGGGCTGGGTCTCCTCGTGGGACTGGAAGGGCACGGTGCCGTTCGAGGAGATGCCGTGGACGCTCAACCCCAGCGAGGGGTTCATCGTCGCGGCCAACCAGGCGGTCACCGAGAGCGGCTCGCCGTTCCTCACGACCGAATGGGACTACGGCTTCCGCAGCCAGCGCATCCGCACGCTGCTGGAGAAGAACACCAGGGTCACCCCTGCGGCGATGTCGCAGATCCAGGGTGACGCCCGCAGCCAGTTCGCCCCGACGCTGGTCAAGGCGCTGCTCAAGGTGGACCTCGGCGGCGACGACTTCACCAAGCAGGCCCAGGACCTCCTGCGCGACTGGGACTACACGATGCCCGTCGGTGGCAGCGACGCCGGAGCGGCCGCGGCCTACTACAACGCGGTGTGGTCCAGCCTGCTCGACCTGACGTTCAACGACGAGCTGCCCAAGGACCTGCGCGCCAACGGCGGCGGCCAGTGGATGCAGGCCATGACCCAGCTGCTCACCAAGCCGCGGTCGGCGTGGTGGGACGACAAGCGGACCGCCGGCGTGGCCGAGGGCCAGTCCGAGATCCTGCGCAAGGCCCTGGTCGACGCCCGCCTCGACCTGACCCGCGAGCTCGGCAAGGACCCCTCGGACTGGCAGTGGGGGCAACTGCACACGCTGACCCTCGAGCACCAGGTGCTCGGCGGCGACGACGTGCCCGGCCTGGTCCGCACGCTGTTCAACCGTGGCCCCATCGAGCTCCCCGGTGGCTCCGCGATCGTCAACGCCAACGGTTGGGACGCCAGCCAGGGCCTCGACGACGCCAACCGCTCCAAGGCGTTCAAGGTCAACTGGGCGCCGTCGATGCGGATGGTCGTCGACTTCTCGAACCTCGACCGCTCGCGCTGGGTCAACCAGACGGGCAACAGCGGTCACGCGTTCTCCGACCACTACAACGACCAGTCGAAGGCGTGGGCGAAGAACGAGCTCTACGACTGGCCCTTCTCCAGCAAGGCGGTCGACGAGGCCGGCGGGGACGAGCTCGTCCTCGTCCCGGGCAGCACGAACTAGCGTCCGTCCAACCGGCGCAGGCCGGTGCCGGCGGCGATGACCGCGTCGACGGCCCGGTCGTGGGCCTCGTGCGGGAGGTCCTCGTCGAGGAGCTCCCACGGGTGCACCACGGCCACGAGGGTGGCGGCGGTGCGGGGCAGGGCCCGGTCGTAGCAGCCCTTGCCCTGCCCGATGCGGGTGCCGCGGGTGTCGACGGCGTGGGCCGGGACGAAGACGACCACCGCCCGCCCGACCGCCTCGACCCCCAGCGGCACCTCGCTGCCCACCTCGCGCCAGTCCAGGTCCCAGTCCTCGAGGGTCACCGGGACCATGACCCGGACCCCGCGGGCCAGGAACGCCTCGACCAACCCCTGCGTGGGGGGTTCGGTCGGCATGGCCTCGTATGCCGCGACCCAGTCACCGCGGCCGACGCCGGCTTCGCGGGCGGCCTGGAGGGCGCCGAGCGCGAGGGCCTCGGCGTCCGCGGCACGGTCCCGCCCCGGCACCCGGTCGCGACGCAGCGCACGCAGGCTCGACCGCACGGTGACCTTGTCCACGGGAACCATCGTGCCCGCACCGGTGGTCGAGCCGCGAGGGCCCGGGCCGAATAGGGTGGGACGCATGAGCAGCCAGCCCGCCCGACCTGTCACCAAGGCCGTGATTCCCGCAGCTGGACTCGGGACCCGCTTCCTCCCGGCCACCAAGGCCACGCCCAAGGAGATGCTCCCGGTCGTGGACAAGCCCGCGATCCAGTACGTCGTGGAGGAGTCGGTCCGAGCCGGGCTCGACGACGTCCTGATCATCACCGGGCGCAACAAGGCGGCGCTGGAGGACCACTTCGACCACCAGTGGGAGCTCGAGCAGGCCCTCGAGGCCAAGGGCGACACCTTCCGCCTCGAGCGGGTCCGTGAGTCGGCTGCCATGAAGGTGCACTTCGTGCGCCAGGGCCAGCCCAAGGGTCTGGGCCACGCCGTCCACGTCGCCAAGGAGCACGTCGGCGACAACCCGTTCGCCGTCCTGCTCGGCGACGACCTCATCGACGCGCGTGACCACCTCCTCGAGGAGATGCTCCGCGTCCGTGAGGAGAAGGGCGGCAGCGTCGTCGCCCTCCTGGAGGTGCCGCCGGAGTCGGTCCACCTGTACGGCTGCGCCGCGGTCGACGAGGTCGACGGGGACGTCGTGCGCATCACCGGGCTCGTCGAGAAGCCCGACCCCTCCGAGGCCCCGAGCAACCTCGCGGTCATCGGTCGCTACATCCTCGACCCGTCCGTCTTCGGTGTGCTCGAGCAGACGCCTCCCGGTCGGGGTGGCGAGATCCAGCTGACCGATGCCCTCCAGACGCTGGCCGCGTCCTCCGAGCCCGGTGGGGGCGTGCACGGCGTCGTCTTCCGCGGCCGCCGCTACGACACCGGGGACCGGCTCGACTACCTCAAGGCGGTCGTCCGCCTCGGCCTCGACCACGCCGAGCTCGGTGCCGACTTCGGTGGCTGGCTCGACGAGTTCGCGGCTGACCGCCGCGACGCGAAGGCCTCCTCGAAGTGATCTCCGTCGAGCAGCACCTCACCCGGATCCTCGAGACCGTCAAGGTCATCAGGCCGTTCGAGCAGGGTGTGCTCGACGCCCAGGGGTGCGTCCTCGCCGAGGACGTGACCGCGCGCGGGTCGCTCCCCGGCTTCACCAACTCAGCGATGGACGGGTATGCCGTGCACGCGGCGGACGTCGTGGGCGCCAGTGCCGAGCACCCCGTCGTCCTGCCCGTCGTCAACGACATCGCGGCCGGCAACACCAACGCCCTGTCCCTGGCCCAGGGCCAGACGATGCGGATCATGACCGGTGCCCCGATGCCGCGGGGCGCCGACGCCGTCGTCGTGGTCGAGAACACCGACGGTGGCGTGGTCAAGGTCGCCATCAGGGCGGCCTCCGTCGTGGGCCAGCACGTGCGCGAGGTCGGCGAGGACGTCGAGGAGGGGGTCGTCGTGCTCCGGCGCGGCACGCTGCTCGGCCCCGGCCAGATCGCCCTGCTCGCCGCCTCCGGGGTCTCGCGGGTCCGCGTCGTCCCCCGCCCCCGGGTGGTCGTGATCTCCACCGGTGACGAGCTCGTCGAGGTCGGGCAGAAGCCCGGGTTCGGCCAGATCGTCGACTCCAACTCGGTGATGCTCACGGCCGCCGTGACCTCGGTGGGGGCCACGCCGTACCGAGTCGGGGGAGTGGCTGACGACGCCCGCACCCTGATGGACACCCTCGAGGGACAGCTCGTGCGAGCCGACGCGATCATCACGACCGGCGGCGTCTCGATGGGGGCCTTCGACACCGTCAAGGAGGTGCTGTCCCGGGTCGGGACGGTGCAGTTCGACAAGGTGGCGATGCGGCCCGGCATGCCGCAGGGGTTCGGGGTGCTCGGCGACGACGAGGTGCCGGTCTTCACCCTGCCCGGCAATCCTGTCAGCGCCCTCGTGTCCTTCCACGTCTTCGTCGCACCGGCGCTGCGGGCGATGGCGGGGCGGCCCGAGCCGTCGTTCCCCCCGGGCTACGTGCCGGCAGTCGCAGCCGAGTCCTTCAGGTCCGTGCCGGGGAAGATGGAGTTCGTGCGCGTGATCCTCGACGACGACCGTGCCCGGTTGGCCGGTGGCCAGGGGTCGCACATGCTCGGCGCCCTCGCCGCTGCCGACGCGCTCGCGGTCATCCCGCCCGACGTCGTCGAGGTCGACGAGGGTGACTCGCTCGAGTGCCTCCCCCTGCTCGGCAGGGACGGCCAGTGAGCAGCCGCCTGACCCACGTCCGCGACGACGGGTCGGCCCACATGGTCGACGTGTCGGCCAAGGAGGTCACGGCCCGCGAGGCCAGTGCAGCCGGCCGGGTCCTGTTGTCCCGCAAGGCTGTCGATGCCCTGCGTGACGGCGACGTCCCCAAGGGCGATGCGCTCGCGGTGGCCCGGATCGCCGGCATCCAGGCGGTCAAGCGCACCCCGGAGCTGATCCCGCTCGCCCACCCGATCGCGGTCCACGGCATCACGGTCGACCTCGACGTGGCCGACGACGGCGTCGACATCGTGGCGACCGTCCGTACCGCCGACCGGACCGGCATCGAGATGGAGGCCCTGACGGCGGTCGCCGTCGCAGCCCTCGCCCTCATCGACATGGTCAAGGCGGTCGACAAGCACGCGCGCATCACCGATGTCAGGGTCACCGCCAAGTCCGGCGGCCGCTCCGGCGACTGGGTGGAGCAGCGATGAGCGACCCGACGCAGGCCACCGGGGGAGTGCCCGACGCCCCGAGTGCCGTCGTCATCACCTGCTCGACCCGTGCGGCGAACGGTGTCTACCCCGACCGCGGTGGCCCGCTCATCGTGACGGCCCTGCGCGAGTGGGGGTTCGACGTCGGTGAGCCGACGGTCGTCCCCGACGGCCCGAGCGTCGCCGAGGCCCTCGAGGCCGCGCTGGCCGGGAGCCCTGACCTCGTGCTGACGACCGGGGGGACCGGGCTGTCGCCCACCGACGGCACGCCCGAGGCGACCAGGCCGCTGCTCGACCGCGAGGTCGCCGGCATCGCCGAGGCGATCCGGGCCGCCGGCGTGGGCGCGGGTGTCCCGACGGCCATGCTCTCGCGCGGCCTGGCCGGGATCTCCGGGTCCACGCTCGTGGTCAACCTGCCCGGCTCCACCGGCGGGGTGAAGGACGGGCTCGCCGTGCTGGAACCCGTTCTGCGGCACGCCCTCTCGCAGATCCGCGGCGGCGACCACTGATGTCGGTGCGGACCGCCTGATGGCTGCCTGGCCCGTCGAGCTGCATGGCCGGACCGGGGCGGGCCAGGACGTGCTGCTCGACCCGTTGCGACGCCGCGACCGTCGCGACTGGATGCGGGTCCGCTCGCTCAACCGGGAGTGGCTCGGGCCGTGGGAGGCCACGGCCCCGGAGAGCGACCCCCGCCCGGTGTCCTTCGGCGGCCTCGTCCGCCACTACAACCGCGAGGGCCGGGCCGGCCGGATGATGCCGTTCACCATCCGCACCGAGGGCCGGATCGTCGGCCAGGTGGTGCTGTTCGGCATCTCCTGGGGATCGCTGCTGTCGGCTTCGGCGGGCTACTGGATCGACCGCTCGGTCGCCGGCCGCGGCATCGTGCCGCTCGCCCTGGCGCTGGCGGGCGACCATGCGCTCGGCCCGATGGGGCTGCACCGGCTCGAGGTCAACATCCGCCCGGAGAACGCGAACAGCCTTGCGGTCGTGCGCAAGCTGGCCTTCCGCGACGAAGGTCAGCGGGCTGCATACCTGCACATCGACGGGCAGTGGCGCGACCACCGGACGTTCGCGCTGACGGTCGAGGACCTCGCCGGCCAGACGCTCGTGGAGCGATTGCACACCAATCACACCAGTCACATTGGCGACACACCGCCCCACGTCCCCGAGGGTCCCGCACACGGGACATAACGTCGTGTCCGTGCAGCCCAGCAGTCTCATCTTCCTCGTCATCATCGCCGTCTGGGCTGCCTACTTCGTGCAGTACTGGGTCCGTCGCCGCGAGCACCTCGCCACCGCCCAGTCCGTCGACCAGTTCTCCGAGACCATGCGGGTCCTCGAGCGCCGCTCCCCGCTGCCCGTCACGGACCTCTCCACTCCCGCGCGTCCCTCGTATGCCGTGAGCCCGGCCCGCTCGGTCCGCGCCCAGGTCCTCGTCAAGCGCGCCGAGACCACGACCTTCACGATGACCCCGGCCGGTGCCGTCACGCCGGGCGCGGCTCCCGCCGAGCTCTCCGGCGGCTGGGACCCCGCCACCGACGGCGCGCACGACGACGGCCACAGCTGGGACGTCGAGTCGGAAGCGGTCGTCCGCCCGGCTCGCGCGGTCCGCGGCCTGACGCTGCTCGCGGCACTGGCCGCCTTCGTCGTCGCCCTGCCGCTGGCGGCCTTCGGCGTCGTCCCGTGGTTCGGCGTCCTGGTGCCGCTGGCCGTGGCCGCCGGGGCGGTCGTCTGGCTCCGCCAGGCCGTCGCCGCCGAGCAGTCCGCCCGCCGCGAGGCGCGTCGCGCCGACAACGGCCCTGCCCGCGGGCGCGAGGAGCGCTCGGCCCCCCGCCACGCGCCCAACGCCGGTGCTCGTCCCGCCTCGCAGAGTGGCGCGCGCCGTGAGGCCACGACGCCCGCCCACTCCTCGAGTCCGTCCGTCGGTGCCTCTGCGCCGTCCTTGGACGAGGGTGAGCCGGTCGCGGAGCGGGTCCGTGGCGAGCTGTACGACGTGCAGGAGGTCGAGCGCGGCCTCGCTGCACCCGCACCCGCGCCCGCCCCGGTGGCTCCGGCCGAGGCCGTCCCGGCCGCAGCAGCCGTCGTCGCGCCCCGACCGCTGGTCGATGAGGACGACATCCCGCTCACCTGGGACCCGGTGCCCGTCCCACGCCCCACGTACACGATGAAGTCGCGGGCGACCCGCCCGGCGCCGACCTCTGCCGACCTCGTGGGCGACGCCGACACCGAGTACGCCCGGTACGAGCAGGAGCCGGTCCGCCGCGTCGCCGGCGGCTGAGCCTGCCCGTCCCCACCTGGTCCGCTCCAGCCGTCCGCTCCGGCCGTCTGCTGCCGACGCACCCGGTCCGACGCCTTGTCCACCCACGGTCGGGACGGACCCTCGCAGGTGCAGCCGCGCCATACCGGGTGCCGTTTTCCGTCAACGGCGGTGCTGGTGTTATCGTTTCGTCCGCATCAAGGGGCTGTGGCGCAGTTGGTAGCGCGTCTCGTTCGCAATGAGAAGGCCAGGGGTTCGAATCCCCTCAGCTCCACCCCATCGGAACCCCGTCTGACCGCGTCTCGACGCCGGACAGGCGGGGTTCCCTGGTTCCCCGGCCGCGTCAGCCGGTCACGCGGCCCGGGTGGTCACCACGTGACCTCCTTGCACCCGGTGTGGGTGTCGGGTTCGACCTGCAGGGTGGCGTGCTCGACGCCGAACCGGGTGCGCATCACCGACCGGGCGTCGTCCAGGACGGTGTGGGCGTCGGCCCCGGCGCCGGTCATGAGGTGGGCCGTGGCCACGTTCATGCCGGACGTGAGGGTCCACACGTGCAGGTCGTGGACGTCGGTGACGCCGGGGACCGCGGCCAGTGCGTCGGTGACGTCGTCGGGGGCGAGCCCGTTCGGGGCGTGCTGGCCCAGGACGGCCAGCACCTCCCGTCCGAGCAGGACGGCGCGGACGGCGACGAAGGCGGCGATCGCCAACGCGATCGCGGTGTCCCACCACGCGTTGCCGGTGGCGCCGACAAGGACGCCCGCGGCGATGACGCCGACGGACCCGACGGTGTCGGCGACGACCTCGAGGTAGGCGCCCTTGACGTTCAGCGACTCCCCGGCGCCGCCGCGCAGGAGCAGCAGGGCGATGACGTTGACGACCAGGCCGAGGCCGCCGACGACCAGCATCGGGGTGGAGGCCACCTCGGCGCTGTCGCCGAGGCGTCGCAGTGCTTCGACGGCGATGTACACCGACACCCCGAGCATGAGCAGGACGGCCAGGCCGGAGGCGAACACCTCAGCGCGGTAGGACCCGAAGGTGCGCCTGCCGGTGGTGTCCCTGCGGGTCGCGATGCGCGTCGCCACGAGGGCGGCGCCGAGGGCGACGACGTCGGCAGCCATGTGCCCGGCGTCGGACAGCAGGGCCAGGGACCCCGAGGTCAGAGCGGTGAGGAGCTCGACGAGGAAGAACCCTGCGACGAGGACGAACGCGAGCTGGAGCCGCCACCGGTGGGCGCCACCGGCATGGCCTGCAGGGCCCGTGTGGCTGTGGCCGCTCACGACGTCACCTGATCGCAGGAGCGGGGGCAGAGGGCGGTCGTGTCACCGGTCGCGGCGAGGAGCTTCTCGGCGGCGGCCAGAACGTCCATGTGGCGACTATAGGGAGCCGGAGCAGGGCAACGAGAGTGCGGTCGGTGGCACCTGCGCATCTCGTTTCGGTGTCGGCGGTGGCGGATTCGCCATTACCGCCTCACGACGCGGGGCGCGACGGTAGATTCGGGTGTCTCCTGTCAGCAGCGTCGAGGGAGGCGTGGTCGCGATGTCATCACTGGTTCCTTCGAGGGCCGCGGATCTCTCCTGCGCGCGTCGCGCGACCGACGGGTGAAGGCCCAGGGCGCACGTCCGCAGGCACTGATCGCCGATGACGACTCGGACATCCGCGACGTGCTGGCGATGGCGGCGCAGGGATCGGGCTTGGATCCGGTCCTGGCCGAGGACGGTCGACAGGCCGTGCACCTCCTGGAGTCCCTGCACCCCGACATCATCCTGCTCGACGTGCAGATGCCCGGGCTGAGCGGGATCGAGGTGTGCTGGTGGATCCGCCGCCAGCGCCACCTCGCGCACGTCCCCGTGGTGCTCGTGAGCGCGCGCACGTCGCCGTTCGAGATCGATGCCGGACTGCTCGCCGGCGCGAACCACTACGTCACCAAGCCCTTCACGCCGGCCCACATCTCCGGCGTGATCGCCCAGTACCGGTACAGCCGCTCCACCGCCCCGACCGCGCTGCGCGCACCCACGGCTGTCGTCATCCCGGAGTTCGGCCCAGCTCGCTGAGCCTGCCGGTCGCGCGGCCCGGACATGATGGTGCCGCCGCGGGATCAGCCATCCCCCCGGATGCTGATCCCGCGTCGGCGGCAGGCTCAGTGTGGAGCCCGAGGGGTCGAGAGGGGAAGCGTCCCGACGCATGTCGGGACAGAAGTTGACCCACTTGTGACCCTCGCCGACCCGAGGTCGCAGCAGCGCAGCCTGCGCCGATGTGGGAAAAGCATCGCGCGTGATCTATATTTCGGTGCTGTCCCTAGGAGCGTCAGTGACCACACCCACCAATCTTCGCCTCGACGACCAGTTGTGCTTCGCCCTGTATGCGGCGACCAACCAGATCACCCGCGCCTACCGGCCCCTGCTCGAGAGCATCGGCCTGACGTACCCGCAGTACCTCGTCATGCTCGTGCTCTGGGAGTCCGACGGGCGCCCGATCGGCGACATCGCCGGACGGCTCCAGCTCACCCCGCACGCGCTGAGCCCCATGGTCGCGCGCCTTAAGAAGGCCGGGCTGGTGCACCGCCGTGTCGACGGCGGCGACGGCCGCGTCGTCAACGTCGCCCTCACGGAGAAGGGTCGCGCGCTCGAGTTCGACGCCTCCCGCGCGCAGTACGACGTCGTCGACCAGACCGGACTGTGCGGTGAGGACCTCGGCGACCTGCGCGACACCCTGCACTCGCTCGTCCTGCGCATGTCTGTGGAGTCGTCATGACGCCGCACCGTTCAAGCGTCCCGGAGGACAAGGGCCAGAACAGGGCCTCCGACCCCCGGGCCTCCATGTCGTGGGGGGCGAGGCAGTCCGAGAGCGAGAGCGAGTCCCGCGCCGAGTCCATGGCCCGAGCCGATGACGAGCTCGTGCACTGCCCTTCGTGCGGCAGCGAGAAGACGACGGTCGTCCAGGTCGCGAACCGTGGGCAGGGCAGCTCGATCCGGCGGGACAACCCCGGGTTCAAGTGCTTCGCGTGCGGCACCGGTTGGACCGTGACCATCGGCTCCGACCGGGAGCGCAAGGACGCCCAAGAGCTCTAGCACCCTCCGCCCGCCCGTGGGCGGCGCTGGTGCACGGGGTGGTCCGTGTGCTCCAGTGGGTGCGTGGACTCCGCCGAGGTCGCGCGCTGCTTCGACCTGGGTCGGGTGCGGTCGTCGTCGACCGGTCCCGTGGCCCGCGGCAAGCAGGGGGAGGTATGGCGCCTCGACACCACCGAGGGTGCCTGGGCCGTCAAGGTCGCCTTCGGTGCGGTGAGCGAGCCGGGCATTGCCGCGTCCGCGGCCTTCCAGGAGGCGGCCCACGCTGCCGGCGTGCCGACGCCGGAGCTGCGTCGCACGCGTGAGGGCGCCGTCCTCGGCCGGGTCGGCGCGACCGAGCTGGTCCGGGTGCACTCCTGGGTGGACCTCGGTCCGCCGGATCCCCTGCTCGACCCCGCAGCCGTCGGCGAGGTCGTCGCCGCGATCCACCGGCTGGACGTCCCGGCCGACGGCCCCGCCGACCCGTGGTCGCACGAGCCCGTGGGTGCGGCCCGCTGGGACGACCTGGTCGAGGAGCTCGCCGCCGCTGGGGCGCCCTTTGCCGGCGACCTCGCGCGGCTGCGCGACGAGCTCGTCGCCCTCGAGGGCTGGATCGAGGCGCCCGAGGTGCTGCGGACCTGCCACCGCGACCTGTGGGCCGACAACCTGCTGCCGACTCCGGACGGTGGCCTCTGCGTCATCGACTGGGAGGAGAGCGGTCCGGCCGACCCGAGCATGGAGCTCGCGGCGGTCGTGTTCGAGTTCGGGCGGTCCGACCCGGCTCGGGCCCGAGCCCTGGTCGAGTCCTACCGAGCCGCGGGCGGCCCAGGGGCTGTCCGTCGTCGCGGCCACTTCACGATGCTCATCGCCCAGCTCGGCCACATCACGGCCACGGCGTCGTCGGACTGGCTCCGCCCCAACCCCCGGTCGCCGAGCAGGCAGGACGCGCACGCCTGGGTCGCGGAGGTCTTCGACGAGCCGCACACCCGGGCCGTGCTGGACGGCCTGCTCCGGGCGGTGGTGGCGCCGGGGACCGGGTGAGGGAGTCCAGAGGCCGGACGCCGTTAGCGAACTTCTGTGGGTCGCTGCGTGCTGTGTGACAATTCTCCGGGGCGCAGAAAAGCCGTGATCGAGGACAAAGGGGAGCGCGGACTGTGGGGAGCCAGGACGTTCGCGTCCTCATCGCGGAGGACGACGAGGACATCCGCGTCCTCATCGAGCGCACCTTCTCCTACGTCGGCGCCCAGGTCACCACGGTAGGGAACGGCGCCGACGCGCTCGCGGCGCTCGCGACCGTCGACCCCCACTGCCTCATCCTCGACCTGCGGATGCCCGACGTCGACGGCATGGAGGTGCTCGGCTCCATGCGCAGCGCCGGGTCCACGGTGCCCGCGGTCATGCTCACGGCGTCCGTGGAGAGCGAGATCGAGGTCGATGCGCTCGAGGCGGGCGCCTTCGCGGTGGTCCGCAAACCGTTCCAGACGCGGGCCCTGCTGACCGTGGTGGCACGGGCCATCCGCTCCGAGGCGCCGGACCTGCCCCTGCCCGAGCGGTTCGCGACGGCCACCCAGCTCTGAGCCCGGGGCTCAGCGGTCGCCGGGAGTCGCTCCGTCGCTGGCCGGTTCTCCATGGCCGGCGGTGCCGTCGTCGGCGTGGACCCCGAGATGGAGCTCGAGCCTGGTCAACGAGACCAAGGCGTCCTCGAGGTCACGGCCCACGTCCTCGGGCCGGCCGGCGTTGCCTGCCGCCGCCTCCCTCGCCAGCTCGAGGTAGCCGCGCAGGGCGGCGAGGGTGTTGCGGACCCGGTGGTCCACGGGCTCAGCCGCCATGGTTGCTCGCACCTCCCGCAGGGGCGTTGGTGGCGACCGGAGGCACCCAGCGGTAGCCGATGCGCGTCTCGGTGCGGATGAAGCGGGGCTCCTTGGAGTCGTCCCCCAGCTTGGCGCGCAGGGAGCGCAGGTGGGCACGCAGGGTCTGGACGGTCTCGTCGCCGTGCCCGGCACCCCAGATGCGGGCGATCAGCCACTGATGGGTGAGCAGCTTGCCCGGCTGCGACACGAAGAGCTCCAGCAGCCGCCACTCGGTCGGGGTGAGGCGCATCGCTGCGCCGTCGAGCTCCACGGTCTTCATGGCCAGGTCCACGTCGAGCCCGTCGGTGCTGATGACGGCGGAGTCCGGGGCGGCGCCGGCGCGCCGCAGCAGGGCGCGCACCCGGGCCCGGAGCTCCCCGAGGCTGAAGGGCTTCTCGAGGTAGTCGTCCGCGCCCTCGTCCAGGGCGGCGATCTTGCGCTCCTCCTCCCCGTCCCCGGACAGGATGAGGACGGGTACCGCGCTCCAGGAGCGGATTCGTCGCAGGACCTCGATGCCGTCGATGTCCGGGAGGTTGAGGTCGAGCACGATCAGGTCCGGTGCACCGGATGCGGCCAGGGAGACGGCGTCGAGGCCGTTGCGGGACACGTCGACGTCGTACCCTTCCCGCTCGAGACCGCGGGTCAGCGCCATCACGATCTGCGCCTCGTCATCGACCACCATGAGCCGAGCCATGTCGGGAAGTCTAGAGACAGAACGGACATCGCGTACCAACTTCGTCGCAGGTCGCCCCTGTGTCCCACGTTTTGCCTCGGTAGGCCGGTGGTCGGTGGCGGTGGCGGTCCGTGACCAGTGATGACCAGTGCTTTCGTCGATCTTCACGCCATCTTCACGGCACTTCACGGGTTGCTCATCGCGTCCTTCACACCCGCCGACGCAGAATTGGCCTCGGCGCCGGATGGTGCCGGTCAAGAGGGTCTCGGATTTCCCCCCTGCGGGACCCTGAGGACCGGACCGGCTCGGAGAGACCCCCCTGCACTCTCCGAGCCGGTCCACTCCGCGGTCGAGCTCGAGACGACGTCCCCCGGTCGGCTCGAGGGAATCCCCGGAGCGGCGACGAGGCGATACCCCTGCACGCCTCGATGCCGCCCCTGCCCGGGACGGGCTCGTGATGGAAATCCCCCCGCCATCTCGAGCCCGTCCCCGCACCCCCGATGAGAGAATCCGGAGCCATGCCCCTCGCACTGATCGCCGACGACGACGCGGACATCCGCGACCTGTTGTCGTTGGCCGTCGGCCGGACCGGCGCCCAGACCGCTCTCGCCGAGGACGGCCGTGAGGCGGTGCGGATGCTCGAGACCCTGACCCCCGACGTCATCCTGCTCGACGTGCAGATGCCCGGCCTGAGCGGCATCGAGGTGTGCTGGTGGATCCGGCGCCAGCGTCGCCTGGTCCACGTGCCCGTGATCCTCGTCAGCTCGCGCACGTCACCGTTCGAGATCGACGCGGGACTCCTGGCCGGAGCCAACCACTACGTGACCAAGCCGTTCAGCCCTGCCCACATCATGGCCGTGGTCGCGCAGCTGCTCACCGAGCGGCCGACGCTGCCGCCGCCGGCCCCGGTCGTCATCCCCGACCTGCCGCTGCAGCGGGAGCGCTGACATGACCATCGACGGCCTCCGGGGTCGCTGGTCCCGAATCCCGGACCAGACGCGCGAGGTCGTCGTCGGCGTGACCCTGCTTGCCCTGGTCTTCGTGCTCATGCTGACGTCCGTCCACTTCTCGCCGCCCGGCTCCACCGTCGCGGCATGGTGGCCCGCGGCGGGGGTGAGCGTCGGCGCAGTGCTCCTGGCCAGGGGTCGCCGGCGAGTCGCGGTGGTGGCGGGTGTCGGTCTGGCCTGCTTCGTCGTCAACATCATCGGCGGACGCCCGCCGCTGAGCGCCGGGGGGTTCGCGGTGGCCAACATGGCCGAGGCAGCCGTCGTCGCACTGCTCATGCTGGGGTTCGGCGGTCCGGGTCGCCGTCTGCGCACGATGAACGACTTCTGGCGCCTGTTGCTCGCAGCAAGCGTGGGCGCGGGCATCGCGGGAATCATCGGTGGACTCAGCGCCACCGCCTTCACGCCGTCGCCGTTCTTCCCCACCGCACGCACGGTCGGGGCCCAGCACCTGGCGGCGCTGCTCGTCGTGGTGCCCCTCTTCCTCGACACCGGTGGGTTCGTGCCCCGACCACGGTGGGAGCGGGTGATCCAGTGGGTCGGAGTGGTCGTGAGCACCTCGGTCGTGTTCGGCCTGGGCAACGGCCAGCCGGTCGCGTACACCGCGATCCCCGTGCTCGTCTGGAGCGCACTGCGCAACTCCCTGCGAACCACCTGCATCCAGCTGCTCGTCGTCGGCTTCCTCGCGATCACGATCACGGCACAGGCGATGGGTCCCTTCGCCCTCGAGCCCAGCGGCAAGCTGGTCCGGCCGGAGACGGTCGCCTCGCTGACCCAGGGATTCCTGGTGGTGTGCGCCTTCACCGTGCTGCCGCTGTCGCTCACCGTGATGCAGCGGCGCGCGCTGCTGGCGCGCGTGAGCGAGAGCGAGCAGGTCTTCCGGCACGGCTTCGCCGACGCCATGCTGGGCATGTTCATCCTCAAGTGCGAGGACGCCTACCCCGTCGCCATCGAGGCCAACGACGTCGCGGCCCGCCTGCTGCGCCAGGAGCGCTCGGACCTCGTGTCCGACGCCGACTGGTTGGAACACTTCCTCGAGCCCGGCCGTCAGGACGTCCGCGAGGGCATGCTGGCGATCATGGCCGAGACCACCAACGGGTGGCGTGGCGAGGTCCAGCTCGCCGACGACCCGTCCCGGTGGGTCGAGCTGGTGCTGTCACCCCTCAACCGCGACGGCGAGCACTTCATGTTCACCGCGCAGCTCGTCGACACCACCGAGCAGCACGGAGCCCGTGCGCTGCTGGAGGCCGCCCTGGTCAAGGAACGCGACGCCGTACGCGAGCTGCAGCGCCTCAACGACGCCAAGTCCACGTTCGTCTCCTCGGTCAGCCACGAGCTGCGCACCCCCGTCACGAGCGTGGTCGGCTACACCGAGATGCTCCTCGACGGTGTCGGCGGCGACGTGAACGCGGACCAGCGCGACATGCTCGGCCGAATCCGGCGCAACGGCCAGCGACTCATGGTGCTCATAGAGGACCTCCTGACGGCCTCACGGCTGGAGTCCGGCGCCTCGGCCCCGACCCTGCGCCCCCACGACCTGCGCGACACCGCCAAGGGGGCGCTCGAGGGGGTGGCGCCGTTGCTGCGCAACCGTCGCCTGCGGATGAACCTGGAGGTCGGCAGCCAGGCGACTCCGGTGCTCGCCGACCCCGAACAGCTCGAGCGCCTCGTCATGAACCTGCTGAGCAACGCCATCAAGTTCACCCCCGACGGCGGCAGCGTCACCGTGCGGGTCTCGCACAGCGGGGCCAACGCGATGCTGTCGGTGTCGGACACCGGCATGGGCATCCCCGAGGACGAGCAGGACCAGCTCTTCAGCCGCTTCTTCCGTTCCAGCAGCGCGCAGCGACAGGCGATCCAGGGCACCGGCATCGGGCTGTCGATCGTCCGCGGCATCGCGAGCCAGCACGGTGGTGCCGTGTCGGCCGCCTCGGTCGAGGGTTTCGGGTCGACATTCACCCTCAACCTGCCGCTGAACGACCCGGCCTCGGTGGACGCCGGCTCGGTCTGAGTCCACCTCGAGCCCGGTGGGCTTGTCTGTCGTCACATCGCTCGGAAGAGTGGGCCACTCCGTTGTCGCCCACTCCGAACAGGAGCCCCGTGAAAGAGCACTTCCGGCTCGACACCCACCCGATCGCCGACCCCGCGAACATCGTGCAGGGCGAGCACCACCGGATCACCGTCCTGGACGCCGGGCTCGTGCGACTCGAGTACAGCCCGACGGGCGAGTTCGAGGACCGCGCTTCGCAGACGGTGCTCAACCGGGCGTTCCCGCCGTGCGACTTCACGGTGACCGAGAGCGAGCCGGGTGCCGAGGGGGAGGGCGGGCTCATCGAGATCAGCACCGAGCGCTTCCACCTGACCTACGACGGGGGCGAGTTCACGACCCAGGGCCTGTCCGTGTGGGCCAAGGGCGGCTTCCACTCGCAGGACAGCGTGTGGAGGTATGGCGTCGCGTCACCCAACCTCGGCGGCACGGCCCGGACCCTGGACGACGTCGACGGCGCGATCCCGCTCGAGGACGGGATCATGGCGCACGACGGCATCGCGATGGTCGACGACTCAGCGTCCGTCCTGCTGACCGAGGACGGCTGGATCACTCCGCGCCGCAAGGGAAACCTCGACCTCTACGTCTTCGCCTACGGCCGCGACTACCGCCGTGCGCTCGAGGTCCTCTACACGCTGACCGGCCCGACGCCGCTGCTGCCGCGGTACGCGCTCGGCAACTGGTGGAGCCGCTACCACCCCTACTCCGCCGACGAGTACCTCGGGCTCATGGACAAGTTCGCCGCGGAGGGGATCCCGTTCTCCGTCGGGGTCATCGACATGGACTGGCACCTCGTCGACATCGACCCGAGGTACGGCAGCGGCTGGACCGGCTACACGTGGAACCGCGAGCTCTTCCCTGACCCCGAGGCCTTCCTCACCGCGCTGCACGAGCGCGGGCTCGCGACCTCGCTGAACGTCCACCCGGCCGAGGGGGTGCACGCCCACGAGGCTGCGTACGCGGCCCTGGCGAAGCGGGTCGGGATCGACCCGGCGTCGGAGACACCGGTGCCGTTCGACCCGACCGACCCCGACTTCCTCGAGGCGTACTTCGAGGAGCTGCACCACCCGCTCGAGGACGAGGGCGTCGACTTCTGGTGGCTGGACTGGCAGCAGGGCGGCGTCACGCGTGTCCCCGGGCTCGACCCGCTGTGGCTGCTCAACCACTTCCACTTCCTCGACTCGGGTCGCGCGGGCAAGCGGCCGCTGACCTTCTCGAGGTACGCGGGGATCGGCAGCCACCGCTACCCGATCGGCTTCTCCGGCGACACGATGATCACGTGGGAGTCGCTGGACTTCCAGCCGTACTTCACCGCGACCGCCTCGAACGCCGGGTACGGCTGGTGGAGCCACGACATCGGCGGTCACTTCAAGGGGTACAAGGACGACGAGCTCGCGACCCGCTGGGTCCAGCTCGGGGTCTTCTCGCCGATCAACCGGCTGCACTCCGGCTTCAACCCGTTCAACACCAAGGAGCCGTGGCGCTTCGGCACCCGGGCCCAGCAGGTGATGACCGAGTTCCTGCGGCTGCGGCACCAGCTGCTGCCCTACCTCGCGACGATGAACGTCCGCGCCCACGAGGGCCGTCCGATCGTCGAGCCGATGTACTACGAGCACCCCGACCAACCGGACGCGTGGACGGTGCCCAACCAGTTCATGTTCGGGACCGACCTGCTCGTCGCCCCCATCACCTCGCCGGCGGACGCCGAGACCGGGCTCGGCCGGGTCAAGGCCTGGTTGCCGGAGGGGGAGTGGGTCGACCTGTTCACCGGCATGCGCTACCGCGGCGGACGGGTCCTGCACCTGCACCGCGACCTCGGCTCCATACCGGTCCTGGCACGGGCGGGGACGATCCTGCCCGTCGTGCCGGCGGACGCCCTCGGCGGCGGCACCGACCCGGCGAGCCGGATCGAGCTGCGCGTGGTGCCCGGCGCGGACGGCGAGTTCACCCTCGTCGAGGACCGCGACGACCAGCGGTGGGCCCGCACGCGGATCTCGTACGACGACGCGTCGGGTGCCGTGACGGTGCACGACGTGGAGGGGCACGACGACACCCTGCCGCAGGACCGCGCGTACGACACCGTCTTGGTCGGGGCCGGCGACGGCGACCCGGTGGCCGCGGCGTTCGCCATCCTCGACCGGGCACAGATGGGCTTCGAGCTCAAGGGCGCCGCGTACGAGGCGATCCGGACCGCGCCGTCGCCGGCGGCGGCGATCGGGACGCTCCAGGCGCTCGAGGTGTCACCGGCCCTGCTCGGTGCGCTGACCGAGGTGCTGCTCGCGCGCTGAACTCACCCGAAGAGGGTGCCCTCGCTGATCGCCTCGGCATCGGCCCGGAGGTCCGCGTCGCGGACGACGAACCCGGTGCCGACGCGGTCAGCGAGGAGGCGGACGAGCTCGGCGTGGACCTCGTCGGGCGAGACCCCGCCCATGGCGTCGCGGACCTCGCGGACGGTGGCCCGCAGGACGGCGTTCGCCGCGTCGAGGCGGGCGACGTCCTCGTCCTCGACCATCATGCCCACGGTTCCCGGGGCGAACTCGAACCGCGTCACGGGCCCAGCCTGCCGTGTCAGACCCAGCTGGGGAACCACATCCGCAGCGACCACTGGCTCTGCGGGATGACCTGGGCCGTGTAGATCGGCCAGAAGAACGCGAAGAGCACCAGCGTCAGCAGGCAGTAGGCGCCCACGACGTAGAGGCCGATCTCGCGCCGTCGCTTGGAGTCGGTGCGCTTGCCGAGCGCGAGGCCGAGCACGAACACCACGGCGAAGATGATCCACGGCTCGAAGGCGACCGTGTAGAAGGAGTAGATGGTGCGCTCCTCGAGGCTGAACCACGGCAGGTAGCCGCCGGCCAGACCCGCGAGTATGCCGCCTGCCCGCCAGTCGCGCTTGAACAGCCAGTACCAGAGCAGCACGAGGATCGCCGCGGCCCCGAGCCACCAGATCGAGACGGTGCCGATCGAGGTGATCGCCTTGGAGCACTGGGCGACCGTGCAGCCGTCCTCGCCCTGCTTGGGCCCCTCGTAGAAGAACGAGGTGGGGCGCCCCTGGATCACCCATGACCATGGGTTGGTCCGGTAGGGGTGGTTGTCGTGGAGGTTGACGTGGAAGGTGTAGATCTCCTGGTGGTAGTGCCACAGGGAGCGGACCGAGTCGGGGATCCACGGGGTGTCCCGGGACGGGTGGGCCGCGCCCCAGAGGCGGTCGTACCCGAGGTTCGACCGGAACCAGCCGACCCAGGAGACGAGGTAGGTCAGGGTGGCCGTGCCGACCATGAGCAGGGCGGCCCACAGGCCGTCCTTGACGATCATCGACGAGAACCAGTGCCGCACCCCGGCGGCCCGGCGGGCCCCGAGGTCCCACCACACCGTCATCAGTCCGAAGGCCACGAGGAAGAACAGGCCCGACCACTTGGTGCCGGCGCAGAGGCCGAGGCAGACCGCCGCGACCCAGCGCCACGGCCGCCACCCGAGCCACGGGCCGAGGCCGGTGGCGAGCTGGCGCGGCGTGAGCGCGGCGACCTTCTCGGCGAGGATCTCGCGCGAGCGGTCGCGGTCGATGAGCAGCGCGCAGAAGGCCGCGAGCGCCCAGAACATGACGATGAGGTCGAGCAGGCCGGTCCGGGACTGGACGAAGTGGTGGCCCTCGAAGGCCACGAGGAAGGCGGCGATGGTGCCGAGCAGCGAGGACCCGAACAGGCGCCGCGCGGCGCGACCGATCATGAGGATCGACAGCGTGCCGAGGACGCACACCGAGAAGCGCCAGCCCCACGACGACGTCTGCCCGAACAGCTGCTCGCCGGCGGCGATGACCCACTTGCCGACCGGGGGGTGGACGACGAGGTCGCCCTCGGTGCCGAACACGTCCGGGGTGCCGGCGGTGAACAGCTCGTCCGGCTTCTTGATGGTGTCGGGCACGCGCATCTCGACGCCGTACTCCAGCATCGAGACGCCCTGCTTGACGTAGTACGTCTCGTCGAAGACGAGCTGGTGCGGCCGGTCGAGCGACCAGAAGCGCATGATGCCGCCGACGACGGCGAAGAACAGCGGCCCGAGCCAGCCCCACAACGTGTCGGTGGGCCGGAACCCGAGCAGCCGTGATCGCAGCTCGTCGGTCCGGGTCATGCGCGCCATCGTATGCACACCGGGCCTGACAGGATGACACCCGTGGAACCACAGCCGAAGGCAGGAGTCCTCGTCCTCGCGGCGACACCCATCGGCGACCCCCGTGACGCCGCACCGCGTTTGTCGCAGGAGATCACCGGCGCCGACGTCGTGGCGGCCGAGGACACCCGTCGCCTGCGCCGTCTGTGCGCCGACCTCGGCGTGACCCCCGGCGGGTCGGTCCTCAGCTACCACGAGCACAACGAGGCGTCCCGGACCCCGGACCTCGTCGAGCGCCTGCGCGCCGGCGAGCGCGTGGTCGTCGTGACCGATGCCGGTATGCCGTCCGTGTCGGACCCGGGGTACCGACTGGTCGACGCCGCCGTCGCCGCCGGCATCAAGGTCACCTGCGTGCCCGGCCCCAGCGCGGTGCTCATGGCGCTCGCGGTCTCGGGACTGCCGGTCGACCGGTTCTGCTTCGAGGGGTTCCTCCCACGCAAGGGTGGTGAGCGTGCCCGCACCCTCGCCGCCCTCGTCGACGAGCGCCGGACGATGGTCTTCTTCGAGGCGCCGCACCGCATCGAGGTGAGCCTGCGCGCGATGGCCGACGCCTGGGGGCCGGACCGGCGGGCGGCGGTGTGCCGTGAGCTGACCAAGACCTACGAGGAGGTCCGCCGCGGTGGCCTCGGTGAGCTCGCTGACTGGGCCGCCGACGGTGTGCGCGGCGAGATCACGGTGGTCGTCGCCGGGGCGCCGGCGAAGGTGAGCACCCTCGAGGAGGCCCTGCCCGCCATACGGGAGCGCGTCGCCGCAGGGGAGCGGCTCAAGGACGTCTGCGCCGACGTCGCGGCGACCACCGGTCTGTCCAAGAAGTCCCTCTATGACGGATATCTGCGCCTGACCTGATTTCGGGAGTATGGTGCCGCCCACCGGGGACGCGGAAGGGGCGCCTCCCATCGTGCGGAGGTTCGCCATGTCCCATCGTCCTTGCCGTGCCGGTCGTGCTCTGGTGGCCGGTGTCCTGCCGTTGACGGTCGCGCTGGCGCTCGCCGGCTGCGGTTCCGAGGAGGAGCCGGCTGCCGCTGCGAGCTCGTCGACGTCGAGCTCGTCCTCGAGCAGCGCCACGACCGAGGCCAAGGCGCCGTCGGCCTCGGAGCTCTACACCAAGGCCAGGGCCACGGCGCTGGCCTCCAAGAGCGCGCACATCGTCGGCGAGATGACCAACGAGGGCAAGAAGCTCGTCATCGACCTCGCCGGCACCGTCGACGGGAAGAACCAGAGCCTCGAGCTCAGCGAGGGTGGCGACTCCAAGGTCACCATCGTCACCGTGGGCGGCCAGAACTACCTCTCGGCGACGGAGGAGTTCTGGGCCGACCAGGTGGGGGCCGACCTGGCCAAGAACCTGCAGGGCAGGTTCGTCGTGCTGCCGGACGCCCAGGCCAAGGAGTTCGGCGACCTGACGTTGAAGAGCCTGCTCACCGAGATGTTCGAGGACAAGGGGCTGTCGGTGCTCCAGAGCGCCAACGCGACGGTCGAGAAGACGACGGTCGACGGCGCGGACGCCTGGAAGATCACCGAGAAGGTCGGTGGCGACGGCGCGGCGCTGATCGTGTCCGCGGACGAGAAGGCGACGCTGCTGCGGATCGAGGGCACCAAGGAGAGCCCGGGCAAGCTCGACTTCAGCGAGTGGGACAAGGTCCCGGCCCTCGAGGCGCCGGCGAAGTCGAAGATCATCGAGCTGCCCAAGTAGGCGGCTCCCCCGGACGGGTCAGGTCAGCCAGGACAGGTGGTTCTTGAGCAGCGCGTAGCCCACGAACGCGACGACGTCGAGCACGGTGTGCGCGACGACGAGCGGCCCGACGCGCTTGGTGCGGGTGTAGATCCAGCCGAACAGCAGGCCCATCGCGATGTTGCCGACGAAGCCGCCGAAGCCCTGGTAGAGGTGGTACGAGCCCCGGATCACGGCTGACGTGACGATCACGGCCGGCACCGACCACCCGGCCTGGCGCCACCGGGTGAAGAGGTAGCCGACCATGATGACCTCCTCGAGCACCGCGTTCTGCACGGCTGCGAGGACGAGGACCGGGACCGTCCACCAGTGGTCGGAAAGGTTCGCGGCCGCGATGGTGGTGTTGAGGCCGAAGGCCTTGGCGGCGGCATACAGGGCCAGGCCGGGAAGCCCCACGGCTGCGGCGAGGAGCAGTCCGCGTCCGAGGTCGCGCCCGGGCTGGCGCAGGTCGGCACCGATGGCGCGGGTGGCATCCGCGCGGTCGCGGCGCAGCAGGTGCAGGGCAAGGGCGACCGGGACGAGGGCGATGACGATGCCCACGAGCTGGTAGGCGAGGTCGAGCCACGGTCGGTCGGGGGTGACCGAGGAGTTCATCGCGGTGGTCTGCTGGTTGAGCGCCCGCTGCTGGGTGAGCTTGTTGACGATGGACAGCAGTGACCAGACGGCCGACGCGCCCAGGCTCACGCCGAGGACGAGCACCGTCTCGGTGACCAGCGAACGGCGCGACAACGGGGTGGGGGCGAGCGTCATGGGACCAGTCTGTCCGCGAACCCTGAACGACTCATGCGAGGGCACGGCGCTGGTCGCGGCGGCGCCGTCGGCGGCGGGACACCCGCCAGAGCCAGAGCAGCAGGACGGCCAGCGCGACCAGCAGGACGATGACCAGGACCGGCAGGAACACGGCGACCAGGCTCATCCCGATCGAGGCGCCGTCCTCGACCGTCGACGCGACGGGGGCGCCGAAACCCAGCGTCCCCGCGTTGATCGCCGGGCGCGCGGCCGTCTTCCCGGTGTGCACCAGTCCCGACACGACGACGCCGAGGACGATGCCGACCCAGGGGTGCTCGGTCACCCACGTGGATCGGTCGACCTCCTCGGCGGCCGAGGTGGCGGCGAAGACCAGGCCGCCCATGCTCGGGCGGATGAACGTCTGCACCGCGTCGTTGACCGTGTCGACAGCCGGGATCTTGTCGAGGACGACCTCGGTGAGCAGCAGCACGGCGCCGACGCCGATGGCCCACCACGACTCGATCCAGGCGTACGACTGCGGCAACGTGATGACGTCGCTGAACCGCGCGACCAGGGCCACGAGCAGGAACGGGATGTAGGCGTTGAGGCCTGCCGCGGCGGACAGCCCTGCGCCGGTCAGTGCGGCGATCATCGGTCTCCTTGGCCGAAGGGCCCGGCAGCCGTGACGGCTGCCGGGCCCTTCTTGGTGGTGCGAGGTGGTGTCTGCCGGGTCAGCAGGCCTTCCCGGCGAGCGTGGCGTCGGACACGACGGCAGCGCCGCCGATGGCCCGGACCAGGGAGGCGTCGAGGCGCATGATCTCGGCGCGGGTCGCCGCCGGCTGGCAGTTCTGCTTGACGAGCAGCAGGGGTGCGCCGATGACGGCCGACGAGGTCGACGCGGACAGGGCGTCCGGGAAGGTGGTCCCGTTGGCGATCATGACGGCCCCACGCGTCGGCAGGCCCAGGTTCTGCGACGTCAGCGCCGCGGTGCCGAAGCGGTCGGCGCCACCGAGGCGGGTGATCTTCGTGTTCGGCAGGGCCGCGCGGATCTGCGTCGCCACCTTGCCGGAGACGGCGCCGGTGCCACCGAGGATGCGGACCTCGGTCGGGTTGGTGTCCTCGAGGGCGAACGACGTGACGTCCGGGAGGCCGGCGGGGTTGGTGAGCAGGAGCGGGGCCCCGGCGATCGCGCCGGCCGCGCCACCGGCGAGGGCGTCCGCGAAGGTCTTGCCGCTGGAGACGTAGACGACCGACGGCGGGGTGGGCTCCGCGTCGGGGTCGGACTCGTCGAACTGCCACGTGAAGTAGGACGCGAACGCGGCCGTCTCGAAGCGGTCCTCACCGAACAGGCGGTCGACGAACTCGACGCCGTCGATGGCGGCGAGCTGGTCCTCGATGCCCTCGCTGACCGCGCCCGTGCCACCCATGACGACGATGGACTCGACACCGAGGCGGACGATCTCGTTCATCACCGAGGCCGGGACCTTGCCCGACGCCGGGACGAGCAGGAGCGGGCCACCGATGCCGGCGGCGGCAGGGCCACCGGCGAGGGCGTCGGGGAAGTCCGTGCCGGACGCGACGACGACGGTGCCGCCGAGGAGCTGCTTGTCGTCGTAGCTCGCGCGGGACACCGCGACAGAGGTGGCGTAGCGGTCGGCGCCGGCGAGGCGTGCCATCTCAGCGGCAGCGAGCGCCTGCGGGGCACGCTTGGCGGAGACGCGGGGGGTCGAGCGCTCGTGCAGGCGCTTCGCGAAGGCCTTGGCCTCGGAAGCAGACTCGATGGTCGAGGGGGTTGGCTTGGTGACGGGGGCCGCGGTCGCGGCACCTGCTCCGAGCGGGACGGCGATGAGTGCTGCGACGATCGCGGCAGCCTTGGGCAGACGGTTGGCCATGTCTCTTCTCTCTGGAAAGGCGGCATCTCCCCGCCGCACGCGCTCACAGTAAGTCCTGCGTCCCGTCGAAGTAAGGCATAACCGGCAATATTTGTGACCACCGGGAAGAACACGAGGCAACGGCTGGTATGGCGCCGCACAGGGGAGCAGGGAGTGTGCCCGGCCCCGCCCCCTAGGATTCGGGTGTGAGCACCGCAACCGTCGTCTCATGCTCCCGCGCCCTCCCGGCCGCGCTCCTGCGCCGCCCGGGCACCGAGGTCGTCGCCGCATGAAGGTCCTGTCCGCCGTCGCCTGGCCGTACGCCAACGGCCCGCGGCACCTCGGCCACGTGGCCGGGTTCGCCGTGCCCTCCGACGTGTTCAGCCGCTACATGCGGATGGCCGGTCACGACGTGCTCATGGTCAGTGGCTCCGACGAGCACGGCACGCCGATCCTCGTCCTCGCCGACCAGGAGGGTGTGAGTGCGCGCGATCTCGTCGACCGCAACCACGCGATCATCGCCCACGAGCTCGCCGACCTCGGCTGCTCCTACGACCTCTACACGCGCACCACGACCGCCAACCACTACTCGGTCGCGCAGGAGCTGTTCACCCAGGTCTGGAAGAACGGCTACATGGTCGAGCAGACGACCCGTGGCGCCATCTCCCCGTCCACGGGCCGTACGCTGCCCGACCGCTACATCGAGGGCACCTGCCCGATCTGCTCCTACCCCGAGGCGCGCGGGGACCAGTGCGACAACTGCGGCAACCAGCTCGACCCGACCGAGCTCATCGACCCGCGGTCGAAGGTCAACGGCGAGACGCCGGAGTTCATCGAGACCCAGCACTTCTTCCTCGACCTCCCCGCCCTCGCCGACGCGCTGCGCGATTGGCTCGAGGGGCGCGAGGCGAGTGGCACGTGGCGCCCCAACGTCATCAAGTTCAGCCTCAACATCCTTGACGACATCCGTCCGCGGGCGATGACCCGCGACATCGACTGGGGCATCCCGGTGCCGCTCGAGGGCTGGAGCGACCAGCCGACGAAGCGGCTCTACGTGTGGTTCGACGCCGTCATCGGCTACCTCTCCGCCTCGGTGGAGTGGGCCCGTCGCCTCGGCGAGCCCGAGCGCTGGCGCGAGTGGTGGAACGACCCCGAGGCCGTGTCCTACTACTTCATGGGCAAGGACAACATCACCTTCCACTCCCAGATCTGGCCGGCCGAGCTCCTCGGGTATGCCGGTCGCGGCAGCAAGGGTGGGGAGCCCGGCGCGTTCGGCGAGCTCAACCTGCCCACCGAGGTCGTGTCGAGCGAGTACCTCACGATGGAGGGCAAGCAGTTCTCCACCTCGCGCGGCTACGTCATCCGCATCCGCGACGTGCTCGAGCGCTACGGCCCCGACGCGATCCGCTACTTCATCTGTGCGGCCGGCCCGGAGAACCAGGACTCCAACTTCACCTGGGCCGAGTTCGTGCAGCGCAACAACTCCGAGCTGGTCGCGGGCTGGGGCAACCTCGTCAACCGCACCGCGGCGATGGTCGCCAAGAACTTCGGCGAGGTCCCGGAACCGGGTCCGCTCGAGCCGGTCGACGAGGCGGTGCGTGCCAAGGTGCTCGCGTCCTTCGGCACCGTCGGCGACCTGCTGGCCCGCCAGCGGATCAAGCAGGCGGTCGCCGAGGCGATGCGCACGGTCGGTGAGGTCAACAAGTACGTCACCGACACCGAGCCCTTCAAGCTCAAGGGTGAGGACCAGCGGGTCCGCCTCGCGACGGTGCTGCACACGCTGGTGCAGTGCGTCAGCGACCTCAACACGGTGATGAGCCCGTTCCTGCCGCACTCCTCGAACGCCGTGCACCTGGCCATCGGTGGCGAGGGTGCGTTCATGCCCATGCCGGCGGTGCAGGACGTGGCCGGTCTCGACGCCGGCGACGAGGGGCGCAGCTACCCGATCGTCACCGGCGAGTACACCTCGACGCCGCGCTGGGAGTCCCGTCCGGTGCGTGTCGGGGCGGGTGTGACCAAGCCCACACCGGTCTTCACCAAGCTCGACGAGTCGGTGGTCGAGGACGAGCTCGCCCGGCTCGAGCAGAGCTGACCGGGCGGGACCACATGACGCCGCCGGAGACGTCCTCCCGCAGTGGTCACGGTCGGGTGCCGACCGCGCCCGACCCGCTGCCCATCCCGGTGGTCGACAACCACACCCACCTCGACATCGCGCGGGACGGCGAGGACGCCCCGGACGTCGCCGCCGCGGTCGCCGCGGCGGCTGCCGTGGGGGTGGACCGGATGGTGCAGATCGGCTGCGACCTGCCGGGCGCGCGCTTCACGGTGGACGTCATCGACCAGCACCCGGCGATGCTCGGCGGGGTGGCCCTGCACCCCAACGAGGTCCCTCGCCTGGCCGAGCGCGGTGAGCTCGCGGCGGCATACGCGGAGATCGAGGAGCTGGCCGCGCACCCCCGTGTCCGCGTGATCGGGGAGACGGGTCTGGACTACTACCGCACCGGTCCCGAGGGCGTTGGGGTGCAACAGGATTCGTTCCGCTGGCACATCGACCTCGCGAAGCGCACGGGTCGTGCCCTGCAGATCCACGACCGCGACGCGCACGACGACGTGCTGCGCATCCTCGCCGAGGAGGGTGCCCCGGAGACGACGGTGCTGCACTGCTTCTCCGGGGACATGGCGATGGCGCGTGAGTGTGCCGAGCGCGGCTACTACCTGTCCTTCGCCGGGACCGTGACGTTCAAGAACGCCAAGGGCCTGCGCGACGCCCTGGCGGTGACCCCGCTGGACCGGTTGCTGGTCGAGACCGACGCCCCGTACCTCACCCCCGCCCCGTGGCGCGGGGCGACGAACGCGCCGTACCTCGTGCCCCTCACGGTCCGCGCGATGGCGGGGGTGCTGGGGGTCGCGGTGCCGACCCTGTGCCAGTCGCTGAGCGACACCTCTGAGGCGGTCTACGGCCCCTGGTGAGGCGCAACCGGGGTGTCTTGCGGGCGTGGTACTCCTGTGACAGCTGTCCCGCATGTCCTTGGCCAAAGGATGAAGGTTCCGTTATCAAAAGTTGACCTTTGGCGCGTCGCCGGTCATGGTTGATGACTGTTGGCCGGGGTCGGACCCCCGGGTGACGCGAGCGGGGGTGCTCATTCCGTCGAGAACCGGCGGCCCGGAGCGCCCCTCTTTCTTTGCCGGAGGACCCCCTGCCGGCAGGGCGCGACACCCTCACCGATGCCCGGGGAGATCGACCACTGGAGCATTGTGATCACCCGTCCCGTTCGGCGTATCGCCCAAGCCGCGGTGGTGACGTCCCTCGTCGCCGGAGCCGTTGGCGTCTCGCACCTCGACAAGTCCGTCACCGTCTCGGTCGACGGCAAGACCTCCACCGTCCGCGCCTTCGGCGGCACGGTGGGTGACGTCCTGGAGAAGCAGGACATCACCATCAAGGAGCACGACGTCGTCGTGCCGGCCCCGGACGCCAAGGTGTCCGACGGGCAGAAGATCGTCGTCCGCTACGGACGCAAGCTCACCGTGACCGTCGACGGCGCCACGCGTGACTACTGGACCACGGCGACCACGGTCGACGCGGCCCTGCAGGAGCTCGGCATCCGCGCCGACTCCGCCAAGCTCTCCGCGTCACGTTCGATGAGCCTGGGCCGTGAGGGCCTGGCGCTCTCCGTGACGACCCCGAAGGACGTCGTCGTCCGCGTGGACGGCAAGAACCTCGCCGAGACCACCACGGCCACCACGGTCGGTGCCGCGCTCAAGGAGCTCGGCGTGAAGGTGGACTCCGACGACCGGGTCTCCCCGACCTCCACGAAGGCCATCACCAAGGGCCTGAAGATCGCCGTCCTGCGCGTCTCGACGTCGTCGATGAAGTCGACCGAGGCCATCGCCGCCCCGGTGACGCAGAAGAACGACTCGAGCCTCTACAAGGGTCAGACCAAGGTGCTCAAGGCTGGTTCGGCCGGAGCCAAGGTCACCACCTGGCGCGTCACCAAGGTCGACGGCAAGGTCGAGAGCAAGAAGAAGCTCTCCACCGTCGTCACCGACAAGGCGGTCGCCAAGGTCGTCGCCGTCGGCACCAAGTCGCGTCCCGCCCCCGCCCCCGCCCCCACCCGCAGCTCGGGCAACACCTCCGGTGCCGGCATCAACCTGTCGAACGCCGCGATGTGGGACCGCATCGCGCAGTGCGAGTCGACCGGCAACTGGTCGATCAACACCGGCAACGGCTACTACGGCGGCCTGCAGTTCGACATCTCCTCCTGGATGGCCAACGGTGGCGACGACTTCGCGTCGCGTCCCGACCTGGCCTCGCGGGCGGAGCAGATCACCGTGGCCAACCGCTACTACGCCAAGGCGGGCCTCGGCCCCTGGGGCTGCGCCCACGCAGCCTGACCGCAGCTCCGACGCGTCGACCGCGTCGTCGACAGCGCCCCCGACCTCCTGGTCGGGGGCGCTGTCGTGTGCCGTCCCGTCGTGGGCTGGTCGGCAGCACGCCGCGGATCGGGGCAGGGGGCGACCTCCCCTAGAGTTCTCGCCATGGCGGAGCAGAGCAGCGGGTACCTCGGGGCCGCCCAGATCCGTGAGATCGCCGCCGGGCTCGGCATGCGGCCGACCAAGCAGTGGGGCCAGAACTTCGTCGTCGACGCCAACACGGTCAAGCGCATCGTGCGGCTCGCCGGGGTGGGGCAGGACGACGTCGTGGTCGAGGTCGGCCCCGGCCTGGGTTCGCTGACCCTGGCCCTGCTCCCCGAGGTGGGGCACGTGACGGCCGTCGAGGTGGACCCGACCCTCGCGCAGGCGCTGCCCGGCACGGTGGGCCGGCTCGCGCCGGCATACGCGGACCGGCTGACCCTGGTGCAGGCGGACGCGATGCAGGTGCGGGAGCTGCCCGACCCCCAGCCCACGGCCCTGGTCGCGAACCTCCCCTACAACGTGTCGGTGCCGGTGGTGCTGAACTTCCTCGAGCTCTTCCCCTCGATCGAGCGGGTGCTCGTCATGGTGCAGCTCGAGGTCGCGGAGCGGCTCGCCGCGGCCCCGGGGTCCAAGGCCTACGGCGTGCCGAGCGTCAAGGCGGCCTGGTATGCCGCGGTGCGGCTCGCGGGGACGGTGCCCCGCAGCGTCTTCTGGCCGGTCCCGAACGTCGAGTCCGGGCTGGTGCTGCTGGAACGGCGGCCGGCCCCCTCCACCGACGCCTCCCGGCGCGACACCTTCACGTGCATCGACGCAGCCTTCGCCCAACGCCGCAAGACGCTGCGGGCGGCGCTGAGCGGGTGGGCGGGCTCGGCCCCTCGCGCCGAGGAGTGCCTGCGGGCGGCAGGCGTCGACCCGCGGACCCGGGGGGAGCAGCTCGGCATCGACGAGTTCGCCGCGATCGCCGCCGCCCGTGCCGCCCTCGGACCGACGACGCCGGGCGACTGACGGACCGTTCCGCGGGGCAGCGATGGACTGCCGCGGGCTCAGGGTGTCGTGGAGCAGGTGCCTGTTGAGGGCGCGGTCCCCGAGGTGACGCCTGACGAGGTGCGCTCGGCGAGCTGGTCCGCCGCCCTGTGGCGGGAGAGGTTCCATTCGAGCCAGTCCCCGCCGCCCGGCGCCTCCAGGCCGTCGATGGCGCAGGAGAACTCGGCGTCCGGCAAGGCCACGATCGCCGGGAGGGCGTCCGCGGACAGGCTCCCGAGGTAGGCGTAGTCCACCGGCGTGGTGGCCTGGGTGCGCGACAGGTTGTGCTCGGCGATGTAGAGGTCGGGGTTGACCAGGGCGAGACCGAGCAGTCCGAGGGCGCCCGCGCGGACCGCGACCGGGACGAGCCAGCGGCGGCCGCCGATGACCCCGGCGACGAGGACGAGCACGACGACCACGCCGAGCCAGCCCTCGAAGACGGTGACGAGCAGGCGCAGCCGGGTGAAGCCGTAGGCCTCCTCGTACAGGCTCATCCGGTGCAGCGCGGAGACGACCACGACGATGGTCATCAGGCAGAGCGCACCGAGGGCGACATCCCGTCGTCGCGAGGGTGGGGCCTTGTGGCTCGCCCACGCGACGACCGTGAGGGTGAGCACGGTGGCAGCGGTGAGCTGGCCGAAACCCTCGTGGACGTAGTCGGCGTAGGTGAGCCCGGTCGTCCGCTGGAGGTAGTCGTGGCCGCCGAACAGCGCTGTTGCCTGGGCCACGAGGAAGGCGGCGAAGACGGCGTTGACCACGCCGATGGGCGCCAGCCACTCGAAGTCGCGCCGGCTCGGGCGCAGCCGCGGTTGCAGGCGGTCCACGGCGGGTCGGGTCAGCCCGACGTAGGCGGCCGCGAGGGTCCCGGACGCGATGAACAGGGCGAGCACGGCGCGGGCGGGCAGGTCGTTCCAGGTGATGTCCGGGGTGATCGCGTCGACCCACGAGGCGAACAGGGCGTCGGCGGAGGCGAACAGCGCCCCGAAGACGAGCAGCAGGACGGCGGAGAGCAGTGCGGTCCGCACGGCCGGCAGCCAGCTCTGGGTGCCGTGTCGGGGTCGCAGGGTGCGGCCCAGCCAGGGCAGGCCGCGCAGGGCCGCGAGCGGCACGGCTGCGGCGGAGCCGATCGTGCCGAGGACCGACGTGGCGCGCGTGGAGCCGACGGCGACGAGGGCCAGGGCGGCCAGGAGGCACAGGACGGTGATCCACGCGGCGTCGCGCAGCACGAGGGTGAGCAGCAGGAGAACGACGAGCGCGACGTCGGCCAGGTCGGGCCAGGCCCACCGGCGTCCCTCGCGGCGTCGCAGGCGGGTGGCGAGGACGACGCCGCAGATGGCGGCAAAGACGAGGGCGGTGCCCAGCCCAGCCCGGCGGTCGGGCAGCACCAGGGCCGCCACGACACCGACGAGCGCCGCGGCTCCGACCAGCCCGGGACGCCGGTGGTGGTCGTCCGGCCAGTACGACTCGAGGGTGTCGCGGGCGGGAGCCGACGGCGGCGGGGCAGCCGGAGGGGCCGGCGGGGTCAGGGTGCTCATGACGGGCTCCTTGGTCAGGGACGGTCGGGTCGGGTCGGTGGGCAGGAGGACCTGGATGCGGCAGCCGTGGTCGCTGTCGGCGACGGCGATGGTGCCGCCGTGGAGCTGGACGACCCAGCGCGAGATCGCCAGTCCCAGCCCGGTGCCGCTGCTCTGGGTGGAGCTCGTCGTGAACCGCTCGAACACCAGCCCGCGCTCGGCGGGAGCGATCCCCGGGCCGTCGTCGGCGACGTCGAGGCGCACCAGCTCGCCGTCCCGGGTCGCGGCGACGCGGATCTCGCCGTCGGCAGGGCTGTGTCGGGCGGCGTTGTCGAGGAGGTTCGCGAGGAGCTGGTGCAGCCGGTCGGGGTCTGCGGTGATGGCCAGGCCGGGCGGCGAGACGACGACGGAGTAGCGCAGCGCGTCCACGCGGGCCTGGGCGACGGCGTCGTCGAGCAGGTCGGCGAGGTCGACCGTCGTGACGGCCAGGGGCGTGACGCCCTCCTCGACCCGCGACAGGTCGAGCAGGTCGCCCACGAGGCGTCCGAGGCGTTCGGTCTGGGCCAGGGCGGACCGCAGCTCGTCGGGGCCCGGTTGGGAGACGCCGTCGGCAAGGTTCTCGAGCACGGCCTGCAGCGCCGAGATCGGGGTGCGCAGCTCGTGCGAGACGTTCGCGACGAGGTCGCGGCGGTGCCGGTCGACGAGCTCCAGCGTGGCGGACATGCGGTTGAACGCGCGGGCCAGCTCGCCGACCTCGTCGCCCGAGGTGGCGCGGACGCGCTGGGAGTAGTCGCCCTGCGCCATACGCTGCGCTGCCACGGTCATCTCCCGCAGCGGGGAGGTCATCCCGCGGGCGAGCAGCTGGGTGACGACCAGGGCTGCGGCCACGGCCACGGGCACGGTCGCCCACGGCGACAGGCCGAGGCGGGTGCCGACCACGGCGAGGACCGAGGCGACCGCGATCGTCACCGCGACGAGCAGGCCGAGCTTGGTCTTGATGGAGCGGGCGCGGTCGAGGGGCCGCAGGTCGTAGTTCACGACCGGACCTCGAGGGCGTACCCGACGCCGTGGACGGTGCGGACGCGGTCGGCGCCGAGCTTGCGGCGCAACGACTTCACGTGGCTGTCGACGGTGCGTGTGCCGGACGCGTCGGCCCAGCCCCACACCTCGGCGAGGAGGGCCTCACGGGACAGCACCGTCCCCGGGCGGGCGGCGAGGCAGACCAGCAGGTCGAACTCCGTGGGCGTGAGGTGCACCTCGGTCCCGGCCGCCCAGACCCGCCGCTGGGCTCCGTCGATGCGCAGGCAGTCCACCACGACGGTCGGGGCGGGGGCGTGGGCCTCGGCGGCCCGCTCGACCCGGCGCAGGAGGACACGCAGCCGGGCGACGAGCTCGCGCATCGAGAACGGCTTGGTCATGTAGTCGTCGGCGCCGATCCCGAGCCCGACGAGCAGGTCCGTCTCGTCGTCGCGGGCGGTGAGCATGAGGACGGGCACCGCCCGCGTGGCCTGGAGGCGCCGGCAGACCTCGAGGCCGTCGAGCCCGGGCAGCATGATGTCGAGGACGACGAGGTCGGGGTCCCACTGCGCCGCGCGGTCGAGGGCGACCAGTCCGTCGTGCACCTGCTGGGCGTCGAAGCCCTCGGCGAGCAACCGCGCGGTGATCGCGTCGGCGATCGTCGGCTCGTCCTCGACGACCAGGACCTTGGGTGGGTGGCTCACGGTTCGAGCGTAGGAGGGGCACGAGGAGGGGCGGCGGAGATCGTGTGAAGGTTCTGTGCAGATGTGTGGGCGCGCGCCTGCGCGCCCGTGCGGATGCCCTGCGGATGCGCAGATCCGCGCGGTGCGCCCGACCCCGTTAGGGTTGCGGGCATGTCCTCCGCCGCCGTGATGCCGTCGTCCGTGACGGTGCGGGTCCCGGCCAAGGTCAACCTCGAGCTGCTGGTGGGCGCTCCCCGCGAGGACGGCTACCACCCGTTGGCGACCGTCTACCACGCGGTCAGCCTCTACGACGAGGTCACCGTCGTCGGTGCCGACGACTGGGGTGTGGGTGTCTCGGGCCCGCAGTCCCTCGGGGTGCCCGTCGACGAGAGCAACCTCGCGTTGCGCGCCGCGCGCATGCTCGCCGAGGTCGGCGAGGTGCGGGAGCCCGTGCACGTGAGCATCCGCAAGGACATCCCCGTGATGGGCGGTATGGCGGGTGGCTCGGCCGATGCCGCTGCTGCCCTCGTCGCGTGCGACCGGTTGTGGGGACTGGCCCTGCCGCGGACCGAGCTCGAGGAGATCGCCGCCGAGCTCGGCAGCGACGTGCCGTTCCTGCTGTCCGGCGGGACCTCGATGGGTTCTGGTCGCGGGGAGGTCCTGGCCCCGGTGCTGGCCCGTGGCAGCTTCCACTGGGTCTTCGCCCTGAGCGAGACCGGACTGTCGACCCCGGCCGTGTACGCCGAGTGCGACCGCCTGCGCGGCGAGACGCCGGTCAAGCACCCGTCGTCGAGCCCGCAGATGATGCAGGCGCTGCGCTCCGGCGACCCCCGCGCCCTCGGTGAGGCGCTCCAGAACGACCTCCAGGCCGCCGCGATCTCCCTGATGCCGGCGCTCGGGGACGTGCTCGATGCGGGGCTGGAGTTCGGCGCCCTCGGCGGGGTCGTGTCCGGCTCCGGCCCGACGGTCGCGTTCGTCGTCGAGAACAACGAGGCGGCCCTCGACCTCGCGGTGTCGCTGACCGCTTCCGGCGCGGTGCAGGACGTCCGGCGTGCCACGGGCCCTGCCCACGGCGCCCACGAGATCAGCGGACCGCGGCCCGGCTGATGGCGAACCTCATCAGTGTCGAGCGCGCCTCCCTGGCCCTCGGCACCGCCCAGGTGCTCGACGAGGTCTCCCTCGGCGTGCTCGGCGGCGACCGCATCGGCATCGTCGGCCGCAACGGCGGTGGCAAGACGACCCTCCTGCGAGTGCTGGCCGGTCACCGCGAGGTCGACTCGGGCCGGGTGACCCGCGCAGGCGTCTCGAGCGTCGGCGTGCTCGCCCAGGAGGACGTCCTCGACCCCTCCTCGACGGTCCGCGAGGTCGTCCTCGGCGACCTCGCCGAGCACGTGTGGGCCGGCGACGCCCGCATCCGCGACGTCCTCACCGGGCTGCTCGGTGGCATCGACGCCCAGTCGGTCGGCGGCTTCGACGCGCTGATCGGGCCGATGTCCGGTGGCGAGCGTCGGCGCCTGGCGCTGGCGCGGCTGCTCGTGCAGGACCCGACCGTCCTGTTCCTCGACGAACCGACCAACCACCTCGACGTCGAGGGGGTCGCGTGGCTGGCCGAGCACCTCGTGCGGCACCGGGCGCGGCCGGACAACGCCGTCGTCGCCATCACCCACGACCGATGGTTCCTCGACGCGATCGCCACCAACACCTGGGAGGTCGTCGACGGGACGGTCAACGCGTTCGAGGGCGGCTACGCGGCATACGTCCTCGCCAAGGCCGAGCGCGAGCGGATGGCGCAGGTGACCGCCGAGCGGCGCGACAACCTGCTCCGCAAGGAGCTCGCCTGGCTGCGCCGCGGCCCGCCGGCCCGGACGTCCAAGCCCAAGTTCCGCATCGATGCGGCCAACACCCTCATCGCCGACGAGCCGCCTCCGCGCGACGACGTCGAGCTGCTGAGGTTCGCGACGACCCGCCTCGGCAAGGACGTCGTCGACCTGATCGACGCCACCGTCGCCCTCGGCGACCGCGTGCTGCTCGACCGCCTGACGTGGCACCTCGCTCCGGGCGAGCGGATCGGCATCGTCGGCGTCAACGGCGCGGGCAAGTCGACGCTCCTGCGTGCCATCGCCGGCCAGCTCCCGCTGGCCTCGGGCAAGCGCAAGCAGGGGATCACGGTGCGCCTGGCCTACCTCTCGCAGGAGGTCAGGGAGCTGGAGCGGTATGCCGACTGGCGTGTCATCGAGGCGATCGAGGACGTCCGCAAGTACGTGCGGCTCGGGCCGAAGGAGATCTCGGCGTCGCAGCTCGCCACGCGGCTCGGGTTCACCGGCGGTCGCCAGCAGACCCGGGTCTCCGACCTCTCCGGTGGGGAGCGGCGTCGGCTCCAGCTGACCCGCCTGCTCATGGACGAGCCCAACGTGCTGCTCCTCGACGAGCCGACCAACGACCTCGACATCGAGACGCTGACCTCGCTGGAGGACGTCCTCGACGGCTGGGCCGGCACCCTGCTCGTCGTCTCGCACGACCGGTACCTGCTCGAGCGCGCCTGCGACCACCAGGTCGCGCTGCTCGGCGACGGCAAGCTGCGCCAGCTGCCCGGTGGTGTCGACCAGTACCTCGAGCTGCGGCACGCAGCGATCGAATCTGCTGCGAGAGAAGCAGTTTCGGCCTCAGCGCGAGCCGATGCGACGCCGTCGACCGCTGGTGCGGCCGGCACTGCGGGTGCGAGCCCGGCGGAGCTGCGCGAGGCGCGCAAGGACATGGCGCGGGTCGAGAAGCAGCTGACCCGGCTCGCGCAGCGCGAGGACAAGATCCACCTCGCGATGGCCGAGGCCGCCGCCGACCACGCCAAGGTGCTCGAGCTCAACAGCCAGCTGCGCGAGATCGTCGACGAGCGGGAGACGCTCGAGCTGGAGTGGCTGGCTGCCGCCGAGATCGTCGGCTGACCCGACGCCTCAGGCGCGGTCGAGCTCGGCGAGCATCCAGTCGCACCACTGGACGGCGGCGCGGCGGGTGAGGACGCCGCCCTGGAGCGTCAGCCGGCTCGCGAACCACGGGTCGGTCCGGTCCTGCGCGCGCGGGTGGTCGACGAGCTCCGCCAGCTCGGTCTCGTAGGCGGCGAGGGTGTCGTAGTGCCGGGTGCGGGCCTGTCGCACCAGGTCGCGGGCCGCGTCGGGGTCCACCAGCCAGATCGACCACAGCCGCAGGGTCTCGAGGTCCCGCACCGGCTGCGGTTCCAGCTCACCCGCCACCCACTCCCGGAGGGTGTCGAGACCGGCGGGTGTCACGGCATACCGCTTGGTGGGGCGGGGGCCGCGCCCCTCGATGACCTCGTGCTCGAGGAGCCCGGCGTGTTCGAGGCGGGCGAGCTCGGGGTAGATCTGGCTGTGGGTGGCGGTCCAGAAATAGCCGACCGGCTTCTGCATCCGGCGGGCGAGGTCGTAGCCCGTGAGGGGCCCGCGCGCGAGGAGGCCGAGGATCGCGCACCCGAGGTCGGAGGGGGTGGACGGCGATCTGGGCACATGTCAATGTTGACATATGAAACAGCGCTGGGCGGCGAGGCGGGCAGGTGTGCCGGCAGGTGTGCTGGCGGTGGTCCTGCTCGCGGGGTGCGGTGGGTCTGGTCCGTCCGAAGGTGCCACGGCACGCCCGTCCACCCCGACGCCCACCCCCGGGCCGACCTCGGTCAGCGACCGCTGCAAGGTGCCCGTCGACGGCGGCGAGCTGGTGGAGATCGCCGATCCCGGCGGCAGCGTGATGACCGGCGCGACCCTGGGGGAGGGGCCGGTCGTCGCCGTCTACCTGCACCAGACGACCCCCGTGGGGTTCTGCGGGTGGACGGCGTATGCGGCGTGGGCCGCCGAGCGCGGGGTGCGCGCGGTGCTCGTCGACCTCTGCGGGTGGGGGCGTTCGCGCTGCACGGGCGGCCTCGCCATCGATCCGGCCGCGCAGGTGCGGCTCGTCGTCGACTGGGCGCGCTCGCGGGGGGCGACGAGGGTGACGCTCGTGGGTGCCTCGCTCGGCGGGGTGACCGCCCTGGCCGTCGGGCAGCAGTCGGGTGCCGACGCGCTGGTCGACCTGTCGGGGCCGTTCAGCTATCCGGGCCTCGACACCGCGGCTGTCGCTGCTCCGCGGACGACGCTGCCGCTCCTGCTCGCAGTCGCCCCGGGCGACACCGATGTGCAGCCGGCTGAGCTGAAGGCGGCCTTCGAGAGTGCACCGGCGAAGGTCAAGAAGTTCGTGTCGACACCCCGTGACCACGGGTGGGGGATGCTCAACGACGGCACCGACGCCGACCCTGACTGGACGCCGTTGGCCGACACCGTGCTGGCGTGGACCAAGGGCGACTACACGGGGGCGTGACCGGCCGGCACAGATGTCGGTGGCCGGCAGCTCGGACCTCGGTGACCGGCCGGCTCAGACCTCGAAGGGAGAGAGCAGTCGGCGAAGCATCGCCGCCAGCTCCTCGTGGTTTTGGCCCGACAGCTCGGCGAGCAGGGTGCGCTCGCGGTCCAGCAGGTCGGACATCGCTGCATCGACGGCCTGCTGCCCCTCGGGGGTCAGCCGCACGATGACCCCGCGGCGGTCGGTGGGGTCGGGGCTGCGACCGACGAGGCCGCGGCGCTCGAGCCGGTCGACGCGGTTGGTCATGGTGCCGCTGGTGACGAGGGTCTGCCGGATGAGCTGGCCGGGCGAGAGCTCGTAGGGGTCGCCGGCCCGTCGCAGGGCGGACAGGACGTCGAACTCCCAGCCCTCGAGCTGGTGCTGGGCGAAGGCCTGGGCCCGGTCGAGGTCGAGGCGACGGGCGAGCCGGGAGACACGGGAGAACACCTGGAGCGGGGCCACGTCGAGGTCGGGGCGCTCGCGGCGCCACGCCTCGACGATGCGGTCCACGTCGTCGGCCGGCGGCACGACGGGTCCTGCACCTCGGGGGCTCATGCCCCGAACTGTACCCCGCATCAAGTATCTTGATATCAAGATAAATAGGAGGCAGAATGGTCGGCATGAGCACCGTCTGGGATCCGACGCAGTACGCCAAGTTCTCCGACCACCGGTCGCGACCGTTCGACGACCTCCTCGCCCGGGTCAGGGCGACCTCGCCGGCGCTGGTCGTCGACCTCGGTTGCGGCAACGGCCCCCTGACCCTCGGGCTGGCGCAGCGCTGGCCGGACGCGCGCATCGTCGGGGTGGACCACTCTCCGGAGATGTTGAAGGCGGCGCGGGAGCTCGACGTCGACGGCCGCGTCGAGTGGGTCGAGGCGGACGTCGCCACCTGGGACGTGGCGACCCTGGGCGCAGCGCCCGACGTCATCGTCACCAACGCGACTCTCCAGTGGGTGCCGGGGCACCTGGACCTCGTCGCGCGGTGGGTCTCGGCGCTGGCCCCGGGAGGGTGGTTCGCGATGCAGGTGCCCGGCAACAACGACGCGCCCTCGCACGCCCTGATGCGCGAGTCCGCCGCGAACCACCCTGCCAAAGAACGGCTTTCGCCCGCCTTGAACCGTCTCGCGGTCCACGACCCCGCGCGGTACGTGGTCGAGCTCGGCGCCTTCGGGTGCGAGGTCGACGGGTGGGAGACCACGTACCAGCACGTGCTCGACCCGGCGGGGGAGCAGGACAACCCCGTGCTCGAGTGGGTGCGGGGCACGGGGCTGCGCCCCGTCCTCGAAGCCCTCACGGACGAGGCCGAGCGTGCAGCGTTCCTGGCGGACTACGACGCGAGGCTGCGCGCTGCATACCCTCGCACCCCGGTGGGCGTGATCCTCGCGTTCCGGCGGGTGTTCGCGGTGGCCCGACGCAGCGACACCGCGGCGTCCCCGGACGCAGGTGCGCACGTCGTGGGCCTGCACCACGTCCAGGTCGCGTGCCCGGCCGGTAGTGAGGACGCGCTGCGGGCGTTCTACGGCGACCTGGTCGGGCTGCCGGAGATCCCGAAGCCGCCTGCGCTCACAGCCCGCGGTGGGGTGTGGTTCCGGGTCGGGCCGCACGAGCTGCACTGCGGGGTGGAGGAGGGATTCGCCCCGGCCCGGAAGGCACACCCGGCGATCGCGGTCCGCGACGTCGACGCGCTTGCCGCCACCCTTGCCGCCCGGGGCGGAGACATCACCTGGGACGAGGCGATCCCCGGGACCAGGCGGTTCCACACGGCTGACCCCGTGGGCAACCGGGTGGAGTTCCAGCAGGTGTAGGGGTCTGGTCTACGTCGAGCGCGCGATGGCGAGCCCAGGCTTGTCCTCGAGGTTGGCCAGGCCGTTCCAGGCGAGGTTGACCAGGTGGGCGGCCACGTCGGCCTTCTTCATCTTGCGCGAGTCGAGCCACCACTGACCGGTGAGCGCGACCATGCCGACGAGCATCTGGGCGTAGAGGGGCGCGGTCTTCGGGTCGAGCTTCCGGCGCTTGAACTCGGCAGCGAGGATGTGCTCGACCTGGCTGGCGACGTCGGACATCAGGCTCGCGAAGGACCCGGTCGACTGGCCGGGAGGGCTGTCGCGCACGAGGATCCGGAACCCGTCGGTGGAGCTCTCGATGTAGTCGAGCAGGGCGCTCGCCGCGCGCTCCAGCGTCTCGCGGCTGTTGAGGTCGGCGGTCAGGGCGCCCGTGATGCCGCCCAGGAGGGCAGCGATCTCACGGTCGACGACGACGGCATACAGGCCTTCCTTGCCCCCGAAGTGCTCGTAGACCACCGGCTTGGAGACATTCGCCTTGGCTGCGATCTCCTCGACCGTCGTCCCCTCGAAACCCTTGTCCGCGAACAGCTTCCGGCCCACGACGATGAGCTGCTCACGGCGCTGCTTGCCGGTCATGCGCGACTTCGCGGCCGTGGAGGCGGGCTTGGCATGGCTGTTGCTCACACGCTCCATCATGCCTCCTGGGAGCGTGCCGCCCGACCCGTATGGCGTGCGGCCGGCTCCCCGGGATCGTCGCGGGCGCAGCCCGGGTTCGCCACGGACTCGTCCCGGGCGGATGGGCGGTCGGGGGAATGGCGGCGATTGGCTACCCTTTGCAGGTCCCTCCGCGGGGCGTTCCCCGGTTGGTCTGCTGGTAGGGCCCGCCTGACTTTGAATCAGGACAAGCGACGTAGGTTCGATTCCTACCCGGGGAGCCGAGAGGTTTCGGCGCGCAGGCAGAACTCGTTGCCGTCCGGATCGGTCATGGCGGTCCAGCCCTCGCCGCACTGGCCGGTCCCGGCGGTGCTCGCACCGAGCGAGCCGAGTCGCGCCAGCTCGGACGCGGAGTCACCGTCCGTGGCGCGGAGGTTGAAGTGCACGCGGTTCTTCCCGTGCTTCTCGGCCACCGGCGGTCCGCCCCAGGAGATCTTGGAACCACCTCGCGGTGACTGGATGGCCGTCTCCTCGTCCTGATCCCACACGAGTGGCCAGTCCATCGCCCTGCTCCAGAAGTACCCCACGGCCTGCGAGCCGTCCGACGACAGGGCCCCGATGGTGGCGGTGCCTGCGAGGAAGCTGTTGCCCGGCTCGATGACGCAGAACTCGTTCCCCTCCGGGTCGGCCAGCACCACGTGGCCCTCCTCGGGGAGCTGGCCGATGTCGAGGTGCCGCCCCCCGAGCTCCAGCGCCCGGGCCACGATCGCCTGCTGGTCCGCGAGCGAGGTGCTGGTCAGGTCGAAGTGCACTTGGTTCGGCCCCGTCTTCGGCTGGTCCGAGGGCAGGAACCGGATGGGGAAGCCCGGCTCGTCGTCAGCCTGCAGCGCCACGCCGTCACCCGGCGCGTCGGACAGCTGGCGCCCGAGGACGCCGGCCCAGAAGCGGGCGAGCTGGAGTGGGTCGTGGGCGTCCACGCAGAGCTCGGTCAACCTGCTCGTCATGGCAACGGCACCCCTCGATCGTCTGGCCGGTGGTCGGGCCGAGAGCTCGCGACCTGTCCCTCGACGCTAGGTGGAGAGGGGTATGGCGCGCAACGAGATTGCGCGCTCGTGCTGGTCCGGCGTCAGCGATGCGGAGGGCGGACAACGTCCGTCCTGTCTGGGTACCTCTCGCTGAGTTGCGTTGCTGGGCAACGTGATTGGGTCTGTGGATTGGTGCGGAGGCGTTGTCGGTGGTCGCCGATAGCGTTCTGCGTATGACGTCCACACCGAGGGTTGCGACTCTCACCGCCAACGGCTTCGGCCGTCCGGTGGTGACGAGTGCGTCGGTGGCGCGACAGGTGCTGGCCCATGCTGCTGTCGACCGGCTCTGGACGCTGGAGGACGAGGATGTGGCCGAGGCCCTCGGAGTGCTCGGCGAGGTCGTGGCGGCAGCTCGTGCGCAGTTCGTCGCCGTGCTGGCCGAGGCCAAGGAGCGCGGGCTCGGCACGGGTCAGGGCTGGGGCCAGGTCGACTGGGTCCGGGCCGTGGCGCCGTCGCTGACGACCCGCGACGTGCTCGACTCGGAGGTGGTCGCCCAGGTGCTTGCGGCCACGCAGGCCCCGACGGCTCCGGACCTTCGACTCGAGGCCGTCGTCGATGCGGTCTCGGACGCGTCTTCTCCTGTGCCGGAGGTCCGTGCTGGCGCTTTGTCGGTGACCAAGGCGGCGCAGCTGTGCAGGTTCCACCGGGGGATCCGTGGTCTGGCCGAGCCGGGGTGGTTGGCGCAGTCGACGGCAGGGCTCCTGGGAGGGGCTCGGGGTGATCGCGGGTGGGATGAGAAGACGTTGGCGACCGGGTTGCGGCGCACGGCCGACCTGGCTCGGTCCGAGGGGTCGGTGGAGCGGGACGCGCAGGTGCGGCGGGAGCACCGGTCGCTGGTGAAGGGGCCGGGTCCGGTCGGGATGTGGCGGTACACGCTCATGTTGGACGAGGAGGGTGCTGCGGTCGTGGATGCTGCGGTCGACGCGTTGGCGAGGCCGGCCCGGGACACCGGCACCGGGGAGCTGGACGTGCGGACCCCGGCTGCGCGGCGTGCGGATGCGTTGTTGGACCTGGTCGTGCGGGCGGTGGGCGCCCCGGAGGGGGTGCCGAGGCAGGCGAAGACGTCGCTGGTGGTGACGGTGCCGTTGGAGGTGTTGGCGCAGCGGTGTCGTGGTGCGGGGATGACGCTGCAGGGTCAGGACCTGAGCGTGGGCGTCGTCCGGCGCCTTGCGTGTGATGCGCAGGTCGTGCCGGTGGTGCTCGGCACGGCGGGGGAGGTGCTGGACCAAGGCATGGCGCGCAGGTTGTTCGACCGGGCCCAGATCCGCCATCTGTGGCTGCGTGATGGTGGGTGCACGTTCCCGGGGTGCTCGAGGCCGGCGGCCTGGTCTGATGCTCATCACCTGGTCCACTGGGCCGATGGTGGCCCGACCGACCTGGGCAATGCGGCGTTGTTGTGTCGGGCGCACCACACGGTCGTGCACACCTACCGGTACGCGGGGAAGGTCCGTCACGAACCGGGCAGCAAGCCTTGGGTCGAGTGGGACATGACCATCGGCTCCTACGACCAGGCGCTGCACGAGTCCCGCAACCGAGAACACGACGGCGCTCACGACAGCACCCGGAGTAGTCGACCAGAACAGCGGCGAAGTCTGCCCGGCTCCCTGCCCGCCACAGGGTGAGCGGGCACTGAGCCCTGCCCGCCGACGAATCGACCTACGGGATTCTCGTGGCCGACGTGGCGGACGAGGCCGCGGTCCTTGGAGCTTGGTTTCCTTCGTGCAGCAGGTGGAGGACGTCCGCGTCGCGCGGGTTCGGCGGTGCGCTCATCCAAGGAGAGCAGGTGACAGCACCTCGACGAGCATGATCGCCAGGCTGGGGACGGCGATCGTCAGCAGCACGGCATGCAGGTCGCGGCGCCGCGCGGGCAGGTCAGTCGAAGATGCTGCGGATGTCGCCGAGTCGCTCGGGCACGAGGGTGAACCACGCCCAGGTGCCGCGGCGTTCGCGGGTCAGCAGCCCCGCCTCGGTGAGGACCTTGAGGTGGTGGCTGACCGTCGGCTGCGAGACGCCGACCGCCTCCGTCATGTCGCAGACGCAGGCCTCGTGCCGCGGCGAGCTGCGGATGATCTCGAGGAGCTGGAGGCGGACCGGATCGGCGACCGCCTTGAGGAGCGTCGCCATCGCGAGCGCGTCCTCACGCGGCAGGGTGGCAGGCGGCGTGCCGCAGCAGGCGTCGGAGTCGATGGTGCTCGCCGGTGCTGCGGTGGTGGTCGTCACGCGGGGCCGCCCGTCTGGTGGATCGATGGGTGTCCATATTGACACACGACGATGCAGATGCCACGCTCGCGCCATATCGACAGACCTCGATGGAACGCCCGCGCCCCCGGCGGGCATTCCATCGGGCCCTCGCCCGGAAGGCACCGTTCAGTGAGCACCACCACGCCCACCTCCGCCCACCACGACGAGACGACCGGTCGCCTGTCGACGCTGGACCGCCTGCTGCCCGTGTGGATCGGACTGGCCATGGTGGCCGGCCTCCTGCTGGGCCGCCTCGTGCCGGGCCTGGGTGAGGCCCTGTCCGCCGTCGAGGTCGACGGGGTGTCCCTGCCGATCGCGGTGGGACTGCTCGTGATGATGTACCCGGTCCTGGCGAAGGTCCGCTACGACCGGCTCGACTCGGTCACGGGCGACCGGCGGCTGCTCCTCGGTTCGCTGGTGCTCAACTGGGTGCTCGGACCGGCGCTGATGTTCGCGCTGGCCTGGATCTTCCTGCCGGACCTGCCGGCGTACCGCACGGGTCTGATCATCGTGGGCCTCGCCCGATGCATCGCGATGGTCGTCATCTGGAACGACCTCGCCTGCGGCGACCGTGAGGCCGCGGCCGTGCTGGTGGCGCTGAACTCGATCTTCCAGGTCTTCGCATTCGCCCTCCTCGGCTGGTTCTACCTGTCGGTGCTGCCCGGCTGGTTGGGCCTGTCGCAGACCGGGATCGACGCCTCCACGTGGGACATCGCGCGCTCGGTACTGATCTTCCTGGGGGTGCCGCTGGTGCTCGGTTTCCTCTCCCGCCGCCTGGGGGAGAAGCGCCGCGGGCGGGACTGGTATGAAGCGAGCTTCCTTCCGCGCGTCGGTCCCTGGGCGCTGTACGGCCTGCTCTTCACCATCGTCGTCCTGTTCGCGCTCCAGGGGGAGGCGATCACCTCCAACCCCCTCGACGTCGCCCGGATCGCCCTGCCGCTGCTGGTCTACTTCGCGGTGATGTGGCTCGGCGGGTTCGCCCTCGGGGCGGGCCTCGGTCTCGGGTACGCCCGCACCACGACGCTGGCGTTCACCGCTGCCGGCAACAACTTCGAGCTGGCGATCGCCGTCGCCATCGCCACGTTCGGCGCGACGTCCGGTCAGGCCCTCGCGGGAGTTGTCGGCCCCCTCATCGAGGTGCCGGCGCTCGTCGCACTCGTCTACGTCAGCCTTGCCCTGCGCCGCCGCTTCACCGCCACCCCGAGCCGAAAGGTCCACCCATGAGCGTCGAGCCGAACGACCGCGTCGAGTCGAACGACCGCGTCGAGTGGAGCGAGCGGTCTGCCGCGGCGGCTCCGAGCGAGGGGTCGCGGCCCAGCGTCTTGTTCGTCTGCGTCCACAACGCGGGGCGGTCCCAGATGGCTGCCGCCTACCTGACGCACCTGTCCGGGGGAGCGGTCGAGGTGCGGTCGGCTGGCTCTGCCCCGGGCGCCCACGTCAACCCCTCGGCCGTCGCCGCGATGGCCGAGGAGGGCATCGACATCTCGGCCGAGCAGCCGAAGATCCTGACGACCCAGGCGGTGCAGGTGTCCGATGTCGTCATCACGATGGGGTGCGGCGACACCTGTCCCTACTTCCCGGGGAAGCGGTACGAGGACTGGGTGCTCGACGACCCGGCCGGTCAGGGGATCGAGGCGGTCCGCCCCATCCGGGACGAGATCAGGTCACGCGTCCTGACCCTGCTGGGCGAGCTCGGCGTCGATCAGGCGGTCTGAGCCAGGCGCAGGCTGCGGGCGAGCTCGTAGACGATCGTCGTCATCCAGCTGAGGGCGCGGTGCGTGGCGGCGTCGAACTCGCGGGAGCGGGCCCAGATCTGCGCGTACGCGGCGCGGGTCGCCTCCTCCGCCCGGCGAGCGTCGCCGGTCACGGCGAGCGACAGCTGGTAGAACCTCGGGGCCGTGTGGTCGTACAGCGTCCCGAAGGCGGTGGTGTCGCCGAGCGCGCTCCGGCGCAACAAACCCTCCAGCTCGGCCGCGGGGACGCTCTGCTCGTCGCGGCGGAACTGTGACCCCTGCGCCACATCCGTCATGTCTTTCACTGTGCCTGCACCCCGGACAATCCGCACCACGGGGACAGTCCGGACGGCCCGAAGGGCCGTAACTCGTCCGAAGGGACCAGTCAGTGGGTGCGGGTGAGCACGCCGAACAGGTCGAGCGAGCAGCAGTTGGGTCACGGGCAGGTCGGCCCCGTGAGGGTCTGGCACGCGCGACGGCCGGCACCCGCCGCGTGGGCGTGGCACCGGCCGTCGCTGGACCGAGGGGTCGCGTCAGCTCGTCCGGGTGGGAGTCCCGGTGGTGGTGCTCGAGGACGAGGTGGTGCTCGACGACGACGTCGTGGACGACGAGGACGTGGTCGACGAGCTGCTCGACGTGGTGGAGGTCGTCGACGTGGTGGTGGTCGCGCCGCAGTAGTAGTTGGAGAGGACGAACTGGCCGCGCCAGGTGTCCGGGACCACCGCGGTCGCATCCTTCACCAAGGTGCCGGTGAAGAAGGCGTCGTAGTGGGCCGTCGGACCGGACTGCTTGCTCTTGCTCACCGTCTGCGAGGTGCCGTCCGTGAGGAGGACCTCGATCGTGTCGGGAGCAGCAGCACCGATCTGGTTGATGATGAAGTGCGCGCCGGTGACGCTGCCGGGGCAGTCGCCCGCATGGTCGGCCAGGCTCGCCTGCTTCACGCTGACGGTCATCGAGCCGGCGGCCTGCGCCGACGTCATGGTGAGTGCCGTGGCGAAGAGGGCGGCCAGGGCGACGAAGAGGGCTGGGATGACCCAGCGGTTGATGGTCACGGTCTTCATGGGTTCCCCGCTCTGCGACGTTGGTGTGGGCGGCCGGGTGGGCCGTCGCCACGGGACTGCTCCCGGACGCCTCAGTGTCCCGAGCAGGTGCAGAGGGGGCCTCGTCCGGAATGGTGAGGGTTTCTGCGCCTCGAGGATGAGTCACGAGCACCCCTCCGTGAGGGGTGCGGACCCCGGCGGCCGTGGAGAGGACAGGGCCCGACCGGCGGGTAGCATGACGCCCGTCCCGTCGCACCCGACCAGATCTCTGGAGCTCTCGCGCGTGAACGTCCCCCACGGCACCCCCAGGCTCGCTGCAGTCATCGTCCTCGCCGCAGGTGAGGGCACCCGGATGAAGTCCTCGACCCCCAAGGTCCTGCACCGGATCGGGGGTCGGACCCTCGTCGGGCACGCGATCGCCGCGGCCCGCGCGGCGCAGCCGGAGCACCTCGCGGTCGTCGTCCGGCACGAGCGCGACCTCGTCGCGGCGCACGTCACCGAGGTCGACGCCTCCGCGGTCATCGCCGACCAGGACGAGGTCAAGGGCACCGGCCGCGCGACCGAGTGCGCTCTCGACGTGCTCCCCGCCGACCTCGACGGCACGGTCCTCGTGACGTATGGCGACGTGCCCCTGCTCGCGGGCGACACCTTGGTGTCGCTGCTGGCCGAGCACGTGGGCTCCGGCAGCGCTGCGACCGTGATCACCGCGCACCTGTCCGACCCGACCGGGTACGGCCGCATCCTGCGTGACGCCGACGGCGGCGTCGAGGGGATCGTCGAGCAGAAGGACGCCACCGACGAGCAGCGGGCGATCACCGAGATCAACTCGGGGATCTACGCGTTCGACGCTGCGGTGCTGCGCGAGGCCCTCGCGAAGGTCGGGACCGACAACGCGCAGGGCGAGAAGTACCTCACCGACGTCCTTGCCATCGCGCGCGGCGCCGGCGGTCGGGTCAGCGCCCACCTCATCGAGGACCTGTGGCAGACCGAGGGCGTGAACGACCGCGTCCAGCTCGCCCGGCTCGGCAAGGAGCTCAACCGCCGCACGACCGAGCGCTGGATGCGCGAGGGCGTCACGATCATCGACCCCGACACCACGTGGATCGACACCGACGTGACCATCGGCCGCGACGCGACCGTCCTGCCCGGGACCCAGCTGCTCGGCGCGACCACCATCGGCGCCCGCGCGGTCATCGGCCCGGACTCCACGCTCACCGACACCGAGGTGGGTGAGGACGCCGAGGTCAAGCGCACCGAGGCCGTGCTGGCCGTCATCGGCGCTGGTGCCACCGTGGGTCCGTTCAGCTACCTGCGCCCCGGCACCGAGCTCGGAGCCAAGGGCAAGATCGGCGGCTTCGTCGAGACGAAGAACGCCAAGATCGCCGACGGCGCGAAGGTCCCGCACCTCACGTATGCCGGCGACGTCACCATCGGTGAGGGCGCCAACATCGGTGCCGGCACGATCTTCGCCAACTACGACGGGGTCGCCAAGCACCACACGACGATCGGCAGGCACAGCTTCGTCGGCTCGAACTCGGTGCTCGTCGCACCGGTGACCATCGCCGACGGCGCGTACGTCGGCGCCGGGTCGGCCGTGACCGGCGACGTCGAGCCCGGGCAGATCTCGGTCGCCCGCGGCCGGCAGCGCAACATCGACGGCTGGGTCGCCCGCGCCCGCGCAGGCACGAAGACCGACGCCGCCGCGAAGGCGGCCCAGGACGCGCAGGCGCCCACGCGGCATACCGACAACTCCACGGAAGGGCAGGGCCAGGCGTGACCGGCATCCTCAAGACCACCGAGAAGAACCTGATGGTCTTCACCGGCCGGGCGCACCCCGGTCTGGCCGAGGAGGTCGCGAGCATGCTCGGGACCGAGCTCGTGCCGACCAGCGCGTACGACTTCGCCAACGGCGAGATCTACGTGCGGTACGAGGAGTCGGTGCGTGGCTCGGACGCGTTCGTCATCCAGAGCCACACCGCCCCGCTCAACGAGGCGATCATGGAGCAGCTCATCATGATCGACGCGCTCAAGCGCGCCTCCGCCAAGCGGATCACCGTGGTGCTGCCGTTCTACGGGTACGCCCGCCAGGACAAGAAGCACCGCGGCCGCGAGCCGATCTCGGCCCGCCTCATGGCCGACCTGTTCAAGACAGCCGGGGCGAACCGCCTCATGGCCGTCGACCTGCACACCGCACAGATCCAGGGCTTCTTCGACGGTCCGGTGGACCACCTCATGGCGCTGCCGATCCTGTCGGAGTACGTCCGCGAGAAGTACGGCCACGAGAAGCTGGCTGTCGTCTCGCCCGACGCCGGTCGGATCAAGGTCGCCGAGCAGTGGTCCGAGCGCCTCGGCCACGCGCCGCTGGCCTTCATCCACAAGACGCGCGACATCAACCGGCCCAACGAGACCGTCGCCAACCGCGTCGTCGGTGAGGTCAAGGGCCGCATCTGCGTGCTCGTCGACGACATGATCGACACCGGTGGCACGATCACCAAGGCGGCCGACGCGCTGATGGCCGACGGGGCCGCAGGGGTCGTCATCGCGGCGACGCACGCCATCTTGTCCGGCCCGGCGATCGAGCGGCTCAAGGCCTGCACCGCGCAGGAGGTCATCGTGACCAACACGCTGCCGATCGACGACGCCCACGACTTCGACAAGCTCACGACGCTGTCGATCGCCCCGCTCATCAGCCGGGCGATCCAGGAGGTCTTCGAGGACGGCTCGGTGACGAGCCTGTTCGACGGCCACGCCTGACCCGGGCATCGCCGCGCCCGACGCGGGTCAGTCGGTCGCGGCCTTCCTCGCGCGGTAGGCGGCGACGTTGGCGCGGTTGCCGCAGCCGCCGTCGCAGTAGCGCTTCGACCGGTTCTTGGACAGGTCGACCACCACGTCCTCGCAGTCGTCGGCCGCACACGTGCGCAGCCGCTCGAGCTCGTCGGCGCGCAGCACGTCGACCATCGCCATCGCCGCCTCGACCGCCATCCGCGTCGCCAGGGGTGCCTCGGGCGGGGTCGCGTGCAGGTGCCAGGACCACCCGTCGTGCCGCACGAGCTGGGGCAGGGCGTCCGCCTCGGCGAGCAGCGCGTTGACCAGCTCGACCGCGCCCTCGGTGTCGACGGCCCACAGCTCGCGCAGGCGTGGCCGCAGCGCCCTGACCGCCTCGAGCTCAGCCGCGTCGTGGGCCCTCGACCCTGTCCACTGCCACTCCTGCACGAACGCATCGAGCTCGTCGAGGGTCTGCAGGTCGTCGGTGTCCGTGGGCAGCGTCTGCGCCGTGTTGACCAGCGCGGCGCACCCCCGCAGGGCCGCCTCGGTGTCATGGGCGAACAGCATCTTGACTCCTGTCATCTGCGATCGCTAGCGTCAGGAGCATAAGGCAGATTGCCCCTGACGCGAATGAGGGTGGAGACAGATGGCGGCTCGGTCGAAGGGTGTCGGCCTGTGGCTCGCGCTCGCATCGGCGGCGACGTTCGGCAGCAGCGGCCCGTTCGCCAAGTCGCTGCTCGTCGAGGGTTGGAGCTCCGGGGCCATCGTGCTCCTGCGGGTCGCCGGCGCGACGCTGGTCCTCGCCGTGCCGACGGTGCTCGCCCTGCGCGGCCGGTGGCACCTCGTGCGCGAGAACCTCGGCGCCGTCCTCGCGTACGGCGCCGTGGCGGTCGCCGGCTGCCAGGTCGCCTACTTCTACGCGGTGCAGCGCCTCGACGTCGGGGTCGCTCTGCTCCTCGAGTACCTCGGGGTGGTCCTCGTCGTCCTCTTCGTCTGGGCCCGCACCCGCCGCGCACCCAGCGCCCTCACCGGCCTCGGCGTGGTGCTGGCCATCGGGGGCCTGGTGCTCGTGCTCGACCTCGGTGGCCAGGCCGCGCCGGACCTCGTCGGCGTGGGCTGGGGACTGCTGGCTGCGGCTGGACTGGCCACCTTCTTCGTCCTCGCGGCCGAGGAGAGCCACCTTCCGCCGGTTGCGCTCGCCGGGCTCGGCATGGGCGCCGGTGCCGTGGCCCTCGGCCTGCTCGGTGCGGTCGGGATCCTGCCCATGCACTTCGTCGCCACGGACGTCGTGCTGCGCGGTGCGCAGGTCCCCTGGTGGGTCGCCATCGGTGAGCTGGCCCTGGTGGCCGCCGCGGCGGCATACCTCCTCGGGGTCACGGCCGCGCGCATCCTCGGCTCCACGGTCGCGTCGTTCGTGGGGCTGACCGAGGTGCTCTTCGCGGTGCTCTTCGCGTGGGTCCTGCTCGGGGAGCTGCCCGGCGTCGTGCAGCTGCTCGGAGGCGTCTGCATCGTCGGGGGAGTGGTGGCCGTCCGGGTGGGCGAGCTGCGCCGCGAACGCTCGGCGCGGGCCACCGCCGCAGCCGACGACGCGGATTTCCCTCTGCCCGCAGGCGTCGCCTAGACTCTCCGGGTTGCCTCGGCGAGGGACACTGCACGGCTCAGGCCGGCACGTCCGTAATTCGACGCGGTGTGGTCTCCGTGCTGCGCCCCGCGTCGAGGCCCACCGCATACTCGAGTCCCCAGGAGTCCCCGTGTCTGACACCAACCTCACGCTCAACGCCGAGAAGCGCACGCAGTTCGGCAAGGGCGCGGCGCGCAAGATCCGCCGCGACCACAAGATCCCCGCCGTCATGTACGGCCACGGCGCCGAGCCGGTGCACATCACCCTCCCCGGCCACGAGACGATGATGGCGCTCAAGACCGCCAACGCCCTGCTCACCATCGTCATCGACGGTGACGAGCAGCTCGCCCTGGCCAAGGACGTGCAGCGCGACGCCATCAAGCCGGTCATCGAGCACGTCGACCTCGTCGTCGTCCGCAAGGGCGAGAAGGTCACCGTCGACGTGCCGGTGCACATCGAGGGCGAGGCCGCTCCCGAGACCGTCGTCACGCTGGACTCGCAGACCCTGCAGCTCGAGGTCGAGGCCACGCACATCCCCGAGAACGTCGTCGTCTCCGTCGAGGGCCTCGAAGCCGGCACGCAGATCAAGGCGTCCGACGTCACCCTGCCGCGCGGCGCCACGCTGGTCGTCGACGAGGAGACGCTCGTCGTGAACATCACCCAGCAGATCTCCCAGGAGGAGCTCGAGGCCGAGCTCGCCGAGGCCGAGGAGGAGGCCGGTATCGAGCGCGAGGAGTCCGACGAGGACGCCGCCGCTGCCGAGGGCGACTCCGAGGGTGCCGAGGGCGAGTCCACGGACGGCGAGAAGGCCGACTCCGAGGACGCCTGAGTCCCTCCGGCGCGGNGGCTGCCGCCGCGCCACCCGGAGCCGCTCCGGCTGCTCCACCCCGCACCACACCGGAAGGCCGGGTCCGTCACGGACCCGGCCTTCCGGCATACTCAACGCCCGTGAGTGCAGACGGGACGTGGCTGGTGGTCGGGCTCGGGAACCCCGGACCGACGTACGCGGGGAACCGCCACAACGTGGGCGCCATGGTGGTCGACGAGCTGGCCCGTCGGGGCTCGGCCTCGCTCACCAAGCACAAGGCGCGGGCCGTCGCAGCGACCATCAGGATCGGCATGCTGCCCGGTGGTGCGCCCGGGCCGCGCGCGGTCGTCGGGGTGCCGCTGTCCTACATGAACGAGTCCGGCGGACCGGTGAAGGCGCTGATGTCGTTCTTCTCCGTCGACCCCGACCACCTCGTGGTGATCCACGACGAGCTCGACATCCCCGCGGGGGAGGTCCGCCTCAAGAAGGGCGGCGGTGAGGGCGGCCACAACGGACTGCGCTCGATCAGCTCCTCGCTCGGCACCAAGGACTACCTGCGCGTGCGCGTCGGCATCGGGCGCCCGCCCGGTCGCATGGACGCCGCCGACTTCGTCCTGCGCGACTTCTCGCCGACCGAGCGCAAGGAGCTGCCGTTCCTGCTGGACAGCGCCGCCGACGCCGCCGAGATGATCGTGACCGAGGGCCTGCAGACCGCCCAGCAGAAGTTCCACAGCCCGGCCTGAGGGCTGCCGAGAGTCGCCCACGGGTCGCCGAAGGCCACTCGGAGGTCCGGCCTGACGGGGTGGACGGGCGATCGGCTGTCCGCCCCACGGAGCGGGCAGTGACTATTTTTGGGACTAGTTCCTTATCCGTAGGCCTACGTCAGTCGAACGTCCGCTGCACTCTGCCTGTTCGTCCGTGCGGGGCCGGGCGAACGGTTCGTGTTCGCGAACTCCACCATCGGTATGAGGTGTCTACGTAGACGGCCCTACACCACCTGGGGTGGAACACCGTCCGTTGCGCGGCGTACAGGTCGAAACCGTTGTCCTGCAAGGCTGACGAAGCCGGTTGATGAGTTCTCCATGACCCATTAACAGGTGGACCGTGGGGGTCTACCTTCGGCCGAAACGGATGGGCAAGGGGTACAAGTCATGACGGATCTCGCGGGGGCGGATTCCGTGTCGTCGATGTCGGAGCCGACGTCGGTCGAGGCGCAGTCGGACGACGGGCTCGGTCGACTCCGGACGCCGGCCGAGGCGATCGGCACGGCCGGGGTGGTCGGCACGCAGGACTGGTCCGAGGTCGCTCCGGAGCACCCGGCCAAGCAGTCCTGGTACCTGCGCTACCGCCGCAGGGCCGTGGCCATGGACCTCGGTGTGGCCGTGCTCGCCGGGGTGTTCTGCACGCTCGTGCCGCTCGGCGACGCGCCGCTGCTGGACCGCGGCCTCGCCGCCCTCGCGCTGCCGGGCGCCTGGTACCTCGCGCTGCTGCTGTGCCACGGGTACGAGCGGCGCTACCTCGGCATCACCGCCGACGAGTACCGTGCCGTCGGCCGGGCCGTGGTGGCCCTCGTCGTGGCCGTCGCCGTCCTCTCCTGGCTCGTGCACGCCGAGATCGCCCGCGGTCTCGTCCTGAGTGCGGCACCGCCGCTGCTGTTCTTCGGCCTCCTCGGCCGCCACCTCCTGCGCCGCGGGCTGCTCGCCCGCCGCGAGGTGGGGGTCGACTCCCAGCGCACCGTGGTGATCGGCAACGTCCGCACTGTCGCCCCCCTCATCCGCCAGCTGCGCCGCGCTCCCGGCGAGGGCATGCAGGTCGTGGGTGCCTGCGTCTCTGGCATCCACACCGAGGGCGACTTCTCCACCGAGATCGAGGGGGTGCCGGTCTTCGGGTACCCCGACGAGGCGATGTACGCCATCGACCTGCTCGACGCCGAGGTCGTCGCGGTGTCCAGCGACCCCGAGCTCAGCGGCCCCAGCCTGCGCCGCCTGGCCTGGAGCCTGGAGGAGCGCGAGGTCGACCTCGTCATCGCCCCCGGCCTGTTCGAGGTCGCCGGCCCGCGCCTGAGCATCCGCCCCTCGGCCGGGATGCCGCTGCTGCACGTGGAGCGCCCGGCCATGTCCGGCGCCCGCCGGCTCTTCAAGCGCACCGTCGACCTGGTGCTCGCGATCACCCTGTCGCTCCTGGCCGCCCCGGTCCTGCTCGCCATCGCGGTCGCCATCCGCTTCGACTCACCCGGTGGCGTCATCTTCCGCCAGACCCGGGTCGGCGCCCGTGGCGAGACCTTCCAGATGCTCAAGTTCCGCACGATGTGCGTCGACGCCGAGCAGCGCAAGGCCGAGCTGGTCACCGCGGTCGACGCCGGCAACACGGTGCTGTTCAAGATGAAGCGCGACCCGCGCATCACCTCGGTGGGCCGGATCCTGCGCCGTCTGTCGATCGACGAGGTGCCCCAGCTCATCAACGTCATCCGTGGCGAGATGTCGCTCGTGGGACCGCGTCCGCCGCTGCCGTCCGAGGTCGCCGGCTACGAGGCCGACGCCACCCGCCGGCTGCGCGTCAAGCCCGGCCTGACCGGTCTGTGGCAGGTCAGCGGTCGCAGCGACCTCTCCTGGGACGAGTCCCTGCGGCTCGACCTCTGGTACGTCGACAACTGGTCGCTGCTGCTCGACCTGCAGATCATCGTCCGCACCGCCAAGGCCGTGCTGCGCGGGACCGGGGCGTACTGATGTCCCTGCGTCGCCTCACCGCTGCCCTCGCCGTCGGCCTCGTCGGTGCCGCCCTCGTGTCCGGCTGCTCGTCCGACCCGACGACGCCGACCGCCGCGAGCCGGACCGGCGCCGTCGGTGCGGTGTCCTCCTCGGGCACGAGCACGCCGAGCGCCTCGGCCACCTCGTCGGCCACGACGAAGGGCTCGGCCACGACCGAGCCCTCGCAGAGCCCGACGACGTCCGCCACCGTGGCGCCGCCGCTGCCCCAGCCGGTGCAGTCCGTGCCCAAGGTCAAGCGCTCCGGTGGCGCCACCACGCCGTCGGTGACGGCCCCCGCGGCGAAGTTCAGCGCGCCGGTGAAGTACCCCGACGGTGTCCGCCTCGAGATCGTCAAGACCAACCGGGCCACCGAGACCGGTCACGGCCCCGGCGTGATGGCGGGTCGTGAGTACGTCCGCTTCCAGCTCAAGCTCACCAACGGCTCGGCCAAGGCGATCAACCTCAACGAGGTCGTCCTCACCACCTACTACTCGTCGTCCAAGCAGCTCGCCGCCCCGGTCTACACCGAGAGCGCGAAGACCTACGACTTCTCCGGCACCGTCGCCCCCGGCAAGTCCGCCACCGCCTACTACGCCTTCGCCGTCCCGGACTCCGGGCTCAAGAAGCTCACCATGGTCGTCGACTTCGACGGACTGCACACCTCGGCCACCTACACCGGCGCGGTCGTGCTCTCGTGAGCACGTCCCGGGGCCTGACGACCGGGCGGCTGCGGTCGCTCGCGACGTCGCACGCCTCGGGTGCCGTCGTCGCCCAGGTCTGGCAGGCGGCGGCGAGCTTCGCGCTCCAGGTCGTCGCCGCGCACGTGCTCGGCGCCGAGGGCCTCGGTCTCGTCTCGCTCTGCCTGGGGACGATCGTCCTCGTGACCGCGCTCACCAGCGGCTTCGTCGGTGACTCCCTCACCGTCCTGGACCGGGCTGACTCGCGGGTCCGTGGCGGGCTCCAGTGGTGGACCGCGGTCCTCGCCACGACCGGTCCGGCGCTCGCCGCCGCGGTGCTGTGGGGCTCGGGGTCGCTCGACGCGGCGGAGGCGGGCCTGTTCTTCCTCGCTGCTGCCCTCTTCGCCGTCGAGGAGGTCGGTCGCCGGCTCCTCATGGCGTCGCTGCGGTTCTGGCGGCTCGTGGCCGTGGACTCGGTGGCGCTGGTGACCGCGCTCGCCGCGCTGGTCGTCATGGGCCTCACCGGTGGGGTCACCCTCAGCAGCTTCCTCGCGGCTGTCGCCCTCGGCCAGGCCGCCGGTCTGCTCACCGTCGCCGCCGTGCTCGCACCGGGAGACCGGTGGGCGGCCCCCGCCCGTGGCGGCGCGGTCCGCGAGGTCGCGTCCTTCGGCGTATGGCGCGGGGCCCAGGTCGCGGTCAACCCCGGGGTGTTCACCGCCCTGCGCCTGCTCGTGGTCGCCGTGGCAGGAGCTGCCGCCCTCGGTCACCTCGAGGCCGCCCGGATCCTCGTCGCCCCCGCGCTGCTCATGGTGCAGGGCCTCGGCTCCTACCTGCTCGCCTCCTACGGTCGCGACCGCGGACTGCGGCTCGAGGCGCTCGCCGGGCGCGCCCGCCGCGGAAGCCTCGGCCTCGTCCTCGGTGCCCTCGCCGTCGGCGCCGTGCTCTGGGCCGTCACCCCGGTCCTCGGTCCGTGGGTCACCGGCGACGAGTTCGCCGTCCCCCGCCTCGCCGTCGCCGGGTGGGCGGTCTACGCCGCGGCCATCGCGTCCATGCAGCCGGTCGTCAGCCTGGCAGCGGCACGGGGTCGCCAGCGGGCGATGCTCGGGGTGCGCCTCATGGACGCCGGCATCTCGCTGCTGGCCCTCGTCCTCTGGCTGCTCGGCGACCTGCCCGCCGAGGCCACCCCCTTCGTCCTCGCCCTCGGTCCCGTCGCCGCCGGGCTCTGCACCCGCTTCGCGATCCTGGCGCCGATGCTCCGTGACGAGCAGCGCTCCACCGTGTCCTCCCCGCAGTCCCACTCCACCACCGACGCCCTGGCAGCTCCGGCCACCGCGCAGCCCCGAGAGGCAGCACACCATGCACGTTGAGGAACTCGGCGGGCTCGTCCGCCGCGCTGTCGCCGCAGCCGCCACCGCGGCGGTCGTCCTCGGAGGGATGACCGCCCTCTCCGGCGGTGCCTCGGCCGCCGAGCCGCCGGCGCCCCCTGCCGCCGCCCCGGTCACCGCCGACGCCCTGCCCACCTGGCAGATCAACGGCGTCGTCTGGAGCCAGGCCATCGTCGGCAACACCGTCTACGTGACCGGCAGCTTCACCAAGGCCCGGCCGCCGGGCGTCGCCGTGGGCGGCGCCGGCGAGGTCGACGCCCTCAACATCTTCGCCTACGACATCACCACCGGTAACCGGGTGGAGTCGTTCAACCACGCGCTCAACGCGCAGGGCATGGTCATCCGCGCCTCGGCCGACGGTTCGCGCGTCATCGTCGGCGGCGACTTCACCACGGTCGACGGGGTCGCCCGCGGTCACGTCGCCTCCTTCTCCACCGCCGACGGCTCCCTGACGTCCTGGGCGCCGAACGTCGGCGGCCAGGTCCGCGCCCTCGCGACCACTCCCTCCACGGTCTACGTCGGTGGCACCTTCCCCTCGGCCAACGGCCAGACCCGGGGCGCGCTCGCGGCGTTCTCCTCGACGTCCAGCACGATGCTCCCGTGGGCCCCCGTCGCCGGCGGGTCCAACGCCAGCGTGATGGCGCTGCTCATGTCGCCCGACCAGAGCCGCGTCATCGCCGCGGGTTCCTTCGAGACGCTGAGCGGCGTCGCCGCGTACGGCATGGGCTCGCTCGACGCGTCCACCGCGGACGTCCTCCGGTGGGACGCCAACACCAAGATCCGCACCGCCGGCCTCAACGGCGGCATCACCAGCCTCAGCACCGACGGCACCCAGGTCTTCGGCACCGGCTACGCGTTCGGCACCGGGGCGTCCTTCGAGGGCAACTTCTCGGCCGACCCGACCACCGGGGCGCTCAACTGGGTCAACGACTGCCTCGGTGACGAGTACAGCTCCTTCCCGATGAACCAGACGCTGTACACCGTGGGCCACGTCCACGACTGCTCCGTCGTCGGCGGTTTCCCGGACACCAACCCGCGCTCGCGCTGGCAGAAGGCCACCGCCTTCCCGACCTACCCCACCGGCACGACCACCGTGAAGGACGCCTACGGCTGGGACTTCCGCGGACTGCCGTTCACCGGCATGACCCACTGGTACCCCGACCTGGAGTTCGGCACCGTCACCCCGGACCGGCAGGCCGCCTGGTCGGTCACCGGCAACGGCACCTACATCACCCTGGGCGGCGAGTTCCCCATGGTGAACAGCGTGGCCCAGCAGGGCCTGGTCCGGTTCGCGATGCCGTCCGCGGCCCCGAAGCTGTCCAAGCCGATCTACACCACGGCCATCAACCCGGTCGCGACCTCGACCGAGGCGGGCAAGGTCAAGCTCACCTGGGGCTCGGTCTGGGACCGCGACGACGCGACCCTGACCTACGACGTCTACCGTGACGGCGGCGCCACGATCGGCAACGTCTCGGGTCCCGGCATCTGGTACCGCCTGCCCGGCCTCACGTTCACCGACACCGGGGTCGCCCCCGGCACGACGCACACGTACAAGGTCCGCGCCAAGGACAAGGACGGCAACATCCAGTGGAGCCTCGCCTCCGCACCGGTGACCGTCTCGAGCAGCCCCGCGGCGCCATACGTCGACGCGGTGCGTGCCGACGGTGCGACGCACCTGTGGCGCCTCGGTGACAGCGGTCCCGGCATCACCGACGCCACCGGCGTCGGGGTGGGGACGTCCACCGGGCTGACCTTCGGCCAGGCCGGGGCCGTGGCCGGTGACACGGCGGTGCAGTCCGCCGGTGGCGCCACCCCGAAGGCGTGGACGACGTTCGTCGAGAACCACGCGGCCGAGGTGACGGTCGAGGGCTGGATCCAGACGACCAGCTCCTCAGGAGGACGCATCGTCGGGTTCGGCACGAGCCAGTCCGGGACGTCCAACGCAGCGACCAACGACATGGTGCTCTACGTCAACAGCGCCAACAAGCTCGCCTTCACCCTGATGAACGGCACGGCCCGCACGGTCGCGAGTGCCCGCACCGTCAACGACGGTCAGTGGCACCACGTCGCGGCGACCGCCGGCGCCACGGGCGTCTCGCTGTTCGTCGACGGACGCCGGGTCGCCCGCGACCAGGCGCCGGTCTCGATGGCGACCTTCGCCGGGTACTGGAGGCTCCTGGGTGACCAGACGTCCAACCTGGCGAACAAGCCCACCAACGCAGCGCTCGCCGGCTCCGTCGACGAGGTCGCCGTGTACCCGAGCGCCCTCAGCCAGGCCCAGCTGCAGTCGCACTACCTCGCCTCCGGCCGTCCGGCGGCCTGGTCGACGCCGCCCACCGACGCGTACGCCGCCTCGGTCACGGCCAACTCGCCCGAGCTCTACTGGCGGCTCGGCGAGGCCAACGGCTCCACCGCGGTCGACTCCTCGACCTCGGGCCACGACGGCACCTACGTCACCGGCGTCACCCTCGGCGCAGCCGGGTCGCCGGCCTCGGGCTCGGGCACCGCGGTCACGCTGAACGGGTCCTCCGGCCTCGTCGTCGACAAGGAGTCGTGGACCAACCCGCGCACCTACTCCGCGGAGCTGTGGTTCAAGACGACCACGACCCGCGGCGGCAAGCTCATCGGCTTCGGCAACGCGCAGACCGGGCTGAGCGGCACCTACGACCGCCAGGTCGTGATGCTCAACAGCGGGCGCCTGCAGTTCGGCGTGAACGGCGCGGTCCGCAGCCTCGCCGAGTCCACGGCCTCCTACAACAACGGCCAGTGGCACCACCTCGTGGCCACGCAGGGCGCGAACGGCATGGTCCTGTGGGTCGACGGCGCGGTCGCGGCCTCGAACCCGTCCACCGACTCGTCGAACTACACCGGCTGGTGGCGCATCGGCGGTGACCGCACCTTCGGCGGCACGACGAGCAACTACATCGCGGCGACGATCGACGAGGCAGCGGTCTACCCGACGGCCCTGACCGCCGCGCAGGTCCGCAGCCACTACGAGGCCGCCGGCTTCACCGCGACCAACCAGTCGCCGACCGCGGCCTTCACGAGCTCCCAGTCCTTCCTGACGACGTCGGTCAACGCATCGACCTCGAGCGACCCCGACGACGGGATCGCCTCGTACGCCTGGGACTTCGGCGACGGCGCCACCGACACGGGGGTGACGGCGAGCCACACGTATGCCGCCGCGGGCACCTACACGGTGCGCCTCACCGTCACCGACGACCGGGGTGCCACCAACAGCACGACCCGCTCGGTCACCGTGGTGTCGAACCAGGCCCCGACGGCGTCCTTCACCGACTCCGCGTCGTTCCTCGCCCTGAGCGTCAACGGGTCGGCGTCCAGCGACGCCGACGGCACCGTGGCCTCCTACGCCTGGGACTTCGGTGACGGTGGCACCGACACCGGTGCCACGGCCAGCCACACGTATGCCGCGGCGGGCACCTACACGGTGCGCCTCACCGTCACCGACGACAAGGGAGCCACCGGCACCACCGCGCGTGCGGTGACGGTCGCCACGGCGCCGAACCAGCCGCCGACGGCAGCGTTCACCCACAGCGAGTCGTTCCTGCGGACCTCGGTCGACGGCGCAGGGTCGAGCGACGCTGACGGCACCGTCGCGTCGTACTCGTGGAGCTGGGGTGACGGCACCGCGAACGGCAGTGGCGCCACCGCCACCCACACCTACGCGGCAGCCGGCACCTACACCGTGCAGCTCACGGTGACCGACGACGACGGCGACACGGGGACCACCTCCTCGTCGGTCACGGTCGTGGCCAACCAGGCACCGACCGCCTCGTTCACCGACACCGAGTCGTTCCTCGACCTGGCCGTCAACGGCTCGGCCTCGAGCGACCCCGACGGCACCCTGGCGTCGTACTCGTGGAGCTGGGGTGACGGCACCGCGAACGGCAGTGGCGCCACTGCCACCCACACCTACGCCGCGAGCGGGTCCTACACCGTCCGCCTCACCGTCACCGACGACCAGGGCACCACGGGCACCACGACGAAGAGCATCACCGTCGCAGCGCCGGTGGCCCTCGCCGCGGACGCCTTCGAGCGCACGCTGGCCACGGGCTGGGGCACGGCCGACACCGGTGGCGCCTGGACCCTGGGTGGCGTCGCGACCCGGTGGAGCGTCTCCGGTGGCATGGGTCGGGTGAGCCTCAACGCCGGTGACGGCTACACGGCGTCGCTGTCCTCGGTCAGCAGCACGGACAACGAGTTCCGGGCCACGGTGACCACCGACAAGGTGCCCACGGGCGGTGGTCAGTACGTCAGCCTCATGGGTCGTCGCGTGAGCACGACGCTGGACTACCGGGCCAAGGTCCGCTTCGCCTCGACGGGTGCGGTGGCCGTCTGGCTGACCCGCAACGAGAGCGCCACGGAGACCGTCCTCACGAGCATCACCGTCCCCGGCCTCACGTTCGCCGCCGGTGACAAGGTGCAGGTCAAGCTCCAGACGTACGGCACGGCACCCACGACGATGCGGGTCAAGATCTGGAAGGCAGGGACCACAGAGCCCAGCGCCTGGCTCCTGACCGGCACGGACAGCACGACAGCACTCCAGGCACCGGGGTCGATCGGCCTCTACGCCTACCTGAGCGGCAGCACCACCAATGGTCCTGTCGGATACGGCGTCGACGACCTGTGGGTCGGGCCTCGCAACTGATGAACAACCGGGATGTCCTGCTGCCAGCAGGGGAAGAAGAGGACGTCATGACGCGTGGACCGGTAGCTCGGTGGTCTCGCAAGGTCGGGGTGGGCGTGGTCACGGTGGCCATGGCCCTGACCGGGATGGCCGCACTGGCCTCACCCGCGCAGGCGGTGGACCCCGCCCCACCCGCCGCCGTGCCCGATCCGCAGACCGTCAGCTCGGACGCCCTGCCGACGTGGCAGATCAACGGCGTCGTGTGGAGCCAGGCGATCGTCGGTGACGTCGTCTACGTCACCGGTTCGTTCACCCGAGCCCGTCCGCCGGGCGTCGCTGCGGGCGGTGCCGGTGAGGTCGTCGCGAACAACATCTTCGCCTACCGCCTGTCGACGGGGGAGCGCGTCAGCTCCTTCAGCACCAATCCGGGCCTGAACGCCCAGGGGCTGGTCATCCGGGCGTCCGCGGACGGCAGCCGCCTGTGGGTCGGCGGTGACTTCACGACCGTCAACGGCACGGCCCGCGGCCACGTCGCTGCGCTCAACCCCGCCGACGGTTCGCTGGTCGCCGGCGGTGGCTTCGTCCCCCCGAACGTGGGCGGTCAGGTCCGCGGCTTCGGCATCACGCCGACGACGCTCTACGTCGGCGGCAACTTCACCTCCGCCAACGGGGTCGCCCGCACGCGGCTGGCGGCCTTCTCGGTGAGCAACGGCGCCATGACGTCGTGGGCTCCCGCGGCGGCGGGTGGCTACGTCTGGGCGATGACGATGTCGCCGGACAAGTCCAGGGTCATCCCCTCCGGCTCCTTCACGACGTTGAGCGGCCAGCCCGCCTACGGCATGGGGTCGCTCAACGCCTCGGACGGCAGCGTCAACCCGTGGCCGGCGCAGGAGAAGATCCGCGCGGCCGGTGCGAACGGCGCCATCACCTCGGTGAAGAGCGACGGGTCCCAGATCTACGGCACGAGCTACGCGTTCGGCGCGGGCGCGGCCTACGAGGGCACCTTCGCCGTCGACCCGATGTCCGGCCAGATCAACTGGGTCAACGACTGCCTCGGTGACACCTACGACATCGCCCCTGCGGGTGACGTCCTGTACAACGCCTCGCACCAGCACGACTGCACCGTCATCGGCGGCTGGCCCGACACGAACCCGCGCGTGCGTTGGCAGAAGGCCGCGGCGCAGTACTCCCACGCCACGGACATCGCCACCAAGGACGACGCCTACGGGTGGGGCAGCACCTACGGCCTCATCGGTCTGCCCTACGCCAAGGGCCTGCACTGGTACCCCAACTTCGCCTTCGGCTCGTACACGAGCTCGCGCCAGGCCGGCTGGGCGGTGGACGCCTCGTCGGACGGCCAGTGGCTCGTCTACGGCGGTGAGTTCCCGCGCGTCAACAACGTCGCCCAGCAGGGCCTCGTGCGCTTCCGCACCAAGGCGGGCGCTCCCAAGAAGTCCGGTCCGTCGTACTCGACCGTGCCGGCGACCCCGACCCCGGCGACGACCGCGGTGTCACTGACGTCCGGCACGGCGCGGGTGTCGTGGGGCAGTGCCTGGGACCAGGACGACGAGACCCTCAAGTACGAGGTGCTCCGCGACAACAACACCTGGGTCCACGAGACCACGGGCAAGAGCAACTTCTGGACCCTGCCCAAGATGGGCTTCATCGACACCGGGCTCGCTCCCGGCTCGACGCACCGCTACCAGGTGCGCATCACCGACCCGGACGGCAACATCCTGTGGAGCCCGGTGTCCAACACCGTGACCATCGGGGCCGGTGCTCCCAGCGCCTACGAGTCGCAGGTCCTCGCCGACGGTGCGGAGCACTTCTGGCGCCTCGGTGAGCCCACCGGCGCCGCGGTGCTCGACCACGTCGCCTTCGACGACGCGACCCTCAACGGCACGTACACCCGTGGCCAGACGGGCGCCATCAGTGGCGACAGCGACGGTTCGACGAGCTTCGACGGGTCGACCGGCTACGCGGTGAACAGCGCGCCGATCACCGGCCCCAACGTCTTCAGCGTCGAGGCGTGGTTCAGGACCACCTCCACCAGCGGTGGCAAGATCATCGGCTTCGGCAACCAGGCGACCGGCTTGAGCAACAACTACGACCGGCACGCCTACATGGACCCCCAGGGACGCGTGTACTTCGGTGTCTACAACAACGGCATGTACACCGTGAACACCTCGCAGTCGTTCAACGACGGCCAGTGGCACCACGTCGTCGGCAGCCTCGACCCGACCGGCGTGACGCTGTACGTCGACGGCAAGCGCGTCGGCCGCAACGGCGGCACGACGACGGCCCAGCCGTACGACGGGTACTGGCGCATCGGTGGTGACAGCCCCTGGAACGGCAACGCCTTCTTCCAGGGTGACATCGACGACGTGGCGATCTACCCGACCGGCCTCTCGCTGGCCCAGGTGCAGGACCACTTCAGCGACAGCGGTCGTACCGTCAGCGGTCCGACCCGTCCGGCCGACGCCTACGGGCAGGCCGTGTGGGACTCCGGCCCGGACCTGTACTGGCGCCTCGGCGAGGCCACGGGCACCACGGCGAAGGACTCCGGACCCAACGAGTCCGACGGCACGTACCGGGGCGGATACACCCTGGGCGCAGCCGGAGCCGTGACCGGCACGAGCGACACCGCCGCGAGCTTCAACGGCAGCAACGGTTTCGTGTCCTCCAACCAGGAGTTCAACAACCCGCACAACTACACGATCGAGTCGTGGTTCAAGACCACGACCAACAACGGTGGAAAGATCATCGGGTTCGGGTGCAGCCAGACCGACACCTCGGGCTGCTACGACCGGCACGTCTACATGAGCAACGACGGGAAGGTCACCTTCGGGGTCTGGACCGGGTTCACCAACACCATCACCACTGCGAACGCCCTCAACGACGGTCAGTGGCACCACGTGGTGGCCACCCAGAGCGACGTCGTCGGCATGGCCCTGTACGTGGACGGTGTCCTGGTGGGCACGAACGGCCAGACCGACGCCCAGGGTTATGCCGGGTACTGGCGCGTGGGTGGCGACAACCACTGGGGTTGCTGCAGCCCGTTCCTCGACGCCACGATCGACGAGGCCGCGGTCTACTCGACCGTGCTCTCGGCGAGCACCGTGAAGGCGCACTTCCAGGCCGGTGGTGGGCAGCTCGCCAACCAGCTCCCGACGGCGTCGTTCTCCCACACGGAGTCCTTCCTCGACCTGTCGGTCAACGGCTCCGGCTCGAGCGACCCGGACGGCACCATCGCGTCGTACTCGTGGAACTGGGGTGACGGCTCGCCCGCAGGCAGTGGCGCCACCGCCACCCACACGTACGCCACCGCCGGTGACCACGAGGTCACGCTCACCGTGACGGACAACCGCGGCGGGACCAGCACGACGACCCAGACGGTGACGGTGACGGCGCCGCCGCCCAACCAGGCGCCGACCTCGGCCTTCACCGTGACCAAGGACTTCCTCGCGGTGTCGGTGAACGGGTCCACGTCGAGCGACGCGGACGGCACCATCGCCTCCTACGCGTGGAACTGGGGTGACGGATCGGCTGCAGGTAGTGGGGTCGACGCGACCCACACCTACGCTGCGGCCGGTGACTACACGATCACCCTCACGGTGACCGATGACGACGGCGCCACCAACAGCTCCACCAAGGACGTGTCGGTGGTGGCCAACCAGGCACCCACCGCGGCGTTCACCCACACCGAGAACCTGCTCAACGTCTCGGTCGACGGGTCGACCTCGACCGACGCGGACGGCAGCATCGCCTCGTACGCGTGGAACTGGGGCGACGGGTCGCCTGCGGGCTCCGGCGCCACGGACACCCACTCCTACGCCGCGGGTGGCACGTACACCGTGACCCTCACGGTGACCGACGACAAGGGCCTGACCGGCACGAAGACCGGCACCGTCACGGTGGCCGGCCCGCCGAACCAGGCGCCGACGGCGGCGTTCACCTCGAGCAAGAGCTTCCTGACCCTCTCGGTCAACGGCTCGACCTCGACCGATGCGGACGGCACCATCGCCTCCTACTCGTGGAACTGGGGTGACGGGACCGCCAACGGCTCCGGTGCCACGGCCAGCCACACGTATGCGGCGGCGGGCACCTACACGGTGACGCTCACCGTGGTCGACGACGACGGCGCGGACGACACCGAGACCGCCTCGGTGACGGTCGCGGCGAACCAGGCGCCGACGGCCTCGTTCACCTCCTCGGTGGCGGGTCTCGCGGTCTCGGTCAACGGGTCGGGCTCGAGCGACCCCGACGGAACCATCGCCTCGTACTCGTGGAACTGGGGTGACGGGACCGCCAACGGCTCCGGCGCCACGGCCAGCCACACGTATGCAGCGGCAGGCACCTACTCCGTGTCGCTCACCGTCACCGACAACAGCGGTGCGACCAACACCAAGGTCGACCCGGTCACCGTGGCGGCACCCCTGCTGTACGCCCGGGACGACTTCGGTCGCACCCTGGCCAGCGGCTGGGGCACCGCCGACGTCGGCGGCGCCTGGACCCTCGGTGGGCCGGCAGCTCGCTGGTCGGTCGCAGGTGGCCAGGGCCGGGTGAGCCTCAACGTCGGGGACGGCTACACGGCCTTCCTCCCCTCGGTCAGCAGCACCACGACGGAGGTGGCGGCCACCGTCACGACCGACAAGGTGCCCACGGGCGGCGGACAGTACGTCTCCCTCCTCGGGCGCCGGGTCAGCGCCACGGTCGACTACCGCGCCAAGGTCCGCATGGCGGCCAACGGCCAGGTGGCCGTGTGGCTGACACGCAACCAGAGCGGTGCGGAGACGATCCTGACCAGTGCCACACTGGCCGGCGTGACGTATGCGGCCGGCGACCAGCTCAAGGTCCGCCTCCAGGTCAACGGCACCACGCCGACGGCCCTGCGCGTGAAGGTCTGGAAGTCCACGGCGACGGAGCCGACGGCGTGGAGCCTCACGGCTTCGGACTCGACGGCCGCCTTCCAGTCGGCCGGGTCGGTGGGCATGTACGCCTACCTGAGCAGCAGCTCGACCAACGGGCCCGTCGTGTACGGCCTCGACCAGCTGTGGGTCGGACCGCCGCGCCCGTGACCTCAGCCCCTCCCGAGATCGGCAGGCGGGTGGCCCTCGTGGCCAACCCGTCTGCCGATCTCTACGGATCCGACCGGATGGTCCTCGAAGCCGTCCGCGGCCTGCGTGAGTCCGGGTGGCACGTCGTGGTCGCCGCCACCCAGGACGGCCCGCTCAAGGCCGAGATGATCGCCCTCGGCGCCCGGTGGCAGCTCTGCCGGGCGCCGGTGGTGCGCAAGAGCAACCTGAGCCCGTCCGGGCTCGTCCGGCTCGCCGGCGAGGTGGTGCGTGGCCTGCCGTCGATGGTGCGCATCCTGCGCCGGGTGCGACCCGACGTCCTCTACGTCAACACCGTCACCATCCCGCTCTGGCTGCTGGTCGCGAAGGTCCTGCGGGTCCCGTCGGTGATCCACGTGCACGAGGCCGAGAGCTCGGTTCCCCGGGTCGCCCGGGTCGGCCTGGCCCTGCCCACGCGGTTGGCCACCCGCGTGATCTGCAACAGCGAGACCAGCCGGGCCGTGGCCGCGTCGTCAGGGGGACCGACGGCCCGGATGGTGGTCGTGCCCAACGGTGTGGCCGGTCCCGACCGGGTGGAGGCACCGCGCGAGCGGCTCGACGTCGTGCGCCTCGTGTTCGTCGGTCGGCTGTCGCCGCGCAAGGGTGTCGACCTCGCCGTGCTCGCGGTGTCCGAGCTGGCTCGCCGCGGCATCGAGGCCCGCCTCGAGGTCGTGGGAGACGTCTTCCCGGGGTACGAGTGGTACCACGAGGAGCTCGTCGAGCTCGTCCGTCGTGAGGGCGTCCAGGACCAGGTCACCCTGGTCGGGTTCGCCACCGACGTCTGGCCGCACCTGAGGGCGGCCGACGTCGTGCTCGTGCCGTCACGCGCGGAGGAGTCCTTCGGCAACAGCGTGATCGAGGCGGCGCTCAGCGCGCGGCCGGTCGTGGTGAGCGACCACACCGGCCTGCGGGAGGCGGCAGGGCGGCTGCGCGCGGCCGTCCCCGTGACCAACGACGACCCCGGGGCCATCGCCGACGCGGTCCAGCGGCTGGTGGGGCGCTGGCCGCAGTCACGGGAGGACGCGCTCGGCGACGCCGACGTCGCCGCGCAGGCCTACGCGCCGGCGCGCTACCGGTCTGCGGTGGCCAGGCTGCTGGGCGAGGTCTCACGGCGCGGCTGAGCAGCCGCGTCGACCTCCTCCGCACCCGACACCCGGGTCGAGTGCTCGGAGGCCAGGCTCACCAGGGCGAAGACGATGAACGACGTGCTGGCGTCGAACAAGCCGCTCTCGAGCAGGCTGCGGAACACGATGAAGACGAGCAGGCCCAACCACAGCGGACGCCACGGCCGGGGGGTGCGCAGGGCCGCCACGGTGGTCGTGAGCACCCACAGCCCGATCACCGCGAGCCCGAGGATGCCGGTCTGCACCAGCCCCGAGACCCAGCTGCTGTCGAGCAGCTGGGTCTGCCAGTACTGGCCACCGACGGGGATGTGCTTCATGGTCAGCCCGCCACCGAACCACCGTTGGTAGGTCGAGGTGTCCATGGTCAGGGCGGCCTGCCAGGCGATGGTGCGCGAGCTGAGCGTCGTGACGTTCTGGCTCCCGCCACGCAGCAGCATGTCCGTGACCGCGCTCGTGGCCAGGACGGCATACGCCACGGCCGGCACGGCCGCCACCAGGGCGAGGAAGGCGGGCACGGAGAACCGGCGGGCCTGGATGATGATGACGACCAGGGCGACCGCGAGCGTCGCCGCCGTGGTGCGCGACCCGGTCAGCCAGACCAGGGCGGCGAGCAGCGCCGCGAGGGGCAGCTCCCCGCGCGTCGCCTCGCGCTCGACGATCCGGTGCACGGTGAGCAGGAGCAGGGCACCGCAGAGGAAGGCGATCTCGTTGGGCGCCAGCGGGGGGATCCCGCCCTGGAGGCGTCCGCTGGCGAGCGTCCCGATGCCGGTGGCGATGGCGAGGGCGGCGAGCAGGCCCATGGTGCGCAGCATGGCCGGCACGACGCGGGCGATGCCGAAGGCCTGCAGCAGGAACGCCAGGCTGGCGAGCAGCATCGCCACCCGGACCGCGATGACCAGCGACGGGAGAGTCGTCCCTGCCGCCCAGCCGCCGATGACCGAGATCACCAGGTACGACGTGGCCAGGGCGATCGTGCGGGCGCCGAGCCGCAGCTGGCTGCCGCGGTCCCGCGACAGGTAGAACGAGAGCGCCAGCCCGGCCGCACCGATGAGGCCCTTGAGCGCCACGACGGGGTCGAGGCCGCCGGAGAAGTACGTCCCACGACGCCAGGGGATCGTGCAGGCGACGAGCAGGATGCAGCACAGGTACAGCGGCCACCCGCTCGAGGGCTGGCCGTCGGGCGCGTCGGACTCCTCCGTGGACCGGCCGGCCGACGTCTGGAGACCCGGAGCACCGCCCTCGGCTCGGGGAGGGCGTGGCGCCACGGTGGGAGGTCGCTCCCGGGGCGGGGCGGCGTGGCGTCCCGTGGTCGTGCTCACGAGGTGCCCCTCAGTGACGCGGTGGCTCCTGCGTTGTGCGTAGCCGCACCCTGCAGTTTGGCGGGTCCGACGAAGACCCCGAGCCGGTAGACATGGGTCCTTGCGGACATACCGGGGGAGGTCGACATGTCGAATGTTCTCGTGGTCTGTGGCAGCGATGCCTGCCTGGCCCCTGCAGCCGCCGTCGCCCTGCGCGCCGGTCTCGAGGAGGCGGGCGGCTCCGGTGCGGTGGTGGTGCAGACCGCGGGGGTGCGGGCCGAGGTCGGCACCCCGTGGTGCGCCGACAGCGCCCGGTTCGCCGGGGCGAACGGGGAGCAGACGCGGTGGGCCCACCGGGCCCGCCAGGTCACCGGTGCGATGGTGCAGGAGGCGGACGTGATCCTGGCGACCGAGCGCAGGTACCGCAGTGCGCCGCGTGCCTTCGACGTCCACAGCGCCCACCGCACCTTCACGGTGCTCGAGGCAGCCGTGCTCGGCGCAGCGGTCGTGCAGCGGCGGGCGTCGGACCTCGCGGTCCGTGCGCGGCACGCCAAGGTGGCGACCGACACCGCGTCCCAGCTCGCCTGGCTCGTGGAGGAGATGGACTCGCTGAGGGGGCTGGTGACCATGCCCGCGCCCGCGCACGGCTGGCTCTCGCGCATTCCCCGCTCCCATGTCCTCGGCATTGACGTCCTCGATCCCCACATGATGGGCGGCCACCACCGCCAGGCCGTCTCGGCGCTCGACCGCGCGATGCGCACCTTCGCCGTGACGATCTCCCAGGTGACCGCCCGGACCGTCGCGGTCTGAGCAGTCACTGTCGGTCAGGTCAGGGAGTCCTCCCTGTCCGTCGTCGGCTGGTCCTGCTCGTTCCCGGATCCCTGCGGCCGGGTGGCGCGCCGCTGGGCACGTCGCTGCTTCGCGCGACGCTGGCTGTTCGGGCGTGCGGGGGCACTCGGGGCCTCCCCGTGGGTGCTGCTGCCGACCTCCGAGGTCGGGGGAGCCGACGCCGGGCTGGAGGGCTCGGCCGCGGGGGACGGAGCCGGGGCGAGGGCGTCGTCGCGGTAGATGTCGAGGTCGCGCTCGAGGTCGACGAACTCGTCCGAGGGACCGGGCGCGGCCTCGGGCGGCTCGTGGCGTCCGCGCTGGGGTGTGCGCCGTGCTCCCTGGGCGAGGGGGGCGCTCGCGCCCACCCAGTCGTTGTCGGCGGCGGCGAGGGCCGCGTAGTCCTCGTCGTGGCCGCGCAGCGAGCGCTGTCCGCGCGCCGGGACCATGGTGATGACGGCTCCGATGAGGCGTGCCTGCACCGCTGCGAGGTCTGCGACCGAGCGCGTGACGTGCTCGCGACGGGTCTTGCCGTACCGCGTGACCAGCACAGCTCCGTCGGTGTTGTGGGCGAGGACGGCTGCATCGCTCACGGGCAGGATCGGCGGAGCGTCGATGATGACGTAGTCGAAGTCCGCCCGCAGCGTCTCGAGCAGGGCCTGCATGTTCTTGGAGCCCAGGAGCTTGCTGGGGTCGGGGGGCGTGGTGCCGGCAGCGAGGAACTGCAGCAGGCCGCGGTGCCACGGCATGAGGGCGTCCGCGAGGTCGAGCTGCCCGGCGACCACGTTGGACAGGCCGATGGAGCCGTCGATGCCGAGCAGGTTCGCGGCCTGGGGGCGACGCATGTCGGCCTCCACGAGGCAGACCTTGAGGGAGGACTGGGCCAGCGCGATGGCCAGGTTGCAGGCCGTGGTCGTCTTGCCCTCGCCCGCGAGCGGCGAGGTCACCACGATGACGCGAGGCGGCTGGTCGACGTCGACGAACTGGAGGTTGGCCCGCAGCGAGCGGAACTCCTCGACGCCCCGGCCGTGTCCCTCCATGGTGATCAGCGGCTTGGTCTTGGCGTTGGGGATGACGCCGACCAGGGCGAGCGGCGCACGACCGGTGAGCTGCTCGAGCTCCTCGCCCTTGACCGTGGTGTCCTGCTGCTCGCGGATCACGGCGACGACGACGCCGAAGGCCAGCCCGGCGATGAGGCCCAGCGCGAGGTTGAGCGTGACGCGGGGGGAGATGGGGTAGCGGGGGGTCGCCGCCGGCACGGTGGTCGTCATCTTGACCGGGGAGACGCCGCCGGCGCGGGGCGTCTCGAGCTTCTCGACGGCGAGGCCGAGCTGGGTGTTCACCGCGTTGGAGATCGCCTGCGCGCGGGTGGGGGAGCGGTCGGTGGCCGTGACCGTGATCAGGACGGTGTCGACCTCGTTCTCCGCCGTGACCACGCGGCGCAGCTCCTGGACGGTCATCGGCAGGTCGAGCTCGTCGATGACCGGCTGGAGCACGTCAGGGCTCTTCACGACCTCCGTGTACGACTTCACGCGCTGCATGGCGAACTGCGAGCTCTGGTAGATCGACGAGGACTCCGACGACCCCGGGGAGTTGATGGAGACGAACGCGATGGAGGACGCGGCATACGTCGGGGGGGTGAAGTAGGTGAACGCCGCGGCGGCGGACAGGACGAGCAGGGTGGCGGCGACGACGATCCGCCACCGCTTGAGCAGGATCTGCAGGTAGGCGCGCAAGGTCATGCCACCTGCCCCCTTTCCGAGTCGGTCCACGCGGGACCGCGACCAGCTGTCTGTTTCGCGTCATCCATTGTCCGTGCGTCACGGCTGGACGCCCTCGTCCGAATGGAGGAGATCAGACTCCCACGTGGGCGGGCCAGTGCTGGTCCACCAAGGACTTCGTCGAGGCGATGTTCCGCCTGCTGGACGCCCCGAAGACGATCGACTCGATGTTCGGCTGGGCGCAGACCCACTCGATCGCCTCGTCGGGCGGGACCGCGCCGGAGGCGAAGACCGACATCGCGATGGCCCGGAACCGACGGCCGCGCAACGCCTCGTCGTACGCCTCGAGGCCGCCGGGCATCCGGAACCCGATCTTGTTGATGTTGGAGCAGACGATGGGGTTGTCGATGCCGAGCCGTTCGAGCGTGTCGAGCAGCAACGGGAGGTTCATGGTGATGAAGCCCGGCTCGGCGTCGTACTCGCGACGCACGTGGTCCGCGAAGATCGTGAACGCCTCGTCGAACCCGAGTCCGAGCAGCAGGTCGACGACGACGTTCTGGAGGAAGACCACCGGGGTCTTGAGGCCCTTGAACATCGACATCTCCGCGTCGATGAGCATCCGGGTGACGTGGTCGATGTCCTTGCTGGCGAACGACTTCCCACCCTTGACGGCGGCGCTGAACAGGCTCTCGTCGGGCAGGAACCGCTTGAGCGCGCCCAGCGGGCCGTCCTCGGTCATCGCGTTGGCGTACTTGTGCGCGTACGGCATGCAGGGGAAGAACTCCATGTCCGCGTAGCGCTCGGGCTCGGCCCGGACCAGGTCGGCGATCTCCGCGACGCGGTCGTGCGTCGTGCACATGAACGTGGTGACGCCCTCGTCGTAGGCGGCGTCGAGGACCTCCATGATCGCGCTGAGGTCCTGGAACTTCATGGACTGGCTGCGGGCCTTGTCCTCGGACATGTGGTTCACGCCGAAGAACTGGTTGTCCCCGAAGAGAAGTCGTTGCATCAGGCTGCCTTCCTCGAGCGCCGGGGCCGGAGAGTGCGGAGGGTTCGGAGCGCGGCGGGGACCCGGCCGGGCAGCGAGCGACGGCGCCTGGTGGTCGTCGTGGAGGTGGGTCGACCGTTCAGGGGCAGGTTCGTCGAGATGGTTCCGAGGGGTTCGCTGGCAGCCGGCGCCGAGGCCGCCGCAGCGGCGTCGCGGGAGATCATCGTGAGGATGCGGTCGGTCGCCACCCCGGACTCGAAGGTGTTGGCCCCCTCGCGGCTGCGCGCCTTGACGCGCTGGACGAAGGCGTCGGCCTGTGCGCTGTACTCCTCGCCGCGCAGGTAGAACCAGGGCTGCTCGCTGAGCTCGGTGGTGTACCGGACGTTCCAGCCGGTGCGGTACCCCTCGGGGACCGGTGCGGTGTCGCGCAGGTAGACCTGGAGCTCCTGGCGGTCGGCGAAGGCGCGACCGGCGGTGCCCCAGACGCTGATCTTCGTGGTCATCTTGCGCTGGGACTCGTCCGACCAGTTCACCGACACCTGCGCGGTGACGTCGTCGGGGTACATCAGCGTGCTGACGACCTCGTCGTCGGTCTCGGCCGAGAAGATGCGGTTGAGGCGGCTGCCGGCCACCGAGGTGGGGGAGCCGAGGTACCACTGGACGAGGTCGATGGGGTGGGCCGCGTAGTCGTAGAGGCACCCGCCGCCGGAGGACTTGCGGCTGCGCCAGGTGCCGCCCTTGGGGGCGAGCACGACGGGCCCGTAGGCCTCGGCGACGACGTGGGTCACGTCACCGAGGGCGCCGGACTCGATGAGCGCCTTGAGCTCGCCGAAGGCTGCGACGAAGCGGTTGTGGTAGCCCACCTGGGTCACCAGGCCGCGCTCGGCGGCGAGCTGCGTGAGCGCCTGGCCGTCGGCGTCGTCGAGCGTGAAGGGCTTCTCGCAGAAGACGTGGACACCTGCCTCGAGGGCCGACCGCACCATGGGTGCGTGCAGGTGGGACGGGGTGGCGATGACGACGGCGTCGAGGCGCGCCTCGCGCAGCATGACGCCCATGTCCTTGTACGTCGTGACACCTGTGTACTTGGCCAGGACGTCCAGAACGTACCCCGTGGAGTCGCAGACGGCGGCCAGCTCGACCTCCGGATGGGCCTTGAAGATGGCCAGGTGGGAGAGTCCCATCTTCCCCAACCCGACGACGCCCAGCCTGATCACGTCCAGCTCCATTTCACTTCGGTGCGGTGCCGCCCCTCGCGGCACTCGTCTGGCGGGCGCTCCTTCGGGCCGCTCTGCCCGTGGTCCCACGCTTCGCCTGGAGGCGTGCGATGACGGCCTCGTACTGGCCCGCGACGAACTCCCACGTGAACTCTTCAGCATGACGGGCCCTTGCCGCGTCATGCATCTGGTGGAGAACGTCAGGTTTCTGCAGGATCGCGTCGAGCTGGTCCGACAGCGACCGCGCGTCGGTGAAGTACCGCTGGGCCGGCCCCGCGACCCAGCGGTTGTACGCATTGCCGTGCGCGATGACGGGGTTCCCCGCGGCCATCGCCTCGACGAGGGAGGGGTTGGTGCCGCCGACGGTGTGCCCGTGGACGTAGGCGAGGCTGTGGAACCGCAGCGCCTGGACGACCTCCGGCTCGTAGATCGCCCCCGGGAAGACGACCTCGGGGCCGGCTGCGTCGACGATCTGCCGGTGGTAGTCGTCGGTCTCCGGCGTGAAGTTGCCGAGCACGACGAGCTTCACCCCACGCGGCTTCGCGGAGTACCCGGTGACGATCTCGAGCAGCGAGTTCTCCGGGATCGGGCGGCAGATGCAGGTGAGGTAGCGCCCGGGCTCCAGGCCGAGGGCGAGGACGGGGTCGGTGGGCGCGTCGGTGACGGCGTGCGCGCCATACGTGATCATCGAGACGCGCCGCGCGCGGTTGAACGTGCGCAGGTACTTCTCGATCTCGGGGTGGTCGGCGACCAGCTGGTTGCCGAACAGGCCGGCGCACCGCTCGTTCGCGAGGAGGATCCCCTGCTTGGCCAGGCCCCACCGGCGGCGGGTCCACTCCATCCCGTCCATGTTGATGACGTTGGGAATTCCCTTGAGCCGCTGGAGGATGTTGAAGACGCCGGTGTTGTAGCCGAAGGTCAGGTGGACGTCGTCGAAGGCGATCGCGTGCCGGATCGAGGCCAGGTCGAAGGCCGACGTGCCGAGCCAGCCCTCGCGGTGCTGGGGGATGGTGATTCGCTCGATGCCGCGCCAGGTGTCCTCGACGACGGGTCCGGTGCCGGTGCCCTGGCAGTACACGACCACCCGCCAGCCACGGTCCACGAGGAACAGGGCGATGTTCTCGGCGGCGGTCTCGAAACCGCCGTATGCCGCGGGCACACCGTGGGTGCCGAGGATCCGAACCGTTCTGACCATCTGTGCGAGAACTCCGTCATCTGCCCTCGTGGGCACCGCGTCCGTGACGGGAGCCCTGACGTGCTGCACTCCCCGGAGGACACCCTAGGCGGGGTGCTCCGGGGAGTGCAGCCGGTCTGGTGAAGTGGCCGGTGAGGGCGGTCAGCGGCCCCAGACCCCGACGCGGCGCGAACCCGCCGTGAGACCGCTCAGCTTCGCGAGGTCCGCCGGGAGGGGTGCGGCGATGGCTGCACCCTTGGTGCGGGCGCCGGGGGTGAGCTTGCCGCTCAGGGTGACGACCGGACCGTGCTCGTAGGAGACGCTCGTGCGGTCCTGGCCGGTGGCGCGCTGGAAGGAGCCCAGCCCGGTGAAGACGTACGGGTTCGTCCGGCCGCTGCTCCACACGTGCGTCCACGTCGGGGTCGACCCGGCCGGACGGTTGTAGATGTTGCCGCCCGTGGTCACGCCGATCTGCTCGGCGCTGCGGCGGAACGTGTAGTCCTCGACGCAGGTGAGGCAGTTGCCACCCCGGGCCAGGCCGATGACGTTGTTGCGGACCTGCACCGGCCCGAGGACCCAGGTCATGGTGGGGTCGGGGTCGGGACGGCGCGGGTCGTGGCCCCAGCTGGTGTTGGAGGCCAGCCGGGAGTCGGCGACGATGTTGAGCTCGCGGTGGTTGGCCACGATGGTGTTGTTCCAGATCCGGACGTTGCTCGTGTTGTTGACCTTGATGCCGTTGCCGGTGTTGCGGCCGATGAGGTTGTCCACGACGACGGCCAGCGACGAGATCTCGAGGAACACCCCGGTGCCCTGGTTGGACTCGATGTTGTTGTGCAGCAGGCGGGTGTCGTAGACCGACTGGTCGGCCCAGAAGCCGTGGCCCCAGTTGGCGGAGATCGTCGTGCCGCTGACCGTGATGGTCCGCAGGCGCCCGACCTTGATGCCGCCGGAGACCGGGGCGGTGTTGAAGCGCTCGGCGTTGTTGCCGACCAGGCGGCTGTTGAGCACCCGGAGTCGGTCGGCGGTCGAGGCGTGCACCCCGAGCAGGCCGCTACGGAGGACGGAGACCTGGTTGAGGACGATGTCCGACGCGATCGCGGCGACACCGGTCGTGGCCATCTGGTCGATCACCATGTTGGCCAGGGCGTTGCGCGGCGACTCGAGGGTGATGGCCCCCATGTGCCAGACGCTGTTGCCGAACCGGCGGATGCCGAAGCCGCGGATCAGCACGTCGGGCGCCCGGACCGAGAGGGCCTTGGCGAGGTCGGTGCCACGCATCGCCGCGCCGCTCGGGTCGCTGCCGACGTAGAGCTGGGAGGTCGCGGTGTCGAGGTAGAAGGTGCCGGGCTTGACCAGGGAGAGCGACTTCACCTGACGCTGGGAGACGCCGTCGCGGAAGACCATGTCGGGGTGGGCGGCCATGGGGAACGCCGGGTTGACGAAGCCCCAGCCGGGAGCGGTGCCGTCCGCGGCGCCCTTGGTGTAGGTGGGGCTGGAGTCGAAGCGCGGGGTCCAGCCGTTGTGGCGCCAGACGGACCCGACCTTGGTCCAGCCGCTGATCGGGACGCTGCCGTCGAGCCACACGGCCTCGCCGGGGTAGCTCTGCAGGGTCACGGTCTTGAAGATCGTGACGCTCTCGTGGTACGTCCCGCCGCGCAGGACGACGGTCCCGCGCGAGGGGCTGAGCTGGATGCCGCGGGCGATGGTCCGCACGGGACGGCTCGAGGTGCCGGGGGCTGCGTCGTTGCCGGAGGGGGAGACGAAGATCGCACCACCCGGGTAGGGGTAGCGGGCCACGCCGGGGGCGACCGAGCCACCCGTGTCCGCCCGACGACCGGTGGCCGCCGAGGCGGGGCTCTGGGCGCCGGTCGGCGACCACGGGGCGATGCCCGCGACGAGCGCCAGGGTCAGGCCGACGACCCATCCGGTGCGGCTCAGGCGGCGCCCTCGGACGAAGGTCGTGCGTCGGGTGACGGCGGTGGACGTGCTGGAGATGTCGATCATGGAGAACCTCTCGTATGCGGCCCCCCGCCGATGTGGTCGTCGGTAGACAAACATCGGTCGGTCATCCCTGTCACCCACATAGACGAGTTATTTACTCATCTCCTATACGTAGGGACTAGTGCTGATGACGTAGGAAAAGGACTAGTCCGAACGGCCAATAGGGGTGTCCGGGACGTGTCGATCACGCACGAAATACGCCCGCCGCGCTAAGGGCGCGGCGGGCGTGGGCGGGCAAAGGCGGGCAGGCCCGGGAGAGGCGGCTGCCGTGCGGGCTAGACGCTCTGGCGGGCGCGGTCGGCCCGGGCCAGGTCGCGGTACCACTTGGGCAGCGCGGCAGCGAGCAGGAGGACGCCCGCCAGCGCAAGGGCGGTGTACGCGACGGCGAACAGGGTGTGGAACCCGAGCAGGGCGAACGTCACGCAGAGCAGGCCGTAGTCCAGGGGGAGCACGAGCAGCGACGCCAGCACGGGCGGTCGGCCCTCACCACCCTGCTGCACCTCCGGGGGCGCGGTCTTCGGGGGCCGCAGCTGGTCGCTGAGGATCTTGGTGAAGAAGTAGACCGAGGCCTGGATGCTGAACGCGATGGGGACCAGCAGCGCCCAGTCGGGGACGTCGTAGAACCGGTACCAGCACAGCAGCACGGCCACGTGCAGCGTGGCCACCTTCGCGCAGTCGATGACGTGGTCGAGCCACTCGCCGGTGACGCTGCCGCTGCCGCGCATGCGGGCGAGCTGCCCGTCCGCGGAGTCCAGGGCGTACCCGAGGGCCAGCAGGAACGCGACCACGAGCCCGGTCACCACGGTGGGGGGCGCGACGACGAGCACGACGATCCCGGTCAGGGTGGTGAGGCCGGAGATGATCGTGACCTGGTTGGGGGTCAGGCCGAGCAGGAACGCCCAGATGGCGAGCCGCCGCCCCGCCGGCCGGTTGACCCACCGGGAGTACCCCGGGGCGCCGCGGTTGGACTTCCCCGCGCTCGCCGAGAGCTCCCGGGCCCGGGCACGGCGGGAGTCGAGCCCGCCCTGGGCCACGTAGTCGGCCATCAGGACGCGGCGGACTCGAGGGCGGCGCGCAGGAGGGTGCTCGAGGTCTGCATCGTGTACGGGAAGTAGGCGACCTCGACCCCGACGGTCGAGAAGTCGGTCTCGAGCTGGCGGCCCTTGGCCGTGCCGCGCCAGTCGTCGCCCTTGAAGATCACGTCGAACGGGTGCTCGCGCCAGACGTCGAGCTTGCTCGGCTGGTGCTCCACGACGACCTCGTCGACGAGCGTGATGTGCTCGAGGATGGCCACGCGCTCGGCGAGGGGGATCACGGGGTACTTCGCCTTGGCGCGGTAGGCCTTGTCGTCGGTGACGACCCCGGCGATGAGCCAGTCGCACTGCTCGCGCGCGGCCCGGAGGATGTTGAGGTGGCCGATGTGGAAGAGGTCGAAGACCCCCGGTACGTAACCACGCACGCCCTGCCCCTGTCGCCCGGCCCACTGCGGCGGTCCCGGCTGTCCCTGTCCAGTCATGTCCATCCCTCTCACGCGTCCCCCATTGCCACGTGCCGCGTTGCACCGTCCGACCATCCTGTGGGGACGGTCGGCGGACCGGATCATGCAAACGCAGTAGTGAGTTGCCCGACGTGGGACGGAGTGTCCGTCCGCGACCGCAATGCCCCGCGGGGCAGGAGGGTCGAGCGGCCCGGGCCGGTGAGGGGTGTCGGGACCGGCGACTACCCTTGAGAACACCCCATCGGCACCAGCCGTGGGGCGTTCGTGCTGTCCCTCGCCGTTGCAGGAGCCCCCACCCATGACCCTCGCCCCGCTGCTCGACGCGCTCGCCACCGATCCCGGTGTCGGGCGCGCGCTCGCTGCCGCGCGCGCCGGCGAGCTCGCCGTCGACGTGTCCGCGCCCACCGGGGCCCGCGCGGCCCTCGTCGCTTCGATGGCCCGCGAGGCGGGACGACCGCTGCTGGCGATCACCGCGACGACGCGTGAGGCGGAGGACCTCGTCGCCGCCCTGGGGTGCTTCCTCGACCCCGACCGCGTGGCCGACTTCCCGGCCTGGGAGACGCTGCCGCACGAGCGGCTCAGCCCGCGCAGCGACACCGTCGGCAAGCGGCTGGCCGTCCTGCGCCGCCTGCGCCACCCCGACCCCGACGACGCCACCTACGGCCCGCTCGACGTGGTCGTGGCCCCGGTCCGCGCGGTCCTGCAGCCCGTCTCCAAGGGGCTGGGCGAGCTGCGCCCCGTGGCCCTCAGGGCCGGGGACGAGGCACCGCTGGAGCGCGTCGTCGAGGACCTCGCCGCGGCGGCATACACCCGCACCGACCTCGTGGAGCGCCGTGGTGAGTTCGCGGTCCGTGGCGGGATCCTCGACGTCTTCCCCCCGACCGAGGACCACCCGGTGCGCGTGGAGTACTGGGGCGACACGGTCGAGGAGATCCGCTGGTTCAAGGTCGCCGACCAGCGCAGCCTCGAGGTCGCCGAGCACGGGCTCTGGGCGCCGCCGTGCCGCGAGGTCCTGCTCACCGAGGCCGTCCGCGAACGGGCCGCTGCCCTGCTCGAGCAGCTCCCCGGTGCGGCCGACCTGCTCGGCAAGCTCGCCGAGGGCATCGCCGTCGAGGGCATGGAGTCGCTCGCGCCCGCACTCGTCGACGGCATGGAGAGCGTGCTCGACACCCTGCGCGAGGGCACCGCGGTCGTGGTGTGCGACCCCGAGCGGGTGCGCACCCGCGCCCACGACCTCGTCGCGACCTCCCAGGAGTTCCTCGACGCCGGGTGGGCCAACGCCGCCGCAGGCAACGCCGTCCCCATCGACCTGCAGGGGGTCCTCGGCACCGCCTCCTTCTGGAGCCTCGCCGACCTGCGCGCCCACGCCGCGCAGGCCCGTATGCCGTGGTGGGACCTCGGTCCGTTCGTCGCCGACGAGGAGCTCGCCGACGACGACGCGACCGTGGTCAACACCGGGCTCGAGGAGGCGCCGCGCTACCGCGGCTCCACCCCCGAGGCGGTCACCGACCTCCGGAAGTGGGTCGGCGACGGCTGGCGCGTCATCGTCGTCACCGAGGGCTCCGGCCTCGCGCGCCGGGTCGCGGAGGTGCTGGCCGGCGAGTCGGTCCCGGCCCGCCTCGACGCGGACCTCGCCGACCTGACCCCGGGGATCGTCCACCTCGCGACCGGCTCGGTCGGGTCGGGGTTCGTCGCGCCCGGCGGGCAGCTCGTGCTGCTCACCGAGACCGACCTCACCGGCACCCCGGGCCAGGGCGGCTCCACCAAGGACATGCGCAAGATGCCCTCGCGGCGGCGCAACCAGGTCGACCCGTTGCAGCTCAAGCCCGGCGACTTCGTCGTCCACGAGCAGCACGGAGTCGGGAAGTTCGTCGAGATGGTGCAGCGCACCGTCGGTGGGGCGACGCGCGAGTACCTCGTCCTCGAGTACGCCCCCTCCAAGCGCGGCCAACCCGGTGACCGCCTCTACGTGCCGACCGACCAGCTCGACCAGGTCACCCGCTACGTGGGTGGCGAGCAGCCGACGCTGAGCAAGATGGGCGGCTCGGACTGGAAGCAGACCAAGTCCAAGGCCCGTCGCTACGTCAAGCAGATCGCTGCCGAGCTCATCCAGCTCTACAGCGCGCGCATGGCGACCTCCGGGCACGCCTTCGCCCCCGACACCCCGTGGCAGCGCGAGCTCGAGGACGCCTTCGCCTACATCGAGACGCCCGACCAGCTCAGCTCGATCGACGAGGTCAAGGCCGACATGGAGCGCACCGTGCCCATGGACCGCCTGATCTGCGGCGACGTGGGTTACGGCAAGACCGAGATCGCGGTGCGCGCGGCGTTCAAGGCGATCCAGGACGGCAAGCAGGTCGCGGTGCTCGTGCCGACGACGCTGCTGGTGCAGCAGCACTTCCAGACGTTCTCCGAGCGCTACGCGCAGTTCCCGGTGACGGTGAAGGCGCTGTCGCGGTTCCAGTCCGACAAGGAGGCGAAGGAGACGATCGCCGGCCTCGCCGACGGCTCGGTCGACCTCGTCATCGGCACGCACCGCCTGCTGTCCAAGGAGATCCGCTACAAGGACCTCGGCCTGGTCGTCATCGACGAGGAGCAGCGGTTCGGCGTCGAGCACAAGGAGCAGCTCAAGGCGCTGCGCACCGCAGTCGACATCCTCGCGATGTCCGCCACGCCGATCCCGCGCACGCTGGAGATGGCGGTGACCGGCATCCGCGAGATGTCGACGCTGGCCACCCCGCCCGAGGAGCGGCACCCGGTCCTGACCTACGTCGGTGCCTACGAGGAGAAGCAGATCGTCGCCGCGATCCGGCGCGAGCTGCTCCGTGAGGGGCAGGTGTTCCTCGTCCACAACAAGGTGTCGAGCATCGAGCGCGCCGCCGGTCGCATCCGCGAGCTCGTCCCCGAGGCCCGGGTCGCGACGGCCCACGGCAAGATGGGTGAGCACAAGCTCGAGCAGGTCGTCCTCGACTTCTGGGACAAGAAGTTCGACGTGCTCGTCTGCACGACGATCGTCGAGACGGGTCTGGACATCTCCAACGCCAACACCCTGATCGTCGAGCGCGCCGACGTGCTCGGGCTCTCGCAGCTGCACCAGCTCCGCGGCCGCGTCGGCCGTGGGCGCGAGCGGGCCTACTGCTACTTCCTCTACCCGCCCGAGAAGCCGATGACCGAGACGGCCCACGACCGGCTCCAGACGATGGCCAGCCACACCGACCTCGGCTCCGGCATCCAGATCGCCATGAAGGACCTCGAGATCCGCGGCGCCGGCAACCTGCTCGGCGGTGAGCAGTCCGGCCACATCGCCGGCGTCGGCTTCGACCTCTACGTGCGCCTCGTCGGCGAGGCGGTCGCCGAGTTCCGTGGTGACGGGGAGACCGCACCCACCGAGATCAAGATCGAGCTGCCGGTCGACGCGCACCTGCCGCACGACTACGTGCCCGGCGAACGGCTCCGGCTCGAGGCCTACAAGAAGCTCGCCAGCGTCGTCGACGAGGCCCAGCTCGGCGAGATCGAGGCCGAGCTCGTGGACCGGTACGGCGCCCTGCCGGAGCCGGTGCGCAACCTCATGGAGGTGGCGCGGCTGCGCACGGTGGCCCGCGCCGCAGGGGTGGCCGACATCTCGGTGCAGGGCAACTACGTGCGGTTCGGGCCGGTCGACCTGCCGGAGTCGGCCCAGCTGCGGCTCCAGCGGCTCTACCCCAAGTCACTGGTCAAGGAGTCGGTGCATACGATTCTCGTGCCGAAGCCGACCACGGCGAGGGTGGCTGGCAAACCGCTGCGCGACACGGCAGTCTTGCAGTGGGCCAGCGACCTCATCCGTGCGGTCCTGCTGGGCAGCGTCGCCGACGCGGCCCGGGTGGGCACGGCGCGGTAGGTGCGACTCGGTAGGTGCGGCGCATCAGGTATGGCGCGGTGGGCACGGCCGGCAGCGGTGCAGGTACGGTCTGTGCCAGGTGAGCCCGATGTGGGCACGGAGAAAGGGAAGTCTGTGAAGGCACGTCCGACAGCTTTGCGACAGGTCCTGCGTGGTTCGGTCGTGGCCATCGCGACGGCGGGTGTGCTCGCCGTCTCCGGGTGCTCCACCGCCGACACCGCCGCGATCGTCGACGGACAGCGGATCACCGAGCAGGAGGCCCAGGAGGCGTCCCGCCAGATCCTCGCCGCACAGCCCGACTCGGGGATCACCACCTCGAGCGCCGTCGCCAGCCTCGTGATGGCCGGCTTCATCAACACGGTGGCCAACGACGCCGGCAAGGGTCTGTCCGACTCGGCGGCGCGCACCGCCATCCAGACGATCCAGGACCCGGCTCCCTCGACGCTCGAGCTGGTCAAGGCGAGCCTCGCCTTCAACCAGATGACGTCCGAGGAGCAGTCCCGCGCGGTCACGCTGGCGCAGAAGGCCGACATCACGATCAACCCGCGGTACGGCACGTTCGATCCGCAGAAGATCAGCTTTGACCCCAGCACCCCCAACTGGATCAAGCCCGCGCCTGCCGAGGCGCCCGCACCTGCCGCCACCCCGCAGGGCTGACCGGGCGGTGCCCGGACGCCTCTCGCTGCTGGTCGGCAGTCCGCGGATCGCGCCGGGGCTGTTCACCCGGGTCGCCTGGCAGACCCTCGACGCGGCGACCATGGTGCTCGCCCGCGACGCCGAGGAGCCGCTGGCCGACGCCGTGATCCAGGCCGGTCTCGAGGTCACGTTCCTCGGTGCGGCGTCCGCCCCGGACCTGGCCCGCGACCTCATGGACCGTGCCGCGCAGGCCGAGGTCGTCTGGGTCGCGTCCGCGGACGGTGACCCCGGGCTGACCGACGCGGTCGCCTCCGAGGTGTCGCGGCTGGGCCAACCCCCGGAGGTCGAGGTCCTCGTCGCGTCCTGGGACGTCCCGGGCGCACGCCTGCTCGACGTCGTCGCCGTGATGGACCGGCTGCGCTCACCGGGGGGCTGCCCGTGGGACGCCGAGCAGACCCACGAGTCGCTCGTGAAGTACCTCATCGAGGAGTCGCACGAGGCGGCCGAGGCGATCGCGTCCGGCGACCGCGACCACATCCGGGAGGAGCTCGGGGACGTCCTGCTCCAGGTCGCCTTCCAGTCGAGGGTCGCTCAGGACCACGCCACCGAGCCGTTCGACATCGACGACGTCGCGGGGACGCTCGTGGAGAAGCTCGTCCGACGCCACCCGCACGTGTTCGCCGACGGTGGCGCCAGCACACCGGCCGAGGTCGAGGCCAGCTGGGAGCAGATCAAGGCGGCCGAGCGCGCCACGAAAGCCTCGCACCCCGGTGGGGAGGTGGGGCACGACGGGCTGCTGCACGGCATACCGGCGTCGTTGCCCGCGCTCCTCGCGGCCGGCAAGGTCGTCGCCCGCTGGGAGCGCACCGGTCGCGGAGCGCTGCCGACGCCGCCTCCCGGCGACCTGGGCCACGAGCTGCTGGCCCTCGTCGCGAGGGCGCGTGCTGAGGGCAGCGATGCCGACACCGAGCTGCGGCGGGTGCTGCGCGAGCTCGACGAGCAGGTCAGGTCCGCGGGCATCGACTGACGTCGGCGATTCCATCCTTTGGAAATGTAAGTTTCCTTTAGGATTCCAAGTATGAGCCTCACCCAGCGTGAACGGGACATCGTCGAGCTGCTGCGCGCGCAGCCGATGCTGGACGCCGCGGGGATCGCCGAGCGGCTCGGTGCCACCAAGGCTGCCGTCTCCGTGCACCTGTCGAACCTCACGAAGAAGGGCGAGATCCTCGGTCGCGGGTACGTCGTGCGGTCCGAGGCGCAGTCCGTGGTGGTCGTCGGCGGCGCCAACATGGACGTCAAGGCGCACTCGGCCGAGCCGGCGCAGCTGCACACCTCCAACCCCGGGGCAGCGGTCACGACACCGGGCGGGGTGGGACGCAACATCGCAGAGAACCTCGCCCGGCTCGGCAGCCCGACGCACCTCGTGGCACCGGTGGGGCGCGACGCCTTCGGCGAGCAGGTCCTGGCCATGACGCGTGCGGCCGGCGTCGCCGTCGACCACATGATCGTGACCGAGGGCAGCACCGGCACCTATCTGGCGGTCATGGACGCGACGGGAGAGCTGCTCGTCGCCGTGTCCAACATGGCGATGACCGACCGGCTCACCGTCCGCCAGCTCGGTGCGGCCCGCGACCTCATCACCCACGCCGACCTGCTCGTCGTCGACGGCAACGTGCCGCAGGCGCCGGCGGCGTGGCTGCTCGACTTCGCAGCCGCCGTGCAGGTGCCGGTCGTCATCGACCCGGTGAGCGTCGCCAAGGCGCGCCACCTCGTGACCATGCTCTCGCCGCAGCGTCCACTGCTCGCCCTGACCCCGAACCTCGACGAGCTCGCCGCCCTCGTCGGGGCGCCGGTCGCCCAGACCCGCGCCGCGATCTCGCGGGCGGCCCGGATCGTCCACGGGCTCGGAGTCCAGCACGTCTGGGTCCGCCGTGGCACCCGGGGCAGCCTGCTCAGCAGCCTCGGTGACGACGGCCGGGTCACTGTCACCCTGCTGCCGGCCCCGGCCGTCAAGGTCGTCGACGTCACGGGTGCCGGTGACTCGATGACCGCGGCGTTCGTGCATGCGATCCTGCGCGGCGACAGCCCCGCCGACGCCGCGCGGTTCGGCCAGATGGCGGCCGGTCTGACCGTCTCGAGCTCGGAGACGGTGCGCCCCGACCTCACCCCGCGGCTCGTCGACGCCGAGCTCGCCAAGGCCGCCGCTGCCAGCACCGCATCGGCCACCGCGACCAGGACCGCCGTGCCGACCACCTCCCGCTCGACCACACCCTCCACCCACCGCCGCCCGACCAAGGAGTCCCGATGACCACGCCCCACCACTCACTGCGCCTCAATGCCGAGGTCGCCGACGCGCTCGCGGCGGGCCGGCCGGTCGTGGCCCTGGAGAGCACGATCATCAGCCACGGCATGCCCTACCCGCGCAACGTCGCCATGGCCGTGGAGGTCGAGCAGATCATCCGCGACGGCGGCGCGACCCCGGCCACCATCGCGGTGCTCGACGGTGTGCCGCGCATCGGCCTGGACCGCGACGAGCTCGAGACCCTCGCCACCCACCCCGACGTCGCCAAGGTCAGCCTGCGCGACCTCCCGCACGTCATCGCCCGCCGCGCGCACGGCGCGACGACCGTCGCGGCCACGATGCGCCTCGCGGCCCTCGCCGGGATCCGGGTGTTCGTCACCGGCGGACTGGGTGGGGTCCACCGCGGCGCCGAGCACAGCTTCGACATCTCGGCCGACCTCACCGAGCTCGGCCAGACCGACGTCGCCGTCGTCAGCGCCGGCGTGAAGTCGATCCTCGACATCGGCCTCACCCTCGAGACGCTCGAGACCCTCGGCGTACCGGTCGTCGTCCGCGGCAGCGACGAGTTCCCGTCGTTCTACTCCCGCTCCAGCGGCCACCGCGCCCCGCTGCGGGCCGACTCCGCCGACGAGATCGCTGCGATGATGGCCGCCAAGTGGGACCTGGGCCTGGCCGGAGCGATCGCCGTCGCCAACCCCGTGCCCGCCGACGACGAGATCCCCGCGGCCGAGATCGGGGTGCTCATCGACCAGGCGCTCGCCGAGTGCGACGAACGCGGCATCCACGGCAAGGACATCACGCCGTTCCTGCTCGGCCGCATCGTCGAGCTCTCCGACGGCCGCTCGCTGGACACCAACATCGCGCTCGTCCGCGACAACGCCCGCCTCGGTGCCGCGATCGCCGTCGCCCACCAGCGGCTCACCTGACCTGCCGGTGACGTATGGCGCGGGGCCCGCCCCGCGCCATACGTCCGGACTGCGGGTCGGTCGCCGACGGGGGAGGGGGCAGCGGGTAGCCTCGTCGGGTACCTGTTGGACCCCTGGTTTCGAGCACTGATGGAGATGTCTGTGGCCACCATTGACGCAGTAGGCGCCCGCGAGATCCTCGACTCACGAGGCAACCCCACGGTCGAGGTCGAGGTGGCCCTCGACGACGGCACCATCGCCCGGGCAGCCGTTCCCTCCGGCGCCTCCACCGGCGCGTTCGAGGCCTCAGAGCGCCGCGACGGCGACAAGAAGCGCTACCTCGGCAAGGGTGTCGAGCAGGCGGTCGACGCCGTGCTCGACGACATCAACCCCAAGCTCGTCGGCTACGAGGCCAGCGAGCAGCGGATCATCGACCAGGTCATGCTCGACCTCGACGGCACCGACAACAAGGGCAAGCTCGGCGCCAACGCGATCCTCGGTGTCTCCCTGGCCGTGGCCAAGGCCGCCGCGGAGTCCTCCGGCCTCCCGCTGTTCCGCTACGTCGGCGGCCCGAACGCCCACGTCCTGCCCGTCCCGATGATGAACATCCTCAACGGTGGCAGCCACGCCGACTCCAACGTCGACATCCAGGAGTTCATGATCGCCCCCATCGGCGCCGACTCCTTCAAGGAGGCGCTGCGCTGGGGCACCGAGGTCTACCACTCGCTCAAGAGCGTGCTCAAGGAGAAGGGCCTGGCCACCGGCCTCGGCGACGAGGGTGGCTTCGCGCCGAACCTCGAGTCCAACCGCGCCGCCCTCGACCTCATCCTCATCGCCATCGAGAAGGCCGGCTACGAGGCGGGCACGCAGATCGCCCTGGCCCTCGACGTCGCGGCCAGCGAGTTCCACAACGAGGACGGCACCTACGCGTTCGAGGGTGCGTCCAAGACCTCGGCCGAGATGATCGACTACTACGCCGAGCTCGTCGACAGCTACCCGCTGGTCTCCATCGAGGACCCGCTCGACGAGGAGGACTGGGACGGCTGGAAGGCCATGACCGACCGCCTCGGCGACCGGGTGCAGATCGTCGGCGACGACCTGTTCGTCACCAACCCCGTGCGCCTCCAGCGCGGCATCGACGCCCGCACGGCCAACGCCCTGCTCGTCAAGGTCAACCAGATCGGCTCGCTCACCGAGACCCTCGACGCCGTCGACCTCGCCCACCGCAACGGCTACCGCTGCATGATGAGCCACCGTTCCGGCGAGACCGAGGACGTCACCATCGCCGACCTCGCCGTCGCCACCAACTGCGGCCAGATCAAGACCGGCGCCCCGGCCCGGTCCGAGCGCGTCGCCAAGTACAACCAGCTCCTGCGCATCGAGGAGGAGCTCGACGACGCCGCCCGCTACGCCGGGGTCGGCGCCTTCCCGCGCTTCTCGGCCGGCAGCAAGGCCTGACGGCCGGACACGGGTCGGTCGGGACAGCCATGGCAGGAACGGGACACGGGACGAGCGGGTCGGGCACACCGCCCCGCCGTCCTGCCGCGCCCCGCTCGGGAGGTACGGCGCGCAGCAGCTCGCGCGGTACCTCCGCCCGACCGGGGGCGGGGCCCGGGCGCTCACGCGCCACGGCGTCCGGCGCGGTCCGCAAGGCGGCGTCCGCGCAGGTCGCCACCGAGCGCAAGGCGTCGCGCACGGTGCTGCGCGGGGTCGTCCTCGCGACGATCCTCGTGCTGCTCGCCGTGACGCTCGTGCCCACGCTGCGGTCCTACCTGCGCCAGCAGGGGGAGATCGACGCGCTCAACGAGGGAGTCGGCCAGCAGCGCGCCCAGGTCGCCGAGCTCCAGAAGGAGCAGGCCCGCTGGGACGACGAGGCCTACGTCATGCAGCAGGCCCGCGAACGCCTCAAGTTCGTCAAGGTCGGCGAGAAGTCCTACACCGTGATCGACGGCAAGCCGTCGGCGAAGGCCCTGCCCGGGGTGGCCAAGGCGCCTGCGGCCTCGAGCGACCACCCGTGGTACGGCCAGCTCTGGGAGTCGGTCCGCGTGGCCGACTCCGGCCCGGCGGCGACGTCCGGCTCTGCGACCCCCGGCAAGTGACCCGACCACACCAGCAGAAGTGACCTCCCCGACGTGACCGAACTGCCCCCCGACGTGCCCCAGGCCCAGCCACCCACGCAGGCCGACATCGCCGCCGTCGACGTCCAGCTCGGCCGGGTGCCGCGCGGTGTCGTCGCAGTGGCCCACCGCTGCCCCTGCGGCCGGCCCGACGTGCTCACCACCGAGCCGCGGCTGCCGGGCGGGACACCGTTCCCGACGACGTTCTACGCGACCTGCCCCAAGCTCACCGGAGCCATCTCGACCCTGGAGAGCCAGGGCGTGATGAAGGAGATGACCGACCGCCTCGCCGCGGACGAGGACCTCGCGGCCCGGTATGCCGCCGCGCACGAGGACTACCTGCGGCGCCGGTACGAGCTCGGCCGGGTCGAGGAGATCGAGGGCATCTCCGCGGGCGGCATGCCCACCCGCGTGAAGTGCCTGCACGTCCTCGCGGCGCACTCCCTCGCCGCGGGTCCCGGCGTGAACCCCCTCGGTGACGAGACGCTCGCACTGCTCGGCGACTGGTGGTCGAACGGCTCGTGCGTGCCGGACGGCACGTCCGCGTGACGCGCGTCGGGGCCGTCGACTGCGGCACCAACTCGATCCGGCTGCTCGTCGCCGACATCGACCCCCACACCGGTGCGCTCACCGACGTGCTGCGCCGGATGGAGGTCGTGCGCCTCGGGTACGGCGTGGACCGGACCGGGCAGATCGACCCCGAGGCCATGCGCCGGACCCTCGCGATGGCGTCGGAGTACGCCGGGCAGTGCCGAGAGCTCGGTGCCGAGCAGGTCCGCTTCGTGGCGACCTCGGCCTCCCGCGACGCCTCGAACGCCGACGAGTTCGTCACCGGCGTCCGCGAGGCCTTCGCCCACTACGGCACCACCCCCGAGGTCGTCTCCGGCGACGAGGAGGCCGGGTTGTCGTTCCGCGGGGCCACCGGTGACCTGCGCGCTGCCGGCATCCCCGGGCCCTACCTCGTCGTGGACCTTGGCGGCGGCTCGACCGAGCTGGTCCGCGGCCTCGACACGGTCGAGTCGGGCCGGTCGGTCGACGTCGGCTGCGTCCGGATGACCGAGCGCCACCTGCGCTCCGACCCACCGACGGCGGCCGAGGTCGCCGCCGCGGTGGCCGACGTCGAAGCGGCGATCGAGCTCGCCCGCGAGCGCGTCGAGCTCGACGGGGTGCAGACCCTCGTCGGCCTCGCCGGCAGCGTGACCACCGTGACCGCGCACGCGCTGGGCCTGACGAGCTACCAGCCCGAGCGCATCCACCTCGCCGAGCTCTCCAGCGAAGCCGTCCTGCGGGCCTGCGAGGAGCTGCTGGAGATGACGCGGGACGAGCGGGCGGCGCTCGGCTTCATGCACCCGGGTCGCGTCGACGTCATCGGTGCCGGTGCCCTGGTCTGGCGCGAGGTCGTCCAGCGGATGGCCGACCTCGGTGTCGACCGCGTGGTGACCTCGGAGCACGACATCCTCGACGGCATCGCCCTGTCGGTCGCCGACGCCGTCGAGTCCGGTCGAAACCGGACGTAACCTCCACCCCGTTCGCTCGTTGCCACGGTGTCGTACATCACGCAACGAAGGGTGGTGAGGACGGTCGACGTCGAGCGCGCCCGCCCTGTCGCTGACCCGGCTGACCCGTCTCTGGCTGATCCCGGGCGGCTCGAGGCTGCCCGGCTGCCGACGACACCACGTTCACCGCTCGGCCCGGCGACCGGTGGCCTCGCCCGGCTGAGCGACAAGACGTACGGCCTCGCCTTCCTCCTCGTGGTCGGCCTGCTCATCTCGGTGTCCATCGCGTCGTACGCCCAGGTCTTCACCCGCGTCGTCCGCGTCACGCTCGAGACCGACCGCATCGGGTCGCAGCTGCAGACCGCGGCCGACGTCAAGGTCCGGGGCGTCATCGTCGGGCAGATGCGTTCGGTGGAGACCACCGGTGACGGGGCGCGGCTCGGGCTCGCGCTCGATCCCGACTCGGTCGACCTCATCCCGGCCAACGTCCACGCCCGGCTCCTGCCCAAGACCCTCTTCGGTGAGCGGTACGTCGACCTCGTGCCCCAGGCCGAGCCCGCCGCCCCGATCAGGGCCGGTGACGTCATCACCCAGGACCGGTCGAGCGTGGCGATCGAGCTGGAGAAGGTGTTCGCGGACCTGTTGCCGTTGTTGCGGGCGGTGGAGCCGGCGAAGCTGTCGGCGACGTTGAACGCGTTGGCGTCGGCGTTGGAGGGTCGTGGGACGCGGTTGGGTCAGAACCTGGTGCTGGTGGACTCCTACTTCAAGGAGATCAATCCGAAGGTGCCGGTGATCCAGGCGGACATCTCGGGGTTGGCTGACCTGGCGAGCACGTATGCGGTGGCGGCGCCGGATCTGGTGCGGGCGGCGTCGACGTTGGCGACGACGAACACGACGATCGTGCAGAAGAAGGATGTGTTGGCGGGGTTCCTGGCGGGGACGGCGGGGTTCGCGAACGAGGCGTCGGGGTTCCTGGAGGCGAACGGGGAGCGGATCATCCGGGTGGGTCAGGTGCAGCGGCCGACGGTGGAGCTGTTCGCGAAGTACTCCCCGCAGTACCCGTGCTTCACCGAGGCGCTCGTGGACTGGCGGCCCCGCATCGACGAGGCGTTCCGGGACGACACCTTCCACATCACCGTCGAGGTCGCCCCTCAGCGTCCGGGGTACCGGACGGGGGAGGAACCGCGGTGGGGGGAGCGTCGCCCGGCCAGCTGCGGCCTGCTCCCCGACCCGAGGACGTCGCAGGCTCGACCGGTCCCGGGCAAGAAGTTCGACGACGGCACCGACAACATCGGCGGCTACCCCGCGAACCCCGAGTTCTCGGCCCTGCCGGGCCTGCTCTCCGGTGCTGCCGGGGCGGCGGTGACCGATCCCGATGCCGGCCTGGCCGGCACCACGCAGGAGCAGGCGGTCGTCGGCGCCCTGCTCGACCCGGGGCGCGCGCCCTCCGCGATCACCACCCTGCTCGCGGGACCGATGCTGCGCGGAGCGACGGTCTCCCAGTCACCCGGCTGACGGGACCAGGGCGGCGAGGCCACCCCAGACGCTCGACACGACGATGTCGGTGGCGTCGTCGACCCCGACGTCGCTCCGTCCCGCGCGCCACAGCGCGAGGCGCTCGCACGCGCCGATCACCACCTCGGCATACCCCTCGAGCAGCACGTCGGGGACGCCCGCGAGGGCGGGCGCGGCCCGGAAGGTGGCCACGGTCGCGGCGGACTGCTGCTCGCGGATCGACTCGATGAGCGGGCTGGCCTGCGACGCGACTGCGCCCTCCTGCTGGATCAGGACGAAGGCCGTCGCGTGGCCGTCGATGAACGTGAAGAAGGCCCGCACCCCGGCGCGGAAGACCTCCTCCAGGGAGGCGTCCGGACCGACGGCGGCCCACGAGGCCTCGGTGGCCTCGCGGAGCTGGGTCCGGGCGCGGTTGATGCACGCGGCCAGCAGGCCCTCCTTGGAGCCGAAGTACTCGTAGATCAGCGGTTTGGTGACCCCGACCTGCTCGGCGATGTCCTCCATCGTCGTCGCCTGGTAGCCCCGCTCGGCGAAGACCTGCTCGGCAATCGTGAGGATCTGCTCCTCGCGCTGGGCGCGGGGCATCCTGACCCGGGTCGGTCGGTCGGGCCCGGTGGTGGAGGCCCGGCGCGCGGAGGAGGTGGTCGTGGGCACGCCCCAACCCTACCGCTACCGCTGGTAACTTACTGATGGTAAGTTGCCGCTCATGGCCACTCCCCACCACCAGGTCGTCGTCGTCGGCACCGGTTTCTCGGGCCTCGGCATGGCGGTCCGGCTCGCCCAGCGCGGTGACGACTTCGTCATCCTGGAGCGGGCCGACGACGTGGGCGGCACCTGGCGCGACAACCGGTACCCCGGGTGCGCCTGCGACGTGCCGTCCCGTCTCTACAGCTTCTCGTTCGACCAGAAGCCGGACTGGAGCCGCGACTACGCCACCGCCCCGGAGATCTGGGGCTACCTGCGCGACGTCGTCGACCGCCACGGACTGCGCGAGCGGATCGTCTTCGGCGCGGACCTCGTCGCCGCCGAGTACGACGAGGCACAACAGCGCTGGGAGCTCGCCGCCGCGGACGGTCGCCGGTGGACGGCGGACGCCCTGGTCCTCGGGGTCGGGGCCCTGCACGAGCCCTCCCTCCCGGACTTCCCCGGCCTGTCCGACTTCGCCGGTGAGGTCATCCACACCGCACAGTGGCCGGAGCGCGACGCCCTCGACGGCCGGCGGGTCGCCGTCGTCGGCACCGGGGCGAGCTCGGTCCAGCTCGTCCCCGAGCTGGCCCCCCGGGCTGCGCGCACCACGGTCTTCCAGCGGACCCCTGCCTGGACGCTGCCCAAGAAGGACCTGCCGTGGAGCACGCGACGCCAGGAGGCGTTCCGCCGCCGGCCGGCGCTGCAGCGCGCGGTCCGCTGGCTCACCTACTGGCGGATGGAGGCCCAGGCCCCGCTCTTCGTCCGCTTCCCGGTCATCGCCCGGGCAGCAGAGCGTATTGCGCGGCGCGAGCTCGCGAAGGCCGTGCGCGACCCGCAGGTGCGGGCCGCACTGACCCCCGACTACACGTTGGGCTGCAAGCGGATCCTGCTGTCCAGCACCTACTGGCCAACCTTCGACCGCGACGACGTCGACCTCGTGACGTCGCCGATCGAGCGGGTCGAGCCCGACGCCGTGGTCACCGCCGACGGCGCCCGCCACGAGGTCGACGCGATCGTGCTCGGCACCGGGTTCTCGCTCACCGGCAGCTACGACCGGATGGGCATCCGCGGCCTCGAGGGACGCACCCTCGAGGACGCCTGGTCCACGGGCGCCCACAGCCACCTCGGCATCACCGTGGCCGGGTTCCCCGAGCTCTACCTGCTGCTCGGCCCCAACACGGGGCTCGGCCACAGCTCGGTCGTCATGATGACCGAGTTCGCCACCCGCTACATCCTCCAGGGGCTGGACCGGGCCCGCGGCGGGGCCCGCGTGACCACCGAGGCCGCGCAGGACGCCTTCACCGACGAGATGCAGCGACGCTCGCGGCACACCGTCTGGGCCACCGGCTGCAAGAGCTGGTACCTCGACAGGTTCGGCCACAACACCGCCCTGTGGCCCGGATCCACGATCGCCTACTGGTGGCGCACCCGGACGATGGACGACTCGGTCTTCGAACGCGTCACCGTCCCCGCAAACCCTCCCTCAGCAAAGGAACCCGTTGATGCGTAAGACGTTCGAGCCCAAGGTCAGCATCGTCACCGGTGGCGCGTCGGGGATCGGCAAGGCGATCGCCGCCGAGCTCGTCGGCCGCGGCAGCCACGTCGTCCTCGCCGACCTCAACCTCGACGCCGCGGAGGCGACCGCCCGTGAGCTCGGCCCGTGGTGCTCGGCCGTCGCGCTCGACGTGGCCGACGCCGCTGCCGTGCGCACGGTGGTGCAGGACGTCGTCGCCCAGCACGGACGCCTCGACGTCATGGTCAACAACGCCGGTATCGGCATCGGCGGCCTGCTCGAGGAGCTCGACGAGCGCCACTGGGACAAGGCGATCGACGTCAACCTCCGCGGGGTCGTCAACGGCGTGACCGCCGCCTACGAGGTGATGCGCGCCCAGGGGAGCGGCCACATCCTCAACACCGCGTCGCTGGCCGGTCTCATCCCGGCCCCGTCGATGCTGCCCTACACGACGACCAAGCACGCCGTGGTCGGGCTCTCGACCGCACTGCGCGCCGAGGCAGCGGCGCTGGGCATCCAGGTGAGCGTGCTGTGCCCCGGGTTCGTCGACACCCCGCTCCTGGACGAGATGTACGAGGCGCCGGCCAGCTTCGGCGGCAGCAGCGTCCGGTCCCGCGTCCGGATGCTCCAGCCGAGGTTCCTCACCGCCGAGCTCACCGCGAAGCGCGGCGTGGACGGCCTGGCGGCCAACAAGGCCGTCATCCCGGTCGGGGCGATGGCGCACCTCACCTGGCGCGGCCTGCGCTACGTCCCCGTGGTCACCCGGGCGGTCATCCAGCTCCAGGCCACCGGCGCCCGGCGGCTCGCCGCCCGCGGTCACTGACGGCCACGGACCTCCCGGCGGCACGCACCGGGAGGTCCCGCGGCGCAAGTGGGCTCGCGGCATACTGGGCGCGCCCCCGTGGCCCAACTGGCAGAGGCAGGCGACTTAAAATCGCCACAGGTGCGGGTTCGACCCCCGTCGGGGGCACCAGTGCGCCCGGTCGCTCAGAGGTCGACGTCGACCCAGAGGGCGGCGTGGTCCGACGCCGCGTCCTGCTCGCGGGTCAGGGTCGGGTACATCTCCCACCGGTTCGAGGCGGTCCAGACCCCCTTGCGGAAGATCCCCGCCGCCGTGATCGCGGCGAAGACGGCGGGGGAGCAGAGGATGTAGTCGATCTTGTTGCCCGCGCGCCCGGTCGTGTAGGTCCCCGGGTAGCCGCCGTCGTCGAAGCCCGGGTGGGCCGAGATGTCCCGCAGGTCGGACGGCTCGCCCGCGCTGCCGACGAGGAGCGGGGCCAGCGGTGCCGAGTCCGGGGTGTCGTTGAGGTCGCCGAGCACGACCACGTGCTCGTGGCCCTCGGCCCGGCGACGGCGGTAGATCTCGGCGACGCGTTCGGCCTGCCGGCGCCGACGCCGGTTCGAGTCCGCAGCCTGGCCGTACCCCTTGGACTTGAAGTGGTTGACCAGCACCAGCAGCGTGCCGCCCCCGGGGAGCGTGACCGTGTACTCGGGGCAGTCCCGCCCGAAGACGAGCCCGGCGAGATCGGCGTCGTCGACATGGCTGACGATGCGCTCGATGGGGTGGTCGCCGCGCGTCATGATGCCGACGTCGATGCCGCGGTCGTCGTTGCCGTCGATGAGCATCACGTGGCCGTAGATGCGGTTGCCGAGGGGTCGCAGCAGGTCGACGTTGAAGCGTTGCAGGGCGATCCGGCTCTCGGCCTCGACGACTCCCAGCACGTCGGCGCCGAGGTCGTGCACCACCTGTGCGGTGTGCCGCGCCGTGAGCTCGGAGACCGCCTGGGTGGTGAGCTCGAGCCAGCCGACCCAGTCGCTGCGACCGTCGGCGACCACGCTCATGCCGCCGGCCCGTCGCCGGGTGACGAGGCGGCCGCGGTTCTGGCGCAACCTCACCCACGTCCCGGAGTCGGACGCAGCGAGGCCGAGGTCGGCGAGCAGCAGGACGATCAGGGTCTTGTCCTCCGCGGTGTACGTCGGGCGCTGGAGGATCCGCGTCAGGCGCGCGTACTTCTCCAGCAGGACGCGGTGCGTGGCCCAGTCGTCGGCGGCCAGGAGGGTGGCGCGGTCGAAGAGGTTCTCCACGTTGAAGCTCGCGATCCTCACGACCCAAGCGTCCTCCGCCGGCCCCGCGGCACGCCAGATGCGCCGTGTGAATTCTCGCCACCGTCCACGGGGGGCGTGGCACGGGAACTCTCGGGTGGGTCCCGCACGTATTCTGGGGTGAGCGGCCGACCGCAGGGCCGCACGACGCCCCTCAAGGAGCAACGCATGGCCAGCAACCCGGTGTTCGACCGGATCGAGAAGGACTCCCGCCAGGGCTACGCAGGCTTCGGCCGCGGGCCCCAGCAGCCCACCGCCGGCATGTCTGGCACGGACGCGATGTCCTCCCAGCAGCTGCAGGACCTCTACAACCAGCCGGCCGCAGGGCCGGTGCAGTCGCGCCGCATCACCATCGACGACGTGGTCATGAAGACCAGTGGGCTGTTCGCCATCGTCGTCGTCGTGGGCGCCATCGCCTGGCAGCTCACGCCGCAGCTCGGTGCCCTCCTCATGATGGCCGGCATCGCCGCCACCCTCGTGCTCGGCCTCGTGATCGCCTTCAAGAAGACGATCAGCGTGCCGTTGATCGTGGCGTACGCGGTGTTCGAGGGCGTGCTCGTCGGCTCGATCTCGCGGTTCTACGCCGCGGCGTTCCCGCCCGAGCCCGGCGCAGGGATCCTCCAGGGCATCGTCCCGCAGGCCATCCTCGCGACGCTGTCCGTCTTCGCCGGCATGCTGCTGGCCTACAAGACCGGCATCATCAAGGTCACCGCCAAGTTCCGCCGCATCGTCACCATGGCGGTCATCGGCTACGCGATCTTCGCGCTCATCAACCTGGTCTACGCCCTGGTCACCAACACCGCGTTCGGCATCGGTGGCTCCGGCGCCCTCGGCATCGGCATCTCGCTGTTCGCGATCGGCCTCGCCTCGGCCATGCTGGCCCTGGACTTCGACTCCATCGACAAGGCCATCGCCGCCGGCGCCCCGGAGAAGTACTCCTGGCTGCTGGCCCACGGCCTCATCGTCACGCTCGTGTGGCTCTACCTCGAGATCCTGCGCCTGCTCGGCCGCCTGCGCAGCGAGTAGTCCCGCGTGCCCTCGAGATCACCTGTCCCGCAGGAGGTTTCGACAGAGCTCGAGCGCGTGGTCCGACGGTGGCACCAGCTGCCGTTGGACCACGCGCTCCGCTGTGTCCCGACCGTCCGCACCCTCCTCGCCGACCTCGCCGGCGACCGGGCACCGCTGCTGCCCGACCTGGGGCCGGCGGTCGTCATGGACCAGCTGACCGTCCTCGTCTTCGACGTCTGCACAGCAGGAGGCCCCGACGTCGACGCGTTGCCGCACCGACTCCGGGGCCTCTTGGCCGACCTCTCCGTCGATTCGATGTGAACGCGCCGGGTTCTCCCGGCGCGTTCACATCGAATGAGGGATGGGAGAGGAACGAGCCGTCAGCTGAGGCGCTCGTAGATGATGGCCATGCCCTGGCCGCCGCCGACGCACATCGTCTCGAGGCCGAACTGCCCGTCGCGCGAGGCGAGCCCGTTGAGCAGGGTCGTCGTGATGCGGGCGCCGGTCGAGCCGAACGGGTGGCCGAGCGCGATGGCCCCGCCGTGGACGTTGAGCTTGTCGAAGTCCATGCCCAGCTCGTCGGCGCTCGGCAGCACCTGCGCGGCGAACGCCTCGTTGATCTCGTAGAGGTCCATGTCGCCGATGGTCATGCCGGCGCGGGCCAGCGCCTGGCGCGACGCCTCGACCGGGCCGAGACCCATGATCTCGGGCGACAGCGCCGAGACGCCGGTCGACACGACGCGGGCGAGCGGGGTGAGGCCGAGCTCGGCGGCCTTGGTGTCGCTCATGACAACGACCGCAGCCGCACCGTCGTTGAGCGGGCAGCAGTTGCCGGCGGTGATGGTGCCCTGCTCGCGGAACACCGGGTTGAGCCCCTGCAGCGCCTCGAGCGTGACGCCCGCACGGGGACCGTCGTCCTTGCTGACGACCGTGCCGTCGGCGAGGGTGACGGGCGCGATCTCGCGCTCGAAGAACCCGTCGGCGATGGCCTTCTCCGCGCGGTTCTGCGACGAGACGCCCCACTCGTCCTGGCGCTCACGGCTGATTCCCTTGAGCGTCGCGACGTTCTCTGCGGTCTGGCCCATCGACAGGTAGACGTCGGGGACCAGGCCCTGCTCGCGCGGGTCGGTCCAGGTCTCGTTGGACTTGGCGATCGCCTCGCTGCGCTCCTTGGCGGGCGTGAACGCGGGATTCTGGTCGTCGCCGGCAGAGCCGCCCGCGCCCGCCCAGTTGGTGTACTGCGACACGCACTCGACGCCACCGGACAGGAAGATGTCGCCCTCGCCGGCCTTGATCGCGTGGTACGCCATGCGGGTCGTCTGCACCGACGAGGCGCAGAACCGGTTGATCGTCGAGCCCGGCAGCCCGTCGAACCCGGCCAGCACCGAGACCACGCGGGCCATGTTGGACCCGTGGCGGCCGGACGGCTCGGCGCAGCCCCAGTAGAGGTCCTCGACCAGCGTCGGGTCGAGCTCGGGGATCTTGGCCAGGGCGGCACGGATGACCTGCACCGACAGGTCGTCGGGACGGATGTCCTTGAGCGATCCCTTGAACGCCCGGCCGATCGGCGTGCGGGCGGTGGAGACGATGACGGCTTCGGTCACGGGGGTTCCTCCTCGTCGAGGGCGACCGCCGGGTGAGCGGTCGCTTAGTCAGCCTCGATCGTATGCCGTGGGGCTTCGTCGGTGCGCTGGTCACCGGGTGTGGCCTTGCTCTCGCCCACGGCGTTGCCGGCGTCCCCACCCTGCGCCCCCGATGGTTCCGCGACGTCGTCCATGTTGTCCGCGCGGTCCGGCACGGGGTCGTGCGGGCGGCGCAGCAGCTTGGCCCAACGGCCGCGCGGGCCACGGGCCTGCCCGGCGATCTGGGTGGCGCTGACCTCGGTGCCGGGGTCGCGGACGGCATACGTCGCGGCGACGGCCACCGGGCCCACCCCCTCGCCACGGCGGGAGTCGGGGACGCGGTCGTCGTCGGGCTGGCCGGACCAGACCCCGAGGGCGGCATACACGCTGGGGAGCAGGGCAGCGGCGGCCCGGGCGTAGCCGGCGGGGGAGGGGTGGAAGCGGTCGGCGCTGAACATCTCCTTGGGCCGCTCGTAGAACTCGGGCCCGAGCAGGTCGCCGAGGGACACGGTGCGTCCACCGGCCTCGACGACGGCGACCGTCTGCGCGGCGGCGAGGTCACGCGACCAGCGGCGGCCGATGAGGCGCAGCGGCTGGGGGATCGGCTCGATGGTCCCGAGGTCGGGGCAGGTGCCGACGACGACCTCGGTGCCGAGCTCGCGCAGCGCCCGGACGACGGTCTCGAGGTGCCGCACCGCGATGGCCTTGTCGATCCGGTGGGTCACGTCGTTGGCGCCGATCATGATCACGGCGACGTGCGGGCGCGGGACACGGTCGAGGGCGTTGGCGAGCTGGAGCTCGAGGCCGGAGGACTCCGAGCCGACCACGGCCGTGTTGGTCAGCCGCACGGGTCGGCCGGTGAGGGCGGAGACACCGTTGGCGATGATCGCCCCGACCGTCTGGTGAGGGGTGTCGGCCCCCATGCCGGCGGCAGAGGAGTCACCGAGGACGACGAGCTCGACCGGCTCACCGACCCCCGCGCCATACGTGCCGTTGTCGTCCGGCGAGCCGTCGAAGGGCTGGCCGACGATGCGGCGGGCGATCTTCGCCTCGACCTTGAGGACGCCGTACCCGATGGCGCCGATCGCGCCGATGCCTGCCGCGAGTCCGCCCCCGCCGTAGGCCGCGGTCGCGGCGATCCTGCGTGCCCTGCGTGCCCGGCCCATCAGTGCTCTCCTCGCTCTCTGCTCCAGCGGAACGTGCCCTCACCAACGCCCTGCCTGACCTCAGGGTGCCCCACCGGGCGTGGTCCGGCCTCCCTCAACGGTCTGAGAGGATGAGACGGTGAAGTACGCAGAGCACATCGCCGACCTCGTCGGGAACACGCCCTTGGTCAAGCTCAACTCGGTCACCGAGGGCATCTCGGCCACCATTCTCGCGAAGGTCGAGTACCTCAACCCCGGCGGGTCCGTGAAGGACCGCATCGCGCTGAAGATGGTCGAGGCCGCTGAGGCCTCCGGCGAGCTCAAGCCCGGCGGCACCATCGTCGAGCCGACCTCCGGCAACACCGGTGTCGGCCTGGCCCTGGTGGCGCAGCGCAAGGGCTACAAGTGCGTCTTCGTGTGCCCCGACAAGGTGAGCCAGGACAAGCGCGACGTGCTCAAGGCGTATGGCGCCGAGGTCGTGGTGTGCCCGACCGCCGTGGCCCCCGACCACCCGGACTCCTACTACGAGACCTCCGACCGCCTCGTCCGCGAGATCGAGGGTGCGTGGAAGCCGAACCAGTACGCCAACCAGAACGGTCCTGCCTCGCACTACGAGTCGACCGGTCCGGAGATCTGGAACGACACCGACGGTCGCGTGACGCACTTCGTCGCGGGCGTCGGCACCGGCGGCACCATCACCGGCACGGGTCGCTACCTGCGTGAGGCCTCGGCCGACCGCGAGGGTGGCCGCGTGCAGATCATCGGCGCCGACCCGGAGGGCTCGGTCTACTCCGGCGGCACCGGTCGCCCGTACCTCGTCGAAGGTGTCGGCGAGGATTTCTGGCCGACCGCCTACGACCCGGCCGTCGTCGACGACGTGATCGCCGTGAGCGACGCCGACTCGTTCGAGATGACCCGCCGCCTGGCCAAGGAGGAGGGCCTGCTCGTCGGCGGCTCCTGCGGCATGGCGGTCGTCGCCGCGCTGCGCGCCGCCAAGGACCTGCCGGCCGATGCCGTCATGGTCGTGCTGCTGCCCGACAGCGGTCGCGGCTACATGTCCAAGATCTTCAACGACGACTGGATGAGCTCCTACGGGTTCATGCGCACCGCCGGTCAGGCGACCGTCGGCGAGGTGCTGCACAACAAGGCCGGCGACCTGCCCGCCCTCGTGCACACGCACCCGACCGAGACGGTCCGCGACGCCATCGAGATCCTCCACGAGTACTCCGTGTCGCAGATGCCGGTCGTCGGCGCCGAGCCGCCCGTCATGGCCGGCGAGGTCGCCGGTTCGGTGAGCGAGCGGGCGCTGCTCGAGGCGTTGTTCAACGGTTCGGCGCACCTCACCGACCCGGTCGAGAAGCACATGGAGCCCTCGCTGCCGCTGGTCGGTGCCGGCGAGCCGGTGTCCGCCGCACGCCACGAGCTCGAGAAGTCCGACGCGATCATGGTCGTCGAGGACGGCAAGCCGGTCGGGGTGCTGACCCGCGCGGACCTGCTGCTCTCGCTGGTCGACTGACCGTCCGGCCGGTCGCCTGCGCGGTCAGCGCAGGCGGCGGGCCATGTCGGCGCGCGGGGCCGGAGCGAGGCCCGGGTGCAGGATCCCGGCGAGCGCCTCGACCCCGTCGACGAGCCGGGGTCCGGGGCGGGCGAAGCTCGCGTTCGCGTCCACCGCCCAGACCGGTATGCCGCTCGGCAGCTCCCCGGACGCGATCGCCGCGTGCGCGAGCTGGGTCGACCCCTCGAGGTCGTAGCCGCAGGGCGCGCAGACGATGACCTCGGGGGCGCTGTCGCGCACCGCTTCCCACGTCACGCGCACCGACTTCTCGCCTGCGTCGCCGAGGGCGTTGGTGCCGCCGGCGACGGTGACCATCTCGGGCACCCAGTGGCCGGGGGCGAAGGCGGGGTCGGTCCACTCCAGGACCAGCGCGCGCGGTCGAGTGGCGCCCGACACCTGCTCCTGCACGGTGGCCAGTCGGCCGCGGAGGTCACGCACCAGGTCGGCCGCGGCGTCGCCGCAACCGCTCGCAGCCCCGAGCGTCTCGACGGAGCCGAGCACCTCGTCGAGGCTGTGCGGGTCGATGGTGAGGACCTCGGCGCGGCAGCCCAGGTAGGCCAGGGCATCGTCGACCACCGACACGTCCACCGCGCACACCGCGCACAGGTCCTGGGTGACGACGAGGTCGGCGTCGAGCGCTGACAGGGCGCCGGAGTCGAGGTGGTAGAGGTCCTCCCCGGCGGCCATGGCGCGGCTGACGAAGGCGTCGATCTCGTGTGGGGGCAACCCTTCCGGGATCGCGGTGGTCGACACGATCGTGCGGGTCCGGGCCTCGGCAGGGGTGTCGCACTCGAAGGTCACCCCGACCACCTGCGGGCCCGCTCCCACGGCGAACAAGATCTCCGTGGTGGACGGCAGGAGGGAGACGATGCGCATGGCCCGACCCTACGGGCAGGCCTGCGGACGCCGACCTTGCAGGCCTGCGGAGGGCGACCTCGCAGCCCTGCGGAGGGCGACCGGGCAGGCGTGCAGAGCCGCAGGGCGTCGGGTTAGGGTCGAATCGTGGAGCGGTGGGAGTCGCCGGTGGAGAAGGCGATCCGGGAGGCGCAGGAGCGCGGGGAGTTCGACAACCTGCCCGGCGCAGGCAAGCCCCTGCGCAGCCTCGGCAACCCCGAGGTCGAGGACCCCGACTGGTGGGTCAAGAGCCTGGTCGAGCGCGAGAACCTCGACATGTCGGGTGCGATGTCGCCGGCGATGGCCCTGCGCAAGGAGGTCGCCGGCTACCCCGAGTCGCTGCTGGACCTGCGCACCGAGGAGAGCGTCCGCGCGGTCCTCGACGACTACAACCACCGGGTCCGCGAGGACCGGCTGCGGCCCGGGGTGGGCCCGCGGTCCCCGGTCTGGGCGCGGATCGTCGACGTCGACGAGATGGTGGAGCGCTGGCGCGTCCTGCGTGAGGAGCGACGTCAGCAGGCGGTGCGCGCTGCGGCCGAGGCCCGGGCCGTCATAGCGGCCGATGCATCACGTGCAGCCCGACGCGGCCGTGGGTCCTGGATTCGAAGGCTGCTGGGACGGTCGTGAGGACCTCGAAGCCGAGGTCGCGCCACAACCGGACCGCAGCGGTGTTCGTCTCCACGACGGCGTTGAACTGCACGGCTCCATACCCCTGCTCGCGCACCCAGCGCAGCATCTCCTCGCCGAGCGCGCGCCCGACCCCCTGACCGCGCGCGGCGGTGGCGACCATGAAGCTGGCGGTCGCGACATGGGCTCCACGCCCGGGCCGGTTCGGGCCCATCTTGGCGCTGCCGAGCAGGGTGCCGTCGTCGTCGGTGGCGACGACCGTCCGACCGGGCGGCTGCTCGAACCACATCGCGAAGACCTGGTCGTCGTCGAGGTCCTCGGGGAAGGCATAGGTCTCCCCAGCGTCGACGACCGCCCGGAAGACCGGGGCGAAGGCGGCGAGGTCGTCTGGACGGGCGTCGCGGATCAGCACCGGAGCAGCGTAGGCCGAGGCAGCCGCAGGGCTCCACGGGGTTTCTGCAGCACTACGTCACTGAACGCGCTGTGCGGTCAGTGACGTAGTGCGCGGCACGCGTAAGGGTGAGCGGGCGCCCGTCAGCGGCCGGAGTCGTTGACGCGGAGCACGCTCTCCTGCGAGGGGAGCTCGTCCTGCTTCACGAGGCCGACCGGGCACGTCATGCCGTTGGGGCCGTGGTTGCAGTAGCCGCCGGGGTTCTTGTCGAGATACTGCTGGTGGTAGTCCTCGGCGTACCAGAACGGGCCCGCGTCCTCGGCCGACCGCAGCTCGGTGGTGATGGTCTTGTACCCGTGGTCGGTCAGGACCTTCTGGAATGCCTCACGGGTGGCCTCGGCGGCCCGCTGCTGGTCCGGCGTGGTCCAGTAGATGGCCGAGCGGTAGGCCGTGCCGATGTCGTTGCCCTGGCGGTTGCCCTGGGTCGGGTCGTGGTTCTCCCAGAACTCCTTGAGCAGCAGCTCGGGGCTGGTCTGCTCGGGGTCGTAGGCGACGAGGACGGCCTCGGTGTGGCCGGTCTGCCCGGTGCAGCTCTCCTCGTACGTGGGGTTCGGCGTGAAGCCGCCCATGTAGCCGGCGGCCGTGGTGACCACGCCGGGCTGGCGCCAGAAGATGCGCTCGGCGCCCCAGAAGCAGCCCATGCCGATGTAGAGGACCTCGGTGCCGTCCGGCCACGGACCCTCGAGCGGGGTCTTGAGCACCGTGTGGGTGCCGTCGAGGTGGAACGGGCGCGTGGAACGGCCCTTGAGGGCGTTCTCGGCAGTGGGCAGGGTCGTCTTGGCTCGCGATCCGAATATCACGATGGTGACAACGCCGCGGTGGTCGCGGCTGTTCCACGGCAGTCGTGGTGGCGGGACGGCAGTGGGACGGGGCAGGCTGGCGCGATGACCTCCACCGACATCGTCATCCGCCCGGTCAGTGGGCTCGACCCGGCCCAGGACGACCTGTTCCGGGAGTGGGCCGCCGTCCAGGAGGCCTCCGCGCGCGCCACCTTCGGCGAGGACCACTCGAGCTGGGGCGTCGAGGAGCTGCGCGAGCTCGAGCGGAGCACCGAGCGCCTGCGCCTGTCGTGGGTCGCGCTCGACGGGGACCACCGCGTGGTGGCGGGGGTGAACGTGGCGATGCCCCGGCACGACAACACGACCATGGCCGGCATCGACCTCGTGGTGCACCCGGCGCGCCGACGCGCAGGGCTGGGCACCCGGGTGCTCCAGCACGCGGAGGCGCGCGCTGCGGAGCACGGTCGCACCCTGCTCCTCGCCGAGACGCAGTGGCCGGTCACGGGCACCGACGGGTGCGGTGAGGGTTTCGCCGCGCAGCACGGGTATGCCGCCGCGCAGACGGTGGTGCGCAGCACCCTGACCCTGCCGGGAGACAGGGCGGCGCTCCGGGCCGTGCTCGGGTCCCGGGACGGTGACGGTTACGCCGTGCACACCGTCTGGGACGGCGTCCCCGACCGCTGGTTGGCGGGTCGGGCCGAGCTCAGCCGCCGGATGAGCACCGACATCCCGCTCGGGGACCTCCAGCTCGAGGAGGAGGTGTGGGACGAGGACCGCGTGCGAGAAGGCTATGCGCGCATCGCCGCGATGGGCCGCAGGGTGGCCGACACCTTCGCCGTCGACGAGTCCACCGGTCGGCTGGTGGGGTACACCCAGGTGCAGGTCGGTGCCCCGCCGGACCTGGCGTACCAGCAGGACACCCTCGTGATGCGCGAGCACCGGGGCCACGGCCTCGGGCTGCGGCTCAAGGCCGCCAACACGCTCGCCGTGATGACGGAGCTGCCGGAGGTCACGCGGATCCGCACGTGGAACGCCGACGACAACCTGCACATGCTCGCGGTGAACCGGGAGATCGGGTACGAGCAGGACGCCTGGCTGCGGGAGTGGCAGAAGGTGGTGTGAGCCCGGTCGGCGCCGCGGGGGAGACTGGGGGCATGGACGACGCAGGGACCGCCAGCACGCCGGTCGTGACCTCCATCCACCTCGCGCCGGGCACCCGGCTGCCGACCAAGGCCGTCGAGCTGGTCGAGGCGGAGGCCGGGAAGGGTCTGGTCGGCGACCGCTACCACGGCACGCGGCACCGCCACGTGACCGTGCAGTCCCAGCCCGACCTCGACGCCGCGGCGGCCGACCTGGGCTCGGCGGTGCCGGCGGGCTCCACCCGGCGCAACGTGACCCTGTCGCTCGGCCCTATCCCCACGAAGCCGGGCACGAGGATGCGCGTCGGCGACACCCTCCTCGAGGTGGTGCGGCTGGCCGCCCCGTGCCGGCTCATGGACGACTACGTCGGCCCGGGTGCCATGAAGGCCCTGCACGCCCGCGGAGGTGCCGTCTTCCGCATCCTCGAGTCCGGCACCATACGGGTCGGGGACGTCGTCGAGGTGCTCGACACCGACGGTTGAGGCGCGCACCCCAGCCGTTAGCCTTGCCGGCATGAGCGAGCAGCAGCACGGCAAGGACGCGGGTGGTTTCTCCACCCGCGCGATCCACGCAGGACAGGAGCCGGACGCCGGCACCGGTGCGGTGATCACCCCGATCTACCAGGTGTCGACCTACAAGCAGGACGGCATCGGCGGCTTCCGCGGGGGCTACGAGTACAGCCGCTCCGCCAACCCCACCCGCACCGCGCTCGAGGAATGCTTCGCGGCCCTCGAGGGGGGCGAGCGCGGGTTCGCCTTCGCCTCCGGGCTGGCCGGTCAGGACACCGTGCTGCGTGCCCTCCTCACCCCCGGCGACCACGTCGTCGTGCCGAACGACGCCTACGGCGGCACCTACCGGCTCTTCAACAAGGTCCTCGTCCCGTGGGGCGTCGAGCACTCGATCGCACCGATGGGTGACCTCGACGCCGTCCGCGCCGCGATCCGTCCCGGGCAGACCAAGGTGGTCTGGGTCGAGACGCCCACGAACCCCCTCCTCGGCATTGCCGACATCGCGGCGCTCGCGGACCTCGCGCACGAGGCCGGCGCCCTGCTCGTGGTGGACAACACCTTCGCCTCGCCCTACCTCCAGCAGCCGCTCTCGCTGGGCGCCGACATCGTCACGCACTCGACGACGAAGTACTGCGGCGGTCACTCCGACGTCGTCGGTGGTGCGGTCGTCGTGGGCCGCGGCATCACCGTGCCAGGCTACGAGGACGCAGCGGAACGCGTTGCGTTCCACCAGAACTCGCTCGGCGCGGTCGCCGGTCCGTTCGACGCGTGGCTCGTCCTACGCGGCCTGAAGACCCTCGCCCTGCGCATGGAGAAGCACAGCGACAACGCCGAGCGCGTCGTCGAGTTCCTCCTCGGGCACCCGGCCGTGAGCGCCGTGCACTACCCGGGCCTCGAGAGCCACCCGGGTCACGAGGTCGCCGCCCGCCAGATGAAGCGGTTCGGCGGGATGATCTCGTTCCAGGTGCGCGGTGGTGAGGACGTCGCAGTCAAGGTCTGCGGCGAGACGCAGGTGTGGACCCTCGGCGAGTCCCTCGGCGGCGTCGAGTCGCTCATCGAGCACCCGGCGCGGATGACGCACGCCTCGGTCCGTGGCACCGAGCTCGAGGTCCCCGCCGACCTCATCCGCCTGTCCACCGGGATCGAGGACGTCGAGGACCTCGTCGAGGACCTCAAGCAGGCCCTCGACCGGCTCGGCTGAGCGACCGGCGGACCCGTGGCGCGGCTGCTCTGCGTCGACTTCGGCTCGACGTTCACCAAGGCCGCGCTCGTCGACTCCTCCGGCGAGGTGGTCGCCACCGCGGCGACGCCGACCACCATCGGCACCGACGTCCTCGACGGCTACCGCCTGCTGCGCGACGAGCTCGCGCAGCACGGCGACGTCGACGAGGTGCTCGCCTGCTCGAGCGCGGGCGGCGGACTGCGGCTCGCGGTGGTGGGGTACGAGCGCGAGGTGACGGCGCAGGCGGGCTACCGCGTGGGCCTCAGCGCCGGCGCCCGCGTCGCCCACCTCGTCGCCGGACCGATGTCCGGCACCGACCTCGCGGACCTCCGCGCGGCCCGCCCCGACCTCGTCCTCCTCGTGGGCGGCACCGACGGCGGCAACGCAGAAGTGTTGCTGCACAACGCCTCCCGTATGGCGCGTGGTCGCCTCGGTGCGCCCGTCGTGGTCGCCGGCAACCGTGACGCACAGGCGGAGGTGGCCGAGGTGCTGGGGTCGACCGGTCGACGGTTCACCCTGGCCGACAACGTCCTCCCCTCCATCGGGGTCATCGCCCCGGAGTCGGCACGTGCTGCGATCCGGGCGGCGTTCCTCGAGCACGTGATCGGTGGCAAGGGGCTGTCGCGCGGGCCCGAGTTCGCCGCGATGGTGCAGGCACCCACCCCGGACGCGGTGCTCGACGGCGTCGAGGTGCTGGCCGAGCAGCTCGACGGCGACGTCCTCGTCGTCGACGTCGGCGGGGCGACCACCGACGTCTACTCGGCCCTGCGTCCCCAGGGGGAGGACGCCGGGCTCGCCAAGGACGTCGTGGCCCCTCTGTGGCAGTCGCGCACCGTGGAGGCCGACCTCGGCATGCGGTGGAACGCCGTGGGCGTCGTCGAGGCCGCGGCCCGTGAGCACCTCGACGTGCCCGACGACCTCGACCCGTATGCCGCGATGGTCGCCGCGGACCCGGCGCGCCTGCCCGTCGACGGCGCCGAGCGCCGCCTCGACCTCGACCTGGCGCGGGCTGCAGCGCTCGTCGCCGTCCGGCGGCACGCGCGACCGTCGGGTCCGGGCGCCAGCGCCAGGCCGCTGGCCGACGTGGCCCTCGTCGTCGGGTCGGGCGGGGTCCTGCGCCACGCCGACGAGGCAGGGCGGGCGCACGTCCTCGGTGCCGTGGCCACCGACCACGGCGGCGGGTGGAAGGTGCCCCGGGACGCCGCCGTGGTGACGGACTCGGCATACCTGCTCTTCGCCGTGGGCCTGTTGCGGGGGAGCCACCCGGACACCGCGCGGGCGCTGGCCCGCAGGGTCGTGACCCCCGCTGTCGGTGGTCGCCCCTAACGTCTGGCCATGGCCGACCCCGCTGCACAAACCCCTCGCCCCGGGCCACCCCGACGTTCTACCGTCGAGGGGTGGACCCCATGAGCTCGCCCGCCATCGAGGTCGAGCACCTCGTCAAGACCTTCGGCGACCACCGCGCCGTCGACGACGTCAGCTTCACCGTCCCCCAGGGCACGGTCCTGGGCCTGCTCGGTCCCAACGGCGCCGGCAAGACCACGACGGTGCGGATGCTCACGACCCTGACCCGTCCGACCAGCGGCACCGCCCGGGTGGCCGGCCACGACGTCGTGCGCGAGCCGGACCGCGTGCGGCGGTCGATGGGCCTGACCGGACAGGCCGCGACCGTCGACGAGCTCCTGACGGGCAGGGAGAACCTGCGCCTCATCGGTGCCCTGTACGGGCTGTCGTCGTCCTACGTGAAGCGCGCCTCCGAGGACCTGCTCGAGCGGTTCTCGCTGACCGACGCGGCCGACCGCATCGTCAAGACCTACTCGGGAGGCATGCGTCGTCGGCTCGACCTCGCGGTGAGCCTCGTCGCGACGCCGCCGGTGCTGTTCCTCGACGAGCCCACGACCGGCCTCGACCCGCGCAGCCGCGTCGAGCTCTGGGAGGTGCTGCGCACGCTGGTCAAGGACGGCACGACCCTGCTGCTGACGACGCAGTACCTCGAGGAGGCCGACCAGCTCGCCGATCGCATCGTCGTCATCGACCGCGGCACGATCATCGCCGAGGGCACGGCCCTGGAGCTCAAGGACCGGTCGGGCAGGGCCAGCCTGGTGCTCACCGTGTCGCACGCGCACGACCTGCCGGCTGCCGAGGCGCTCCTGCGGACGAGGGTCTCCGAGGTGCACGTCGACGAGGCCGCCCGACAGCTCACCTCGCCGGCGGAGGGTCTGCGTGACATGACGAGGATCGCGGCCGTCTTCGAGGACAGCCAGATCGAGCTGGACGACCTGGGGCTGAAGCGTCCCAGCCTCGACGACGTCTTCCTGCACCTCACCGGCCACCGCGCCGAGGACACCACCGAGCGCGACTCCAGCGACACCACCGAGGAGCAGGCGTCATGACCACCCAGACCAGCCCCGCCATCCGATCGGGCGCGATCGCCCGCCCCGAGATCCGCCAGACCGGACTGCTGCGCCAGTCCTGGGCGATCACCCGGCGCAACCTCACCCACATCAAGCGCATGCCCGAGATGCTCATGGACGTCACCATCCAGCCGGTGATGTTCGTGCTGCTGTTCGCCTACGTCTTCGGCGGTTCCATCCAGATCCCCGGCGGCGGCTCCAACTACCGCGAGTGGCTGCTCGGCGGGATCATGGGCCAGACGATCGCCTTCGCGTCCTTCATCGTCGCCGTCGGGCTCACAGCCGACATCGACAAGGGCATCGTCGACCGGATGCGCTCGCTGCCGATCAACCCCGCCGCGGTCCTCGTCGGCCGCAGCATCTCGAGCCTGATGCACTCGAGCATCGGCATCCTCGTCATGTCGCTGACCGGCCTGGTCATCGGGTGGCGGATCGACAACGGCCTCGGCAACGCCGTCCTCGCCTACGGCCTGCTGCTCATGTGGGGCTTCGCGATGATCTGGGTCGGCATCCTCGTGGGCTCGGCCATGCGCTCGGTCGAAGCGGTCAACGGGTTGATGTTCACGACGATGTTCCCGATCACGTTCCTCGCCAACACCTTCGCCCCCACCGAGCGGATGACGCCGTGGCTGCGCACCATCGCCGAGTGGAACCCCATCTCCTCGCTCGTGCAGGCGGTCCGTGAGCTGTGGGGCAACGTCGGGCCGGCACCGAGCGATGCGGCACTGCCGCTGCAGCACCCCGTCCTCACGACCGTCATCTGGTGCGTCGGGATCACCGCCGTGATGGCGCCGCTGGCCATCAGGGCGTTCAACCGCCGCACCCAGCAGTAGGCGTCCGGGGAGGGGCCGCACGGGCGATAGCCTGCGGCCATGGCATCACCGTTGCTGTCCGTCTCCCTCGACGACGTCCACGCTGCGCAGGACCTGCTCAGCGGCGTCGTCCGTCCCACCCCGCTGGAGTACAGCCGGGCGCTGTCCGACCGCGTCGGCTCCGAGGTCTACCTCAAGTGCGAGAACCTCCAGCGGGCCGGCTCGTTCAAGATCCGCGGCGCGTACACGCGGATGGCGCGGCTCAGCGACGAGGAGAAGGCCCGCGGCGTCGTGGCCGCCAGCGCCGGCAACCACGCGCAGGGCGTGGCCCTCGCCGGCCAGCTGCTCGGCATCGACGTCAAGGTCTACATGCCGCACGGGGCGCCGATGCCCAAGCTCATCGCGACCCAGGCCTACGGCGCGACGATCGAGCAGGTCGGCACGACGATCGACGAGTGCCTGCTGCGTGCCCGGGAGTGGGAGGCCGAGACCGGCGCCGTCCTCATCCACCCGTTCGACCACCACGACATCGTGGCGGGGCAGGGCACGGCCGGCCTGGAGATCCTCGACCAGTGCCCCGACGTCAAGACGATCGTCGTCAGCACCGGGGGCGGTGGGCTGCTCGCCGGCATCTCCGTGGCCGTGAAGGCGGCCCGGCGCGACGTGCGCATCATCGGCGTCCAGGCCGAGCAGGCCGCGGCGTACCCGCTGTCGCTCGCCGCGGGCAAGCCGGTGCCCTTCGAGAACATGCAGACCATGGCCGACGGCATCGCGGTCGGCATGCCCGGCGACGTCCCCTACGCCCTGGTCCGTGAGCTGGTCGACGGCATGGAGACGGTGACGGAGGAGGAGCTGTCCCGGGCGCTGCTCTTCGTCCTCGAGCGCGCCAAGCTCGTCGTCGAGCCGGCGGGCGCGGCTGCCGTGGCGCACCTGCTGTCCCGCGCCTGGCAGCGCGTCGACGGCCCCGTGGTCGCGGTCCTCTCGGGCGGCAACATCGACCCGATCCTGCTGCTGCGCATCATCCGGCACGGCATGGCCGCCGCCGGGCGCTACCTGCAGTTCCGGGTCCGCGTCTCCGACCGCCCCGGCCACCTCGCCCGGCTGCTGGCGGACTGCGCCGCCGTCGACGCCAACGTCCTCGAGGTCGAGCACATCCGCACCGGCACGACGATCACCGTCGACGAGGTCGAGATCGGCCTCCAGCTCGAGACGCGCGGCAAGCAGCACTGCGAAGAGGTGCTGCGCACCCTGCGGGGCAAGGGCTACCAGCTCAAGTTCGGCTGACCCGCCCCCCGGGGACGGGCAGGGCGCCCTGAGCGAGAGCCCACGGACCCCGACACGACGAAGGGCCGCACCGGGTGGTTGCGACCCTTCTTCGTCGTGCGGTGCCTGCAGAGCAGATCAGGGGCTGATCAGGGCACGTGGGGCTTGGCGGCCTTGATGGTGACCTCGATCTTCTTGCCGTTGGGCGCCGAGTAGGTCGCCGTGTCGCCGATCTTCTTGCCGTTGATGGCAGCGCCGAGGGGGGACTTCTCGCTGTAGACCTCGAGGTCGTCGCCGTCGGAGATCTCGCGGGAGCCGAGGAGGAACTCGACGTCGTCGCCGAACATCTCGACCGTCACGACCATGCCGGGGGCCACGACGCCGTTGTCGGCCGGGGCCTCGCCCACGATGGCGTTGTCGAGCAGCTGCGTCAGCTGGCGGATGCGGGCCTCCATCTTGCCCTGCTCCTCCTTGGCCGCGTGGTAGCCGCCGTTCTCCTTGAGGTCGCCCTCGTCACGGGCCGCCTCGATCTTCTTGGCGATCTCCGTACGGCCTTCGCCGGAGAGCTGGTCCAGCTCGGCCTTCAGACGGTCGAAGGCCTCCTGGGTCAGGTAGCTCGCGGTGGGGGTCGCGGTCTCGCTCACGGTGTACTCCTTGATCGGGTCCCCGGCACGACGCGGTCGCGTCGCCGAGGAGGGGTGATACGCAAAGAGGTCCGGGCGCCCACACGTGTGCGTGGTCAGGCCCAGACCGCTCGGTGAAGGACCAAGGGTACCCCGCGTGCGGCGAACCGGTCCATTCACCGCGCTCGGGGCAGGCCCTTCGTGGACGCCGTGAGACGCGGGATCCCGCTGGTCAGCGGCCTGTGGCGACGGGCGTGCAGGTGTCCACGACCCCGGTGACCGCGCGCGACGTCGTGCGCACGACCTCCTCGCGGTGGACCGAACGCTCCTGCGACGCCGGGATCTGGACGTCGAGCACGCCGACGACGCCGAAGGTCGTGTCGAGGGCCTGCAACCGGCAGGTGACGGCCTCGCCGTCCGGGCGGTGCACGTCGAACTCGACGCGGACGCTGCGCTGGTCGATGACCTCGTACCCCGTGTCGGTGAAGGTGACCTTGCCCAGGCTGGCGGCCAGCCCCCACCAAGTGGCCAGGGCGACACCGACCACGCAGCCGACGATGCCGATCACCCACCAGCGACCGGTGCCGGAGGCGGGACGGGGGAGCGGCATGGTGGGCCTTCCACGGGTGAGAGGATGTCGGTCGGACGCGGAGTCGACCGACTCGCGCCCCCATTCTCTTCGATGGACGAGTGAGGTTGTGCAGGTGGCTGACCGGTTGCGGCTCATGGCGGTGCACGCGCACCCCGACGACGAGTCGAGCAAGGGCGCGGCGACGATGGCGAAGTACGTCGCCGAGGGCGCCGACGTCCTCGTCGTGTCGTGCACGGGTGGTGAGCGCGGCGACGTGCTCAATCCCCACCTCAAGGACGACGCGCACATCCTGCGCGACCTCGCCCAGGTGCGCCGTGACGAGATGAAGCGGGCCCAGGAGATCCTCGGTGTCGAGCACACCTGGCTCGGCTTCGTCGACTCCGGCCTGCCCGAGGGTGACCCGCTCCCGCCGCTGCCCGAGGGCTGCTTCGCCCTGGAGCCGATCGAGGTCACCACGGAGGCGCTGGTCCGCGAGATCCGCAGGTTCCGTCCGCACGTCGTCACGACGTACGACGAGAACGGTGGTTACCCCCACCCCGACCACATCATGACCCACACGGTCTCCATGGCGGCCTTCCTCGCTGCCGGGGACGCGGCGGCATACCCCCATGCGGGCGAGCCGTGGCAGCCGCTGAAGCTCTACTACAACCAGGGCTTCTCCAAGGCGCGCATCATCGCCTTCCACGAGGCCCTCACGGCCCTCGGCGAGGAGAGCCCGTATGCCGAGTGGCTGGAGCGCTGGGAGGACCGGCCCGAGCGCGTGGTCACCACCCGCATCCCGTGCTCGGAGTACTTCGACAAGCGAGACCAGGCGCTGCTCGCCCATGCGACGCAGATCGACCCGGACGGCGCGTGGTTCAAGGTGCCCCGCGACGTGCAGTCGAAGGTGTGGCCGACCGAGGAGTACGAGGCCGCGCTGTCCTACGTGCCGATCGCCGAGGGCGAGGACGACCTGTTCGCCGGCATCGCGGACGCCGCCGAGGGTGACGCGCTGGCCACCAAGGGCGGCCTCGAGATCGCGTACGACGGTCGCCAGGAGTCGACGCTGTGAACGGCGCCCCGTCCTCGATGGTCTCGCCCGGGCTGTGGGGCTTCTTCGCCTTCTTCCTGCTCGGGCTCGCGCTCTACCTGCTGATGCGCAACATGAACGCGCGGATGCGGCGGATGTCCTACCGCTCCGAGGAGCTGGCGCGCGAGGCCGAGCGGGAGCTGGCGGCCGAGAAGGCGCGCAAGGCCGGGAGGAGCAAGGACGGCAGGGGCACCCCCGAGGGTGCTCACGGGGACACCCCCGAGCGCGCCGACGGGGACGCGAACGGCCCGGCGTCCGGGTAGTCCCCGTCGGCCGAGCCGTGGTGCGCGCAGGTGGGTCGGGCCCTCAGGCCGAGGAACCCATGCCGTAGACGGTCATCGAGGCCGCGATGTAGTGGACCGCGAAGGCGGCCACGGTCAGCGCGTGGAAGATCTCGTGGAACCCGAACCAGCGCGGGGACGGGTTCGGGCGCTTGATGCCGTAGACGAGGGCGCCGGCGGTGTAGAGCAGCCCGCCCACGGCGATCAGCGTGACGATGGCGGGGCCGCCGAAGTGCAGCAACGGGCCGAGGTAGAACACGGCCACCCAGCCGAGCGCGACGTAGACCGGGGTGTAGAGCCAGCGGGGTGCGCCGACCCAGAACACGCGGAACAGGACGCCGGCGACGGCGCCGATCCACACGATCAGCAGCATGGTCTTCGCCTGCTCGCGGGGGAGCAGCAGCGCGAAGGGCGTGTAGGTGCCTGCGATGATGAGGAAGATGTTGGAGTGGTCCATCCGCTTCAGCACGCCGGCCACGCGGGGTGACCAGTTGCCGCGGTGGTAGACCGCCGAGGTGCCGAACAGCAGCCAGGCCGAGATCGAGAAGACCAGCGCGGCGACGCGGCCGGAGGTCGTGGGGGCCAGGGCGATGAGGACGATGCCCGCGGCCAGGGCCAGGGGGAACATGCCGGCGTGCAGCCAGCCGCGCAGGTGCGGCTTCACCGCTGCCACGACCGACTCGACGGGCCCCTGCTCGGAGCGGGGTGCGGGTGCCGTTGTCATGCACCCCATCGTAACCTACGGTCCCGTAGGTTACTAAGTCGTAGGTTGTGGCGTCGGCCTCACCGGAAGGCTTTGCGAGCTTTGTCCGACGAAGCCGTGCTCGTCGAAGACCTCGGCCCAGGCCAGGCCGATCGCACCCCCGGCGATCGTCGTGGCGGCGCGGCCCTGTCCGCGGCCCCTCCTCGCTGCGGGGGAGCAGCCACAACCCGGCCCGGGGCGCTCGCGTCGAGGGAGTAGAAGGAGCCGGTGGCAAGGGCGTCCTGCTGCGGCGACATGATCGGCATCCTGCCCCACCCCGCCGTCGTGACGGGGGTAGCGTGGTCCGGTGCGCGGACAACCGTCCCGCAGGCCTGCGAAGGAGTGCGACGTGGCGTTGTCCGACCTCCTCTACGCCGCGTACGAGCGACGCCTGAGCCGGCGCCTGCAGCGCGAGTCCCTGCCGCGCCACGTCGGGGTCATGCTCGACGGCAACCGTCGCTGGGCCAAGGCCCGCGGTCACGGGACCAAGGAGGGGCACCAGGCCGGCGCCGACAACATCGCGAACTTCCTCGACTGGTGCGAGGAGGCCCGGGTCGAGGTCGTCACGCTGTGGCTGCTGTCGACCGACAACCTCAGCCGGCCCGCGGCAGAGGTCGTGCCGCTGCTGTCGATCATCGAGAACACCGTCTCCGACCTCGCCCAGACCAAGCGGTGGCGGCTCAACCCGGTGGGCTCGCTCGACCTCCTGCCCGCCGAGACCGCTCGACGGCTCAAGGAGAGCGCCGACGCGACCGAGGACGTGACCGGGATGACGGTCAACGTCGCCGTCGGCTACGGCGGGCGGCAGGAGATCACCGACGCCGTCCGCTCGATGCTCGTCTCGCACGCCGCGAGCGGCACGACCATCGAGGAGCTCGCCGAGACCCTCCAGGTCGAGCACATCGCCGAGCATCTCTACACCAAGGGCCAGCCCGACCCGGATCTCGTCATCCGCACCTCGGGGGAGCAGCGGTTGTCGGGCTTCCTGCTGTGGCAGAGCGCGCACAGCGAGTTCTACTTCTGCGAGGCGTACTGGCCCGACTTCCGGCACGTGGACTTCCTCCGCGCGCTGCGCGCCTACTCCGAGCGCAACCGTCGCTTCGGCGGCTGAGGCAGCCGCGCGCCATACCTTTGAGGCGGGTGTGACGGGTGGTGCGCGAGGGCTCCACACAACGTGGGAGGACGCCCTCCGACCATCGGGTTAACTCTGCGTGACACGCCGCGAGCCTGCGTTTCCCGAGGTCGGGCGAGTCGTACCGTCGGCAGTGACGCAGAGCACCCGTTCTGCGTTCGGGGAGGCCAACCTATGGAGCAGATCCAGCTCCGGGCGGAGGGTCGGAACCGGCCCCACCGTGGTGGGTTGGCCTGGTCCCGGCACCTCGTTCGCGAGTAGGCGCACCGCGCCGAAGCGCGCGCTGTGCCAAGGAGAGACATGGCCTCGAACCACGACACCACCCGTCGCACCTCGACCAGCTCCGCCACCAGCGCTGCCGCGTCGCCGAAGAGCAGGAGCAAGGGCCGAACCCCGAGCTCCCGGACCTTCGTGCTCGACACCTCCGTCCTCCTGTCCGACCCGAAGGCCATGCTGCGGTTCAAGGAGCACGAGGTCGTCCTGCCGGTCGTGGTCGTCACCGAGCTCGAGGCCAAGCGGCACCACCCCGAGCTCGGCTACTTCGCCCGCCAGGCGCTGCGCCTGCTCGACGACATGCGAGTCCGCGAGGGACGCCTCGACGCGCCGGTGCCCGTCGGCGACGAGGGCGGGACCCTGCGGGTCGAGCTCAACCACACCGACCCGAGCTCGCTGCCCGCCGGCTTCCGGCTCGGTGACAACGACACCCGCATCCTCGCCGTGGCCAAGAACCTGTCCAACGAGGGCTTCGACGTCACCGTCGTGAGCAAGGACCTGCCCATGCGGGTCAAGGCCTCCGCGGTCGGCATGGCGGCGGAGGAGTACCAGGCCGAGCTCGCCGTCGAGTCCGGCTGGACCGGGATGGCCGAGCTCGACGTCACGGTCGAGGAGATGGACGCGCTCTACGAGCACGGCCGGATCGAGAACGCCGCCGCCGCCGAGATGCCGTGCCACACCGGCCTCGTCCTGCTCTCGCCGCGGGGAAGCGGTCTGGGGCGGGTCGGCGCCGACAAGCAGGTGCGGCTGGTCCGCGGCGACCGCGACGCGTTCGGGCTGCACGGGCGCAGCGCCGAGCAGCGGATCGCCCTCGACCTGCTGCTCGACCCCGACGTGGGCATCCTGTCCCTCGGTGGCCGGGCCGGCACCGGCAAGTCGGCGCTCGCGCTGTGCGCCGGCATCGAGGCCGTGATGGAGCGTCGCCAGCAGCGCAAGGTCGTCGTCTTCCGCCCGCTGTACGCCGTCGGGGGCCAGGAGCTCGGCTACCTGCCCGGCAGCGAGCAGGAGAAGATGGGGCCCTGGGGGCAGGCGGTGTTCGACACCCTCGGTGCGCTCGTGTCGCACGAGGTGGTCGAGGAGATCATGGACCGCGGGATGCTCGAGGTCCTGCCGCTCACCCACATCCGCGGGCGCTCGCTGCACGACGCGTTCGTCATCGTCGACGAGGCGCAGAGCCTGGAGCGCAACGTCCTGCTGACCGTGCTGTCCCGCATCGGGCAGAACTCCCGGGTCGTCCTCACCCACGACGTCGCCCAGCGCGACAACCTGCGGGTGGGGCGCCACGACGGTGTCGCCGCCGTCATCGAGGCGCTCAAGGGTCACCCGCTCTTCGCCCACGTCACCCTGACCCGCAGCGAGCGCAGCCCCATCGCGGCGCTGGTGACCGACCTGCTCGAGGGCCTCGAGGTCTGAGCCCGCCTGCTCCACCCGTCCGTCGCGGGGGCACCTTCCACCGGGGGTGCCCCCGCGGCATACCCCTGTCGTGCGGTCGGTCACGCCCAGACGGGGGTGGGACTCGGACGAACGGGCCATTCTGTCGCCCCACGGGTCACAGGCGCCCCTGTGGCCACGATTTCGGGCGGAGGCGATTTCGGGAGCGGGTGGGTACTCAGGTAAGATCTCGTTTTCATAACGCGCTGGTTCGACAGGCAGGGCCCCGGCGCACGCCATCCCCCCGGCACCAACGAGGCCACCACACCCACGGTGGCCTCTCCCTTGGAGGAACCTGTATGAGCCAGCCCTACCAGGGCCGTCACCGCAACGTGGCGACCCACGGCAGGACGCCCTCTCGCTCCTCCGGACTCACGCGTTCCCTGCGGCGTCCCGCGGTGACCTCCAGCCTCCTGCTGGCCGTCATCGCCACGACCGCCGCCGGGTACCAGGCCACCGACCAGCGCCAGACCGGCACTGCGGCCTTCACCGTGAGCACGGAGGCCATCGCCCAGGCGAACGAGCTCGCCGACGCGCAGATCGAGGACACCGCCCGCCTCGCCACCGACCGCAACGACACCAACGCGAGCATCGCCGCGGTGCAGGAGAAGGACCGCCAGAAGGCCGTCGCCGCAGCCAAGGCTGCCGCCGAGGCCCGCCGCGAGGCCGCCAAGAAGGCAGCCCGTGACAAGGCCCGCAAGGCGCTCGAGGCCAAGAAGCAGGCCCTGATCGCGAATGCGCAGAAGGACCCGCGCGCCGCGGCCCAGGCCATGCTCGGCGACTTCGGCTTCGACGACAGCCAGTGGAGCTGCCTGGACAACCTCTGGCACGGCGAGAGCGGTTGGAACTTCCGCGCCGAGAACTCCTCGTCCGGCGCCTACGGCATCCCGCAGTCGCTGCCGGCCTCCAAGATGGCCACGGTCGGCGCGGACTACCGCACCAACCCGGTCACCCAGATCACCTGGGGCCTGAAGTACATCAAGTCGTCGTACGGCACGCCGTGCGCCGCCTGGGGTGCGTGGCAGAGCCGCTCCCCGCACTGGTACTGAGCCAGCAGCTCCCACGAGCGCACGCGAACGCCGCCCCGGTCCTGACCGGGGCGGCGTTCGTCGTATGGCGCGTGGCCGGTGGCGGTGGCGGTGCTACCGCGGCGGGCGGGTCATGGCGAGGACGTCGAGCGCCTCGTCGAGCTGGGCCTCGGTCAGCTCGCCCGCCTCGACGTACCCGCGCTCGATGACGACGTCGCGGATGGGGCGGCGCTCCTTGATCGACTGCTTGGCCACGGCAGCGGCCGCCTCGTAACCGATGAAGCGGTTGAGCGGCGTGACGATCGAGGGCGACCCCTCCGCAAGCTCCCTGGAGCGCTCGCGGTCGGCGGTGATGCCGTCGACGCAGCGGTCGGCGAGCAGGCGGGTCGTCGTCGACAGCAGGGTCGTCGACTCGAGGACGGCCTGCGCCATGACGGGGAGCATGACGTTGAGCTCGAAGGCGCCGGACGCCCCGGCGACCGTGATGGTGGTGTCGTTCCCGATGACGCGGGCGCACGCCATCAGGGTGGCCTCGGGCAGCACCGGGTTGACCTTGCCGGGCATGATGCTCGACCCCGGCTGGAGGTCGGGGAGGTGGATCTCGCCGAGCCCGCTGCGTGGTCCCGACGACATCCAGCGCAGGTCGTTGCAGATCTTCGTCAGGCCGACCGCGACGACCTTGAGGGCGCCGCTCAGCTCGACGACCGCGTCCTGGGCCGACTGCGCCTCGAAGTGGTCGGCCGCCTCGCGGAACTCCACCCCGGTGCGCTCGCTGACCTCGGCGATGACTGCCGCGGCGAAGCCCGGCGCGGCGTTGAGGCCGGTCCCGGCAGCCGTCCCGCCCAGCGGGAGCTCGGCCGTGGCCCGGGCAGCGGTGGTGACGCGCTCGACCCCGAGCTCGACCTGGCGGGCATACCCGCCGAACTCCTGGCCCAGGGTCACGGGGACCGCGTCCATGAGGTGGGTGCGACCGGCCTTGACGACGTCCGCGAACTCCGCCTCCTTGGCCCGCAGCGCCTGCGCGAGGTGGGTGAGGGCGGGGGCGAGGTCCTGGTGGACGGCGAGGGTGGCCGCGATCCGCAGCGCGCTCGGGAAGGTGTCGTTGCTCGACTGGCCTGCGTTGACGTGGTCGTTCGGGTGGACGGCTGCGCCGGTGGCGAGGTGGGCCAGCCGGGCGAGCACCTCGTTGACGTTCATGTTGGTCGAGGTGCCCGACCCGGTCTGGAAGACGTCGACCGGGAACTGCTCGTCGTGGCGCCCGTCGGCCACCTCGTCCGCGGCGTCGGCGATCGAGGAGGCGAGGTCGGCGTCGAGCACCCCGAGGTCGGCGTTGACCCGCGCCGCCGCACCCTTGAGCAGGGCGAGGGCGTGCACGACCCCGGGCGGCACGGGCTGCCCCGAGATGGGGAAGTTCTCGACCGCCCGGGCCGTCTGGGCACCCCAGAGGGCGTCGGCCGGGACCTCGACATCGCCCATCGAGTCGTGCTCGGTGCGGGTGGCGGGCCGGTCGCCCGGTGCCCCCGTGGCCGGGGTGCCGGCGGACGGGGCGCCGGTGGGCGGGGTCGACGGGGCAGAGGTGGGCGGGGTCGGGTCGGAAGCAGGCTCCATACCTGCCATTGTGCGCGTCAGAGCTTGCGCAGGCGGATCCGGCGGACGCTGTGGTCCTTGCCCTTGGACAGCACGAGGGTCGCGCGGCTCCGGGTGGGCAGCACGTTCTCGCGGAGGTTGACCTCGTTGATGTCGGCCCAGATCTGGCTGGCCCGCTCCCGCGCCTGCTCGTCGGTGAAGGCCGCGTACCGGTGGAAGTAGGAGTCGGGGTCCGCGAAGGCCGTCTCGCGCAGGCGCAGGAACCGGTCGACGTACCACTGGCGGATGTCGTCGAGGTGGGCGTCGACGTAGACCGAGAAGTCGAAGAAGTCGCTCACCGCCATGCCGGTGCGGCCGTCCTCCTGCAGGCGCGGCGCCTGGAGGACGTTGAGCCCCTCGACGATGAGGACGTCGGGTTGGTGCACGACGACCTGCTCGCCGGGGACGATGTCGTAGGTCAGGTGGGAGTAGACCGGGGCGGCGACCTCGGCCTTGCCGGCCTTGACCTCCGCGACGAAGCGCAGAAGGGCGCGCCGGTCGTAGGACTCGGGGAAACCCTTGCGCTGCAACAGGCCCCGGCGTTCGAGCTCGGCGTTCGGGAAGAGGAAGCCGTCGGTCGTCAGCAGCTCGACCCGGGGCGTGCCGGGCCAGCGGGAGAGCAGCTCCTTGAGCAGGCGGGCCGTCGTCGACTTGCCCACGGCGACCGAGCCGGCCACGCCGATGACGAACGGCGCCTTGGCCGGCCGCTCGCCGAGGAAGTCGCTGGTGATGCGGTGCAGCCCGGCCGTCGCGCCGACGTAGAAGTTGAGCAGGCGGGACAGCGGCAGGTAGACCTCCTCGACCTCGGCGAGGTCGATGCGCTCGCCGAGGCCCTGGAGGCGGGCGACGTCACCGGCGTCGAGGTTGAGCGGGTGGTTCTCGCGGAGCCGGGCCCACGCCGTCCGGTCGAGCTCGACGTAGGGCGAAGGGAGGGCAGCATGGCTCGCTGCGGGATGGCTCACGGGCGTCATTGTTGCCCACCACGAGCCCCGGTCGTGCGCAGTGCCGCTCCTCGGCGCGGCCGGGTCGCCGCGGATACCGACGGCCGGGCCGCAGGCCGTTAGGCTGCTCCGCATGTGTGGAATCGTGGGATACGTCGGTCCGAACGCCGACGGCAAGGCGCTGGACGTCGTCATGGAGGGGCTGGCCCGCCTGGAGTACCGGGGCTACGACTCGGCGGGCGTCGCGCTCGTCACGACCGACGGGGTCTCGAGCGAGAAGCGGGCCGGCAAGCTCGTCAACCTGCAGAGCGCGCTCGACGCCGAGACGCTCCCCGGCGCGACGACCGGCATCGGCCACACCCGCTGGGCCACCCACGGCGGACCCACCGACCAGAACGCCCACCCGCACCGCGCCGGTGACGGGGGCAGGCTCGCCCTGATCCACAACGGCATCATCGAGAACTTCCACTCCCTCAAGAAGGGCCTGCTGGCCGAGGGCGTCACCTTCGAGAGCGAGACCGACACCGAGGTCGCCGCACACCTCGTGGCCCGCGCCTACGCCGAGACCGGTGACCTGACCGAGGCCATGAAGGCCGTCGTCAACACCCTCGAGGGTGCCTTCACGCTGCTCGCCGTGCACGCCGACAGCCCCGGCGTGGTCGTCGGCGCCCGTCGCAACAGCCCGCTCGTCGTCGGCCTCGGTGAGGGCGAGAACTTCCTCGGCTCCGACGTCGCCGCCTTCATCGGCCACACCCGCCAGGCGCTGGAGCTCGGCCAGGACCAGATCGTCACCATCACCACCGACGGCTACACGGTCATCAACTTCGACGGGACGCCCGCCGAGGGCAAGCCCTACGAGGTCACCTGGGACGCCGCGGCCGCCGAGAAGGGTGGCTACGCGACGTTCATGGAGAAGGAGATCCACGACCAGCCGCACGCCGTGGGCGACACGCTCCTGGGTCGCACCGACTCCGACGGCCGCCTCGTGCTCGACGACATGTCGATCACCGAGGACCAGCTCAAGGACGTCGACCGCATCATCATCGTCGCGTGCGGCACCGCCGCCTACGCCGGCATGGTCGCCAAGTACGCCATCGAGCACTGGACCCGGATCCCCGTCGAGGTGTCGCTGGCCCACGAGTTCCGCTACAGCGACCCGATCGCCAGCGAGCGCACGCTGGTCGTCTCCATCAGCCAGTCCGGCGAGACGATGGACACCCTGATGGCGGTCAAGCACGCCCGCGAGCTGGGCGCGCTCACGCTGAGCATCTGCAACACCCACGGCTCGACCATCCCGCGCGAGTCCGACGCCGTCCTCTACACGCACGCCGGGCCCGAGATCGCGGTCGCCTCGACCAAGGCGTTCCTCGCCCAGATCACCGCCTGCTACGTGCTCGGCCTCTACCTCGCCCAGCTGCGCGGCGGCACCTTCGCCGACGACGCCCAGTCGGTGATGAAGGAGCTGCACGAGATCCCGGCCAAGCTCGAGGAGCTGCTCGGCCGCATGGACCGCGTCAAGGAGATCGCGCGGTTCATGGCCGACACCCGCTCGGTGCTCTTCCTCGGCCGCAACGTCGGCTACCCCGTGGCCATGGAGGGCGCGCTCAAGCTCAAGGAGCTCGCCTACATCCACGCCGAGGGGTTCGCCGCGGGTGAGCTCAAGCACGGCCCCATCGCGCTGATCGACGCCGGCCAGCCGGTGTTCATCGTGGTGCCCGGCCCCGGCACGCCGCACGAGCTGCACAAGAAGGTCGTCTCCAACATCCAGGAGATCCGCGCCCGCGGCGCCCGCACGATCGTCGTCGCCGAGGACGGTGACGAGGACGTGGTGCCGTTCGCCGACGAGGTGATCCGCGTGCCCGCGACGTCGCCGCTGCTCGCCCCGCTGCTGACCGTGGTCCCGCTCCAGGTCTTCGCCCTGCACCTGTCGACGGCCAAGGGCCTCGACGTCGACCAGCCCCGCAACCTCGCCAAGAGCGTCACGGTCGAGTGACCGGCGCGGTGGGCGGCAACCCGTGATCGTCGGGGTCGGGATCGACGTCGTGGACGTCGAGCGCTTCGGGCAGACCCTGGAGCGCACCCCCGGCCTGCTCGACCGCCTGTTCACGGCGGAGGAGCGGTCGCTGCCGCTCAACTCCCTCGCCGCGCGGTTCGCGGCGAAGGAGGCGCTCGCCAAGGCGCTCGGCGCGCCGGTGGGCCTCAACTGGCAGGACGCCACGGTCCGCCGTGGTGAGGACGGCCGGCCGCACCTGCAGATCACCGGCACCGTCGAGGCCCGGGCCGAGGCGCTGGGCGTCCACGCCTGGCACGTCTCGCTGTCGCACGACGCCGGCATCGCGTCGGCCGTCGTCATCGCGGAGGGCTGAGGTGCTGCGCGCCTGGTCCGCGGACGCGGTGCGCTCGGCGGAGGCCGCGCTCATGGCCACCCTCGACGACGAGGGCGAGCTCATGGCGCGAGCGGCGTGGGGCCTCGCGCGCGTCTGCCGCGCGCGGCTCGAGGAGACCGGTGGCAGCCGCGTGGTCGTGCTCGCCGGCCCGGGCAACAACGGCGCAGATGCCTTGTATGCCGCGGTCCACCTTGCGGACGAGGGCGCGGAATGCGTTGCGCTGCAAGGGCCTTGGCCGCTCGCCATCGGCGACTCCTCGTCCTGGCAGGAGGCCGGGGTGCGGATCGTCGCGGCTGACGGCGACTGGCGCGCGGTCCTGACCGGGGCGGACCTCGTCCTCGACGGCGTGCTCGGGATCGGTGGACGACCCGGCCTGCCGGACGAGGCCGTCGCCTGGGTGGACGCGCTGCCACCTGACGCCTACGTCGTGGCCGTCGACCTCCCCTCGGGGCAGGACCCGGCCGGTGAGGTCGCCCACGAGGACGCGGTCTTCGCCGACGAGACGGTGACCTTCGGGGTGCCCAAGCCGGTGCACGTGCTGCCCGCGACCGAGTCGGCCGTCGGCCGCCTGACCGTCGTCGACATCGGGATCGAGCTCGAGGGTGACCCCGAGGTCGAGCGCCTCGACTTCGCCGACGTGCCGGGGCTCTGGCCGGTCCCCACGGCCAGCGACGACAAGTACTCCCGCGGGGTGCTCGGGGTGGTCGCCGGTGGCGAGAGCTACACCGGAGCACCCGTGCTGTGCTGCACCGCCGCTGTCGGAGCGGGGCTCGGCATGCTCCGCTACGTCGGCACCCCGGCCCCGACGGCGCTGGTGCGGGCGAGCGTGCCCGAGGCCGTCATCGGCGACGGTCGGGTGCAGGCGTGGGTGGTCGGCCCCGGCCTCGACACGACGTCGCGCGCGGCAGGCAGCAAGGCCCAGCTCGACATCGCCCGGGCGGCCCTGGCGTCCGACCTCCCGGCGCTCGTCGACGCCGGGGGGCTCGACCTCGTGACGGGACGGCGTGACGCCCCGACGCTGCTCACCCCGCACGCCGGTGAGCTGGCCCGGCTGCTCAACCGGCTCGGTGGAGCGGACTCCGCGGACGTCACCCGTCAGCAGGTGCAGGCGTCCCCGCTCGCCCACGCGCGACGGGCCGCCCGGCTGACCGGCGCGACGGTGCTGCTCAAGGGCGCGACCACCCTGGTCGTGCCGCCCGAGGGCACCGTCCGCTCGCAGAACGACGCCCCGCCGTGGCTCGCCACCGCCGGCGCCGGTGACGTGCTCGCGGGTGTGTGCGGTGCGCTGCTGGCGGCCGGGTTGTCGCCCCTCGACGCGGGGTCCCTGGGTGCGCTGGTCCACGGTGTCGCTGCGGACCGGGCCAACCCGGGAGGTCCGGTGCGGGCGCTGGCGCTCGCCCACGCCATACCCGGCACGGTGGCCCACCTCCTCACCCGCTGAGCGGCTGCTGATCGCTCGCGTCCTCGCGCCGAGGTCCCGGGCCTCGGCATCGGGGGTGTGCGGCTCAGGGCCGTGCTGGACCGGGCTGCGCGCGACCGGGGAGGGAGCCGGCCAGGACCAGCACGAGGACCGCGGCGACGGGGATCGCCGTCATGACGGCGCCGAGGCCCTGCCACTGGGCCAGCGCGCCCATCGCCAACGGGGAGGCGAGCAGCGTGACGCGGAACCCCATGCCGATGATCGACAGGCCGAGACCCCGCGGGAGACCGGGGATGTCGTCGGCGGCGCGCAGCGACGCGGGGATCAGCGTGCCGATGCCGAGCCCGACCAGCCCGAACGCGACCACCGTGAGCACGGGGGACTGCGCCAGCAGGGCCAGGGCCATCGCTGCGGTGGCCAGCCCGGCACCGGCCCTGGCCACGGCCCTGTCGCCCCAGGCCGTGACGGCACGGTCGCCCACCAGCCGGCCGACGGTTTGCAGGCTCTGGAGGGCGACGAACCCGAGCCCGCCCACGACGGCTGCTGCCCCGAGGTCCTCGCGCAGGTAGAGCGCGCTCCACGTCGAGGTGAGGTCCTCGATGCCCTGCGCCATCGAACCCACCACGGCCAGGGCCAGGAGCCGGACCACGAGCCCGACCCGGCGACGTCCGTGGGCGACAGCAGCTCCGGGGGCGGTCGGGGCGGTCGGGCGGTCCGGGTGGGGGTCACGGCCCGGGAGCAGGCGGGACCGGACCACGAGGGCCAGGGCGATGGCCGACGCCGCGGCCACCGCGAGGTGCGGCACCAGCGGGACGCCGAGCCCGGCGGCGGCACTGCCCATCGCCCCACCGACGACCGCACCGATGCTCCACGTCGCGTGCATCGAGTTGAGGATGGAGCGGCCGTACTCCCGCTCGACCCGAAGCCCCTGGGCGTTCTCGGCGATGTCGGTCACGGAGTCGAGGGCACCGGCGAGCCCGAGGGCGATGGCGAGCAGCACCCAGGACGGTGCTGCGCCGACCAGGACGAGGTTGGCCGCGACGGCGAGGGTGCCGCCCACCGCGACCCGCCCCGACCCGAGCCGGTTGACCAGGGCAGCCGCCACGAGTCCCGCGAGCACCGCCCCGAGCCCGTAGCCCGCGACCGCGGTCCCGAAGGCAGCCTTGTCGAGGTCGAGCCGCGCGACGATGTCCGGGTAGCGAGGCACGACGTTGGCGAAGACCGCACCATTGGTGGCGAACATCGCTGCCGTGGCCCAGCGGGCACGCCGGATCTCGCGCGGCGGGCCGCTGGGTGGATTCGGCGGGCCGCTCACGGCACCAGCATCGCCCACCTGCTCCAACGGCAGCCGGGATGCCCGAGTGGCGGGCGACGGACGTCGTTCGGTGGAGGCCGCCCCGTCGGGCGAGAAGGTCCGGGGAGGCCGTGGAAGACTGGTGGGTGATGACCACCCACACGGCGTCCAGCACCCCCCTTGCCCCGGCCCCGCCGGGGTTTCCCGCGTGCGCGCAGGTCGATCTGGGCGCGATCAGCGCCAACGTCGCCGCCCTGCGTGGCCACGCCCCGACCGCCGAGCTCATGGCCGTGGTCAAGGCCGATGCGTACGGCCACGGCCTCGTCCCCAGTGCGCGGGCGGCCCTGCGGGGCGGCGCGACCTGGCTCGGGGTCGCCCAGCTGCCGGAGGCCCTGGAGCTGCGTGCCGCCGGCGTGACCGCGCCGCTGCTGTCCTGGCTGCACGTCCCCGGCCAGGACTTCGCCCCGGCGCTGGCGAACGACGTCCAGCTCGGGATCTCTACCACCTGGGCGCTGGACCAGGCCGTCACAGCCGCACGGGGGACCGGGACGACGGCCCGCGTCCACCTCAAGGTCGACACGGGCCTGGGGCGCAACGGCGCCTGGGACGCCGACCTCGAGGCCATTCTCACGAGCGCAGCCGCGCTCCAGTCCGAGGGCGTGCTCGAGGTCGTGGGGATCTTCTCCCACTTCGCGTATGCCGACGCGCCGCAGCACCCGACGGTGCGGGCCCAGCAGGAGCGGTTCGAGGGGATCGTCGAGCAGGCGGCTCGCAGCGGCATACGTCCCTCGGTGCGTCACCTCGCCAACTCGGCGGCGACGCTGACCAACCCCTCGGCCCACTACGACCTCGTCCGGCCCGGTGTGGCCGTCTACGGGCTGTCGCCCGTGCCCGACCTCGGCTCACCGGAGTCGTTCGGCCTCCGTGAGGCCATGCGGTTGGTGTCGCACCTGTCGAGCGTCAAGGAATCGCCTGCGGGACAAGGCGTCTCGTACGGCCACGTCTACACGACGACCGAGCAGACGAAGCTCGGCCTGGTGCCGATGGGCTACTCCGACGGGGTGCCCCGCCACGCCAGCAGCGTCGGGCCGGTCCAGGTCGGCGGGCGCAGGTACACCGTCGCCGGACGCGTCTGCATGGACCAGTTCGTGCTCGACCTCGGCCCCGACAGCCATGCCGTGGCCGGAGACGAGGCGGTCCTGTTCGGTGTCGGGGCCGCCGGCGAGCCCACCGCGCAGGACTGGGCTGCGGCAGTCGACACCATCAACTACGAGATCGTGACCCGTGTCGGCGCCAGGGTGCCGAGGGTCTACCTGGGAGAGGTGGAGGCGTGACGCCCCCGAACCGCGGACTCATCGGACTCGGGGTCGGCCTCGCCGCCGCCGGTGTCGCCACAGCAGCCGGCGTGGCCGCTGGTCGCGTCAACCGTGAGCGCACGGCCCGGCTGTCCGTCCTCGCTCCCGACGGGGCGTACGCGCACGTGCCGGACCACGAGCTCGCGGTCATCGCCGACGACGGGGTGCCGCTGCACGTCGAGGTCGACGAGCCCGCCGCGGACGCAGCCGACGCCGCCAAGCCGACGATCGTCATGAGCCACGGCTACACACTGAGCCTGCGCAGCTGGGTCCTGCAGCGCAAAGCGTTGCAGCGAGCCGGATATCGCGTCGTCCTGTGGGACCAGCGCAGCCACGGCCGCTCCGAGGTGGCCGACAGCGACTCGTGCACGATCGAGCAGCTCGGACGTGACCTGCACCGCGTCATCGAGGAGGCGGCGCCCGAGGGCCCGTTGGTCCTCATCGGCCACTCGATGGGTGGCATGACGGTGATGTCGATGGCCGACCAGTTCCCCGAGGTGGTGCGCCAGCGCGTCATCGCGGCCGCCTTCGTGGCCACGAGCGCCGGTGGCCAGAACATGATGACGCTGGGCTTCGGCCAGTTCGTCGGTCGTCTCTTGGGGCGTCTGGGGCCGCGCTTCCTCGCCCGGATCGGCACGCAGCAGAAGCTCGTCAACACCGCCCGCCGTGTCGGACGCGACGTCGAGGACCTCATCGTCGACCACTACAGCTTCGCCTCCCCGGTGGCGCAGCACACGATTCGCTACACCGGCGACATGATCATGGGGACGCCCCTGTCGGTCATGGCCGACTTCCTGCCCTCGATCAACGTCCACGACAAGCAGTCCGCGCTCGAGCAGTTCCACGGCATCGAGACGCTCGTGGTCAACGGGATGCAGGACCTGCTGACCCCGCCGGACCACTCCGAGGCGATCGTCCGGCTCGTCCCCGGCGCTGAGCACGTCGTCGTCGAGGACGCCGGGCACATCATCATGCTCGAGCACCCCGAGGTGATCAACGAGCAGTTCCTCGAGCTCGTCGAGCGCGGGATGCGCGCGTCCGCCGAGCACATCGACATCGGTCGCAAGCCACGCGTGCGCCGCACCGTGACAGACCTGCAGAAGCGTCGCCGGGTCGCCAAGGCCCGCCGCGGCAGCAGCCGAGGGGGCAGGAGTGCCTGAGGTGACCAGCCCGCCGCTCGCGACGGCCGAGACCACCCGGGCGTGGGGCGTGCGACTCGCGTCGTTCCTGCGCGCCGGTGACCTGGTCGTGCTGACAGGTGGGCTCGGTGCGGGCAAGACCACCCTCACGCAGGGCATCGGTGAGGGGCTCGGCGTACGCGGCCCGCTCACCTCCCCGACGTTCGTCATCGCCCGGGTCCACCCCTCGCTCGTCGACGGCCCGGCCCTCGTCCACGTGGACGCCTACCGCCTTGGTGGGTTCGCCGAGCTCGACGACCTCGACCTCGACGCCTCGCTCGAGGAGTCGGTGACCATCGTCGAGTGGGGCCACGGCCTCGCCGAGGACCTGTCCGACGACCGCCTCGAGGTCGTCCTCGAGGGTGAGGACGTGCGGATCGCGTCGGTGACGCCGCACGGGCAGCGCTGGGCCTCAGTGGACCTGGCCGCCCTCACCGCCCCCGTGACCGACGAGGTGGAGACCCTCTGATGCTGATCCTGGCCATCGACACCTCGACCTCCGCCATCACCGTCGCCCTGCGCGGCGAGGGCGTCGCCGCTGCCGCGAGCGTCCTGGACGCCCGCGGCCACGCAGAGCATGTCGCGCCGCTCATCCAGCGCTGCCTCGCCACCGCGGGTCTCGGGCCGTCCGACGTCACCGACGTCGTCGTCGGCAACGGTCCCGGCCCCTTCACCGGACTGCGCGTCGGCATCGTCAGCGGGCTGGTCTTCGGCCACGCTCGCGGGGTCCCGGTCCACGGGATATGCAGCCTCGACGCCCTCGCCGTGGAGGCTGCACCGCTCGTGGGACGTGGGGACCTGCTCGTGGCCACCGACGCCCGACGCAAGGAGGTCTACTGGGCGCGGTACTCCGTCGAGCTCACCGATCCCGACGTCCCCGAGTCCCTCGTCACGCGTCGCCTCACCGAGCCGGCTGTCGACCGCCCGGCCGACCTGCCCGAGGAGCTGCGCGGACTGCCCACGGCCGGACGCGGACCCGACCTCTTCCCCGACCTGTTCCCGCACTCCCTCGGGGTCCTCGACGTCCAGGCGGCGACCCTCGCGCTGCTGGCCGAGCGCGGGATCCTCGCCTCCGACGAGATGCCGGTCGAGCCGCTCTACCTGCGCCGCCCGGATGCCCTGACGACGGCCGAGCGGGGGAAGAAGTGAGGGACCTGCACTGGACCGACCTGCCCGAGCTGGCAGCCCTCGAGGCAGAGCTGTTCCCGGATGACGCCTGGGCGCCTGAGACGTGGTGGGCCGAGCTCGCCGGTCGTCCGCGCCGGTCGTACGTCGTGCAGGAGCAGGACGGTCGCGTCGTCGGCTACGCCGGGGTCGACCTCGGTGGCGAGGTGGCCGACGTGATGACGATGGCAGTGGCCCCGTCCGCGCAAGCTCAGGGACTCGGGAGACGGCTGCTCGACGAGCTGGTCGCTCGGGCGCAGGCCGACCACGCGGCATACCTCATCCTCGAGGTGCGCGAGGACAACGCCCCCGCCCGGAAGCTGTATGACACAAGGGGATTCGAGCTGTTGACCGTTCGGCGACGCTACTACCAGCCCGGTGACGTGGACGCCCATGTCATGCGCCTGACCCTGGCCGGAGGGGCCTCATGAGTGCAGACCAGCCGCTGGTGCTCGGCTTCGAGACGTCGTGCGACGAGACCGGGGTCGGCGCCGTGCGCGGCGAGACCCTGCTGTTCGACGCGATCGCGAGCAGCGTCGACGAGCACGCGAGGTTCGGCGGGGTCGTGCCCGAGGTGGCCAGTCGGGCCCACCTCGAGGCGATGGTCCCGACGATCGAGCGCGCCACCCGTGAGGCCGGCATCCGGCTCGACGACGTCGACGCCATCGCCGTCACCTCTGGCCCCGGCCTGGCCGGCGCCCTGATGGTCGGCGTGGCCGCCGCGAAGTCGCTCGCCGTCGCCCTCGGCAAGCCCCTGTACGGCGTGAACCACCTGGCCTCGCACGTCGCCGTCGACATCGTCGAGCACGGACCGCTGCCGGAACCGACCCTCGCCATGCTCGTGTCGGGCGGGCACTCCTCGCTGCTGCTCGTCCCCGACGTCACGCACGACATCCAGTCCCTCGGCTCGACCATCGACGACGCTGCGGGCGAGGCGTTCGACAAGGTCGCCCGTGTGCTGGGTCTGCCGTTCCCCGGAGGACCGCACATCGATCGTGTTGCGCGAGAAGGGGATCGGGTCGCCATCGACTTTCCCCGGGGTCTGACGACCGGACGCGACATGGAGCGCTACCGGTTCGACTTCTCCTTCTCGGGGCTCAAGACCGCTGTGTCGCGGTGGGTCCAGGCCAAGGAGGCCGCGGGGGAGCCGGTGCCCGTCGCCGACGTCGCCGCGTCGTTCCAGGAGGCCGTCACCGACGTCCTCACGCGCAAGGCGATCCTGGCCTGTCGCGAGCACGGGGTGCAGAACCTCCAGATCGGTGGAGGCGTCGCCGCGAACTCTCGGCTGCGTGCCATGGCCCAGGAGCGGTGCGACGCGGCAGGGATCACGCTGCGGGTGCCGCGGCCGGGGCTGTGCACCGACAACGGTGCGATGGTGGCCGCCCTCGGTGCGCAGATGGTCCTCAAGGGCCGGACGCCGTCCGAGCTCGACCTGCCTGCGGACTCGTCGATGCCGGTGACGCTGGTCCAGTCCTGACCTGCCACGGTTGATCTGTCGCCCGGCGGACCTCAGTCGCAGGTGAGGAGGCCGGAGTCGGCCTTGAGGTCGAGCACCCGGGCGGCGGCCGTGTCGACCTGCGTGGCGAAGGTGGCACTGGCGGCGCGTTTGCGGGCGATCGCCTTCAGCATCGTGGCCGCCTGATCGGCGTCGGCCGTCAGCACGATGTCGCCGCCGGCCGCGATGAACCGGGTCGCCCGGTCGCCCACCGGCACCCCCTGCACGGCCTTGGCGGCCCCCACGTCGTCGGTGATGACCACGCCGTCGTAGCCGAGGTCGTCGCGGAGGAGGCCGTCGATCACCTTGGAGGAGAACATCGCCCGGTTCTCCGCGTCGAGCTTGGGGTAGCGGGCCGAGGACACCATGACGACCGGCGCACCCGCCTCGATCCCTGCCTCGAACGGCTGGAGGTAGGGGTCGCCCACGTCCGTCGTCGAGTCGGTCGTCCCGACGGTGGTCAGGTCGGTGTTGCCCGTGACCCGGCCGAGCCCGGGGAAGTGCTTGACCGTGGGGATGACGTCGGCGGCGAGCGACCCGCGGACGAAGGCCGCGACATACGTGGCGTTGCCCTTGGCCGAGCCGGGGACGAAGTCGCGGCGGTAGCGGCCGATCGGCTGGTTCGCGGCACCGATCGAGGTCGGGACGGTGTCGGCGACGGGAGCGAGGTTGATGGTGACGCCGGCCTTGGCGAGCTCCTGCGACCACTCGCGGACGTTGGCCTCCTCGGCCTTGGTGCCCTTGTCCGACTGCGCCCTCGCCGAGGGCATCTGGCTGAAGCCCGGGCCCTTGAGCTGCTGGACCTGGCCGCCCTCCTGGTCGGCCGCGATGAGCAGCGAACCGCCCCCGCCCTTCTGGAGCCTGGCCGAGATGCGTGCCATCGAGGCGGTGCCACCCGACCACCCGCCGAGGTAGATCACGCCGCCGAGGTGCTGCGCCTTCACCTGGGCGGCGAGGCGGGTCGAGCTGCCGGTGGGCTGCAGGCCCACCATGAGCAGCTGCCCTGCCCTCTGCTCCGGGGTCATCTTCGCCGCGAGCCGTTCGCCGCACGACGCGGCCGTGGTTGTCGTCGTGGTCGTGCTGCTGCTCGAGGGGGACGCGGTCGACGACGTGCTCGACGTCGTGGGCGCGCCCGAGGTGGCGCTCGAGGTGGCGGAGCCTGGTCCTGTCGTGGTCGCGAGGGTCGAGGGCGAGCCGGCGTCGCACCCCGCGGCGACGAGGGTCGCGAGCGAGACGACACCGAGGGCGCGCAGGGGACGGGCGGGACGGGCTCTCACCGATCGAACCTATCCCGCTCCCGCCGCGACGACGAAACCGCTCGCACCGCCACGGCTGCTGCCCTCACGCCACATCTCGTGGCGGATCCGGGTGTTCGACCACGACTGCTGCCCTCACGCCACATCTCGTGGCGGATCCGGGCGTTCGGCCGCGACTGTTGCCCTCACGCCAGCACTCGTGGCCTCTGGCAGGATCACCGGCATGGCAATCCCCGTCGTCCTCGACGTCGACACCGGTGTCGACGACGCCTGCGCGCTGCTGCTGGCCGCGCTCCACCCCGGCCTCGAGCTGCGGGCGGTCACCTGTGTCGGCGGCAACGCGCCCGTGGACGACGTGGTCGCGAACACCCTCACGGTCCTCGACGCAGCCAGCCGCCCCGACGTGGTCGTGGCCCGCGGCGCCGAACGCCCCCTGCTCGAGGAGGCCGTCGACGCCCGGCACGTCCACGGCCAGGACGGCATGGGCGACCTCGACTGGCCGAAGTCCCAGCGCCGAGCCGACCCGCGGCACGCCGTCGAGGTCCTGCGCGACGTGCTCGTCGACGCCGGTGAGCGCGGTGGTGAGGACCGGGTGACCCTCGTCCCGCTGGCGCCGCTGACCAACATCGCCCTGCTGCTGCGCACCCACCCCGAGGTGGCGCGCGGCCTGCGCGAGATCGTGTTCATGGGTGGCGCCGCGCACGTGGGCAACGCGACGGCCTCGGCAGAGTTCAACGTCTTCCACGACCCGGAGGCTGCGGCGATCGTCCTCGATGCCTGCGCCGACCTCGACATCGCGGTCACCATGTACGGCCTCGACGTCTTCTACGACCCGCGCATCTCGCGCGAGCAGGCGGCAGCACTCGTTGCTGCCGGTGGCCGGGGATCCGCTGAGCTGGCCGGGCGGCTGATCGCGTTCCAGTGCGACCGGTTCGGGTCGGACTCGGCGACGATCGGCGACGCCGGCGCGGTGTGCGCCGTGCTGGCCCCCGACGCGGTGCGGCGCGAGAAGCTCCCGGTGCGCGTGGAGCTCGCCGGCACCTGGTCGCGCGGCCGCACGATCGTCGACCGCCGCGACTGGACCGGCGACCTCTCCCACGACCCGCACGGCCAGGCGAGGTCCACCATCGACGTCTGCCTCGAGGTCGACTCCCAGCGCTGCGCCGACCTCTGGCTCGACACCGTCTCCGGAAGGACCAGCTGATGGGTCGCGTCGTCGTCCTCGGGTCGCTCAACATCGACCTCGTCACCCACGTCGAACGCCACCCGCGCCCCGGCGAGACGGTCCTCGCCGACGGTGCCGTCGAGCGCTACGCCGGCGGGAAGGGCGGCAACCAGGCGCTCGCCGCGGCGGAGGCCGGGGCCGAGGTCGTCTTCGTGGGGGCGGTGGGCGACGACGAGCCCGGCACCGCCTACCTCAATCGCTTGCGCGGCAGGGGGATCGACGTCGCGGCAGTCCGCGTCGTCGAGGGCACGCCGACCGGTCAGGCCTGGATCGTCGTGGACGGCGAAGGCGAGAACTCCATCGTCGTGATCGCCGGCGCCAACGCCCACGTCTCCGGCGAGCTCCCGGAGCTCGGTCCGGGGGACGTGCTGCTCGCCCAGCTCGAGGTCCCGATCCCCGTGGTGGCCAAGGCTGCTCGCGCCGCCCACGGACGCGGTGCCCGGGTGGTCATCAACGCCGCCCCGTATGCAGCCCTGCCGCACGACGTTGCCGCCCTCGCCGACCCGCTCGTCGTGAACGAGCACGAGGCCATGCAGCTCGCCGACTCCGACGTGGTCCCGAGCTCGTTGCTCGTGACCTTCGGCGGGGCCGGTTCGAGCTGGGACGGCGTCCGGCACGACGGCACCCCGGTCGAGGGCGACGCCGTCGTCGACACCACGGGCGCCGGCGATGCCTTCTGCGGAGCGCTCGCAGCGGCCCTGGCCGACGGTGCAGACCGGTCGGAGGCCGTGCTCAGGGCGAGTGACGCAGGGGCTGAAGCCGTTCGTCACACCGGCGCCCAGTCCGACCCCGCCCTCTGACGAGCCAGCCCCCACGCCGGCTGCTCACCGCGTGCCCGTGGTGGCATCGGCCATCGCCCGCTCAGGCTGCAGCGGGTATGGAGCGGGGTCGCTTTCGTCTGCGCCACTGGTCCAGGGCGGTGTCGTAGGACCCGATGGTCAGGTCCCACTCGACCCGCGGCCTGCCTCGGTCGGGGTGGTCGACGACGCGGCCGGCGTAGCGCTGTTGGTGGACGAGGGTGTGGTGGGCGCGGCAGAGGAGGGCGGCGTTGTCGATGTCCGTGGGGCCACCGTCGACCCAGTGGACGAGGTGGTGGGCGTCGGCCCAGGCTGGGGGTTTGGAGCATCCTGGGAAGGTGCATCCGCCGTCGCGGAGCCATAGGTGGCGGATCTGGGCCCGGTCGAACAACCGCACCGCCGTGCCTTGGTCGAGGACCTCGCCGCGGGAGCCGAGGACGACTGGGATGACCTGTGCATCACAGGCGAGGCGGCGCACCGCTCCCGCGGTCAACCCCTCGTCACCCATCGTGATGCCGCTGCCATGGCAGCGGCCTGCCAGCACCTCCAACGGCACCGTGACGACCAGTGACGTCTTGGCCTGCCGCGGCACCCCGTCGGGGGCCGACACGGCCCGCCCGACCAGGTCCAGCAGCGCGTCCGCCCGGCGCGCGGCTGGGGTGCGTGGGTCGTGCTCCCCGGTGTCCTGGTCACGGCGGGGTCTGGCCAGGGCGTCGACGGCGGCGTCGACGATCGCGGCGCCTTCCTCGTCCAGGACCAGCGTGTAGCGGCTCATGCCGACCGGGCCGCGGCCCTTGACCAGGGACCGGTGCGCCCGCCGGTGGTCAGCGTCGCGCTCGACCGCGGCGTCGGGGCGGATCACCTCACCGGCACGCCGGACCGCGGTCGCGAGTCGCGTTTCGGGCAACCCGTCGGCTCCGCGGGCACCGTGGAGCAGCGCCGTCGTGGCTCCGGCGAGGTCGTCGGGGTCGGCCAGCCCGCGGATGCTGGTGTGGAACCGGCACAGCTGCGCTGCCTTGCCCACCCCAAGAGCATCAGCGCGCTGGTCGGCCTCGGGAGAGCAGGCGTCGCGGACCGCGGACAGGACCTCATCGAGACGGTGGTCACCGCAGTCGACCGCTGCGGCATGGGTCATCGCGACCGCGACCGCGTCGGCGTCCAGCAGGTCGCGGGTCGGCAACGATGGGGCCTGGGCGCGGGCCCAGTCCACAGGCCCCCACCCCTGGCCCGACCCGAGCCCGCGGCCTTTGGCCTCGGCCAGGACCACCGCGACCTGGGCCCGGACAGCGGCGCCGAGCTCGGCCAGGACTCCCAGGGCCTGTGCGACCTGGGGGTCGGTCAACACCCACAACCGGGTCGGGTCCGCACCGGTGACGGCGTGCAGGGCGTCCTGCGCCGAGGCCAGCACGCCGGGGCCCGAACCGCCACCAGAGGTGGGGTGCTGGGAGTCTGGTGCGAGCGCCATACCGAGAACGCTATCGGCGACCACTGACAACGGTCAGGGTGATTCGCAGCTCCGGAAGGCGCTGCAGCGCAACGCAATTCGATGTACCGTCAACGGCCCGGAAAGCCGTGCAGAGCGGAGGGAACGACTCCGTCAGTTGACCGAGACGTGCACGTGGTCGTAGTGGTTCTCGGTCACGCTGCCGCGGTCCTCCATGCTCTTCCAGCCACCGCCGGGGTACCAGATCCGCTGCTTCCAGATGATGTACTTGATGCCGAGCTCGCCGGCCATGTCCTGCAGGTGCGCAGCGACGGCGTCGCCGGGGCCGGAGGAGCACATGATGTCGACCGCGTGGCCGGAGCCGTGGTCGCCGGGGTCGCCGGCCCGGAAGCCGCCGATGTTGCTCAGCGACGGGAAGGCCGCGTGCACCTCGTTGACGACGGCCACGGCGTTGGACGACATGCCGGCCAGCGGGCCGAGCCCGGCGCGCGAGTAGTTGGCGCCGCGGGAGACCCGTTCGGGGGCACGTTCGGTCGTGGCCGACGGCTTGGCGGCCGGCTTCGGGGCGGGCTTGGGCTTCGGCTTGGGCTTGGCCTGCGCGGTGAACCCGATGACGCCGTACTCGTCGACCTTCTCGGGGGCGGCGGCCTCGGAGGCCACGGCGCGCACCGGAGCCTGCCGCTCCTCGGCCGTCAGCTGGTACGACGGCGTGGCCGGTGGGGCGGCGAAGGCGGTGGCCACGCCGAGGGCGGTGGCAGCCAGGCCGAGGCCCTTGAGGGCCGAGCGGTGGTTGGGGCGTCGCCAGAGAGCGCTCACCAAGGACGTGGGGGGCAGGCCCGCGCCGCGGTGGCGGCCGGGGCCGGGGTTCTCGGTAGACATTGCCGTCGAGGCTAGGTCAGGCCCCCCGGATGTGGCCAACCCCGGCGGCGCGTCGCGCCGATGGTGGTCGTTTGCGTGCCCTTGCGGGGGGTTGGGCCCGATCGACGTGCTGAGGACGGGTTGAGGCGGTGTGCTCAGGCGGGTTTGACGATGAGCGCGACCTGGTTGCTGCGCACCCGCGTGAGCACGACGATCGCCTCGGTGTGGCCCTTGGCGGGCAGCCGCAGCTGTCGCCGCAGCACGTCGGCGTCGATGCTCACCCCGCGCTTCTTGATGGTGAGCCGGTCGATGCCGTGGTCGCGCAACCAGCCACGCAGCGCCTTGACGTTGAACGGCATGGCCTCCACGACGGCATACCGACGTGCCCAGGGGATGTCGACGGACCGGGAGGAGCCGACGTAGCCGACCCCGGCATCGAGCTCGGCGCCACCGGTCGCGGCGGTGAGGGCGGGGACGAGCCCAGCCCGGAGCACGGCGCGGTCGGGTTCGTAGAGCCAGGCCCCGACCTCGGCGAGGTTGGTCAGGGTCGGCGCCGTGCTGTCGCCGTCGCGCTCGGTCACCAGGACGGGGGAGGACCCCTCGCGCAGGACCGCGGCGGTGCGCCCGGCGGTCCGGACCAGGGGGCCGAACCACACCGTGCACTCGACGACCTCGCCGTCCACCGACGTCCACTGCGCCTCCGCCCCCGCGGGCACCGCGGCGTGGGGGAACCCGGGACTGAGCTTCGCCCCGGTGGCGGGCAGCGCCTTGGCCAGCTCCTGCACCGTGTCCCAGGACGGCGAGATCTCCTCGAGGCGGAACAGGCGGCGGGTGCGTCCGGTGATGTCGGCGACCCCCGGGGTGCGTCGCGCCGGGTCCAGCCACGCTCCGACGCCTCGTGCACCCTCGCCGGCCGGCGGGGTGAACTCCTCCGCCAGCCCTTGTTCGGCGGTGGAGTCGGGCCAGTGGCGCAGGTTCACGGCGGCGATGGCTGCGGTGACCTCGTCGGCGTCGATGGCGCGGACGCGCAGGTCGAGGCCGGCCACGGCCATCGCGTCCGCCCCGATCCCGCAGCCGAGGTCGTGGACCGTGTGGATGCCTGCCGCGCGGAACCGTTGCGCGTGCTGCGCCGCGACGGACAGGCGGGTGGCCTGCTCGAGCCCGTCGGAGGTGAACACCATGCCGCGAGCGAACTGGCCGAACTTCCCCGTCGCCTTCTCGCGCAGCCGGGCCTGGTTGAGGGCCGCCGCCACGAGGTCCGGCTCGAACCCTGCGCCGCGCAGCCGCTGCTGCAGCGCGAGAGCCCCCGACTCGTCGTACGGGGGCAGTGACTGGAGGAGTCCCCACCCCTCACCGGTCGTGAGCCGGCGCAGCAGGGGGAGGTCCATGGCGAGCATTCTGGCGTATACCGCGTGGTCGCGGGTGCGCGGACGCGGAGGTTGCGCGCGGTTGCGGCGTCAGGCGTCCCTGCGCCACTCGTAGGGGGTCGTGGTGGTGACCTTCACGAGCCCGGACTGCTCGAGGATCGGCCGGGAGAACTCCGTGGAGTCGCTGTTGAGGTACCGCTTGCCGAGGGAGATCGCGGACCGCGCACGGGCGGAGGTCAGGGCCCGGTAGATCCCTTTGCCCCGCCACTCCGGTCTTGTCGCACCGCCCCAGATGCCGGCGAACTCGGTGCCCTCGACGGGTTCGAGCCGGCCGGCGCTGACGATCTGGTCGCCGACCTCGGCGACCCACATCTCCATGTCGTCCCGGGTCCTCAGCCGGTGCAGCACCTGGGCGAGGATCTCCTCGGCGAACTCGGGGGTGTCACCGAACACCTCGGCCTGCATGGCGCACATGGCGCGGACGTCGTCCTCGTCGGTGACCTGACGGACGACGAGTTCGCCGGCCACGTCGGGGGAGACCGCGACGTCCACCGCGAGCAGGACGGCCTCGCCGACCATCACCGACTCGGGCTCGTCCGGCGTGAAGCCGTGGGCGAGGAGCGTCTCGTGGAGCCCCGGGGCGTGGTCGTGGCCGCGGGTCTTCCACTCGACACAGACGATCGACGGGTCGGACCGGTAGTGCGCGAGGGCGCCGTCGACGAGCGCCTCGACCGACTCGGGCGTCGCAGGTCGACCGTCCTGCGCGAGCGTCGAGTAGGTGATGAAGCCGCGGCCACGCAGGAAGGTCGCGAGGCGCAGCGGACCGAGCCGCTCGACGTGGACGGCCGACGGCGTCTCGGCCTCGTCGCGGAGCTGCTCGTCGTAGGCGCGCAGGAGGGCCGCAGGATCACTTCGGGAGGCGCTGTGGGAGTCGCTTTGGGAGTCGCTGCGAGAGTCGTCTCGGGGGTCGGTCACGGCCCGAACCTTCCGGGTGCCGGCCTCCACCGCAACCGGGTTTCCGGCGACTGTGGCCGCCGGGCCGGATCAGCCCTCGGCGAACGGACGGAGAACGTCTGGCACTCGAGTTGACCGAGTGCTAACCACGAGCCTAGATTTGCGTTGGCACTCAGGTTCGTCGAGTGCCAGCCAGCCAGTCGGTCGATCCCCGCGACGGCGACCGCCCGGCAGCACTCGCACCACCTGCAGCACCAGCACCATCCACCTGTCCACTTTCGACATTCCCGAAGGGGAGGTCACCATCGTGTCGGTTTCCATCAAGCCGCTCGAAGACCGCATCGTCGTCAAGTCCGTCGAGGCCGAGCAGACCACTGCGTCCGGTCTCGTCATCCCGGACACCGCGAAGGAGAAGCCCCAGGAGGGCGAGGTCCTCGCGATCGGTCCCGGCCGGATCGACGACAACGGCAACCGCGTCCCGCTCGACGTCACCGTCGGCGACCGGGTCATCTACAGCAAGTACGGCGGCACCGAGATCAAGCACGGCGGCCAGGAGTACCTCATCCTGTCCGCGCGCGACATCCTCGCCATCGTCGGCTGAGCATCCGCACCGCGTGAGTGACATGCCCTGTATGCCGACTGGTCGGCATACAGGGCATGTTGCCTTCGTTCCCCGTTTTTCGCTGCTAAAGAAGGACTTTCATGGCTAAGACGCTGGAGTTCAACGACTCCGCTCGCAAGTCGCTCGAGCGCGGAGTCGACGCGCTCGCGAACGCAGTCAAGGTGACGCTCGGCCCGAAGGGCCGCAACGTCGTCATCGACAAGAAGTGGGGCGCCCCCACGATCACCAACGACGGTGTGACCATCGCGCGTGAGGTCGAGCTCGAGGACCCGTACGAGAACCTCGGGGCCCAGCTCGCCAAGGAGGTCGCCACCAAGACCAACGACGTCGCAGGTGACGGCACCACCACCGCCACCGTGCTCGCCCAGGCCATGGTCAAGGAGGGCCTGCGCAACGTTGCCGCGGGTGCCGCCCCGTCCGGCCTGAAGCGCGGCATCGACAAGGCCGTCGAGGCCGTGTCGGCTCGCCTGCTCGAGACCGCCCGCGAGATCGAGGGCAAGGACGAGATCGCCCAGGTCGCTGCGCTGTCCGCGCAGGACCAGGTCATCGGCTCCACCATCGCCGACGCGTTCGACAAGGTCGGCAAGGACGGCGTCATCACCGTCGAGGAGTCCTCGACCGCGACGACCGAGCTCGAGTTCACCGAGGGCATGCAGTTCGACAAGGGCTACATCTCCCCGTACTTCGTCTCCGACGCCGAGCGCATGGAGGCCGTGGTCGAGGACGCCTACATCCTCATCAACCAGGGCAAGATCTCGGCCATCTCCGACGTCCTCCCGGTGCTGGAGAAGGTCGTCAAGTCCGGCAAGCCCCTGCTGATCATCGCCGAGGACATCGACGGCGAGGCGCTGTCGACTCTGGTGGTCAACAAGATCCGCGGCACGTTCAACGTCGTGGCCGTCAAGGCTCCCGGCTTCGGCGACCGCCGCAAGGCCATGCTCCAAGACATCGCCGTCCTCACCGGCGGCCAGGTCATCTCCGAGGAGGTCGGGCTCAAGCTCGATCAGGCCGACCTCGACGTGCTGGGCCAGGCCCGCCGCGTCGTCGTCACCAAGGACAACACGACGATCATCGACGGTGGCGGCGACAAGTCCGACGTCGACGGCCGGGTCAACCAGATCAAGGCCGAGATCGAGCGCACCGACTCCGACTGGGACCGCGAGAAGCTCCAGGAGCGCCTCGCCAAGCTCGCCGGTGGCGTCTGCGTCATCAAGGTGGGTGCCCACACCGAGGTGGAGCTCAAGGAGAAGAAGCACCGCATCGAGGACGCCATCTCGGCGACCCGCGCGGCCATCGAGGAGGGCATCGTCGCCGGTGGCGGCTCCGCCCTCGTCCACGCCTCCTCCGCCATCGACGACCTCGGCCTCGAGGGCGACGAGGCGACCGGTTCGCTCATCGTCAAGAAGGCGTCGGCCGAGCCGCTGCGTTGGATCGCCGAGAACGCCGGCCTCGAGGGCTACGTCGCCGTCTCCAAGGTCTCCGAGCTCGAGCCCGGCAACGGCCTCAACGCGGCGACCGGCGAGTACGTGAACCTGATCAAGGCCGGCGTCATCGACCCGGTCAAGGTCACCCGCTCCGCCCTGCGCAACGCCGCCTCGATCGCGTCGATGGTCCTCACCACCGACACGCTCGTCGTGGAGAAGAAGGAAGAGGAGCCCGAGGCCGCCGGTGGCGGTCACGGACACGGCCACGGTCACTGACCGGGCGCAGCAGGTCGTGCAGGACTGACCGGGCGCAGCAGGTCGTCCAGGACTGACCTGAGCCGGTGACGCGCGGGGGACCCCGCGCCATACCTCGAGGGCCCGTCCCCACCACGGTGGGGGCGGGCCCTCCTGCATGCCCGGAAGCCTGCGGGTATGGCGCACGGTCGCCCTCGGTGCGACGCTGTGGTGGGGGAGTGCACAGCGAGGTGGCCGTGGCAGAGCACGTCGTGGACCGGCCGGGGTTCGACGAGTACGTCGTGGCCCGCGGTGGCGACCTGCTGCGCACCGCGTGGCTGCTCGTGGGCGAGGAGCAGGCGTCCTACCGGCTCGTCCGCACGGCGCTCGCCCGGGCGTGGCCGCAGTGGTCGCACCTGGCCGAGCACGGGGCGGGCTCCTACGACACCGACCTTCGACGGTTCCTCGTCCAGGCCCACCTGCGGCGACACCACCATGGTGCAGGCCCCGACGTCGGTGGTCGGAAATCGTCTGCGCCACAACGTGATCCGCTCACTGACAACGAGAAGGACCCGCACCTCCACGCTCTGGGGCCGCTCGACGCCCTCTCTCGGGTGGAGCGGACGATCCTGGTGCTCGTCCTCTTCGACGGACTCGGGGTGGGCCAGGTGGCCGACCTGCTCGACGACGACGTCGGCCCGGTCCGCCACCACCTCCGCCACGCGCTCGCGGTGCTCAACGACCGGTTCGGGCTCGATGAGCGTGGGGTGCGCGGCCTGCTCGAGTCGCTCGCGCCGGACGACCCGCCGGTGGACCTCCTGCTCTCGGCGGAGGTGGCGCCGTCGGCGCGACGCCGGGGTGCGTGGGGGTGGTTGTTCGCCGTGGGGGCGGTGGCTGTCACGGCGCTCGTCGTCAGCCTCGTCCCCGGACCTCCCGGGCAGGTGCCGGGCCCGGCCCCTGCGCCGCGGCCCACCGCGAGGCTGGTGCCGTCGGCGCTGTCCTGCCGCTCGTCACCCGGGTCGCCCGCACCGCCGCGACCTGTCGAGCCGCCACTCAGCGCGTCGTTCGTGGCGGCGCTGGTGTGCGCGCGCACCGACGACGACTCCGTGTGGAGCGGCCCGCTGGCTCCTGACGACCCGGTCACCGACGCCCTCGCCCTGGACTCCCTGGTCCTCGAACCCCGAGGCGCAGGCTCGGCCTGCCCGGACCTCCCCCACGGCCCGGCGTTCCGCCTGCTGCTCCTCGGACGGGACGGCACGACGACCACCTGGGCCAACGAGGGACTGGCCTGCGACGGGTGGCCCGCCCTGGCGCAGGTATACGTCGCCACCGCCGAGCAGGCGGCCCGCTCCGACCCGGGCGACGGCGACTTCCTCGGGTGTCCCACGGCGCTCGGCCGCACCGTCGACCCGACGGGCACCGGTCCGGGGCTGCGCCGCGGGACGGTGCTGGTCTCGGCCACCGCGTGCCTGCATCCCCTGGCGCCGGCGCGACCGAGCGCCATACCGAGGTTCCGTCAGGTGCGCGGGAACGTGCTGGGGCTGCCGGACCTCGCACACCTCAACGAGGAGCTCGCACGGGCAGGGTCGCGGCGTACGGCGAAGGGTGACTGCGGGCAGGGACCGGCGTACCGCACGGTGATCCGCGCGCGGACCGAGACCGGTCGGGTCCTTGAGCTCAGCAGCACCTGCGGGCAGGAGTTCTCGGTGGACGGGCACCTGCGGGACTCCTGGCGCGCCGATCCCGAGACGCGGAGCATGCTCCGGGCGCTGCTCAACGCGAACTGACGCCACCCCGACGCCGGGGTTGGGCTCAGCCGCCGGCGACCACGCGGATCGTCTGGCCCGCGAAGATGACGCTCTGGCCGGGGCGGACCTGCGCTCCGCGCCGGACCTCAGGGGCGCCGTCGACCGAGACCTCACCGAGCTCGATCACCGAGCGCGCCATCGCGCCGTCGTCGACGACACCGGCGAGCTTGAGCAGCTGACCCAGTCGGATCGACTCGTCGCGGATGGGGACCTCGTGCTCGGTGCTCACGACGGAAGTCTACGAGGGCTCAGCTCGCGGCCGAGACCGCCTGACCCGAGTAGTGGCGCTCGCGGTCGTCCTCGGTCATCGCACCCCAGACGCCGTACGGCTCGCGCACCCGCAGGGCGTGCTCGCGGCACAGCTTCAGGACGGGGCAGCTCGCGCAGACCTGCTTGGCCTCCGAGTCGCGCGAGCGTCGGGCCGGGCCGCGCTCGCCCTCGGGGTGGAAGAAGACCTCGGGGTTCACCTGGCGACAGGACCCCTCCATCTGCCAGTCCCACAGGTCTGCCACCGGTCCCGGAAGTCGTGACAACTCCGCCATGTCTTCCCTCAGCTCTCCGGCGGCTCCGTGCCGCTCGCTTCGGACGCTACTCGCGGCTGACCTGCGCAAACCTGTGCAGAACGTATGGACTTGTTCAAGGGCTGGCCACGATCTGGGCGCCGGTCCCGCGATGCGGTCGTTGTCCGCAGCGTGGACGCCCTTCGGGGTCGTCCGGGGCATCCGCGGGGCTGCCTTACGATTGGGCAATGAGCCTTGGGTTTGACGACCGCCTCCCCGAACTCGCCCAGCAGGCCCCCGACGTCGAGGACCACGACCCCTTCGCGAAGCTCGGGTTGACCTACGACGACGTGCTGCTGCTGCCCGGCGAGACCGATGTCATCCCGTCCGACGTCGACACGACCGCGCGCCTCACCCGCGAGATCTCGCTGCGCATCCCGCTCGTCTCGGCGGCGATGGACACGGTCACCGAGTCGCGCATGGCGATCGCCATGGCCCGCCAGGGAGGCCTCGGCGTCCTGCACCGCAACCTGTCGATCGAGGACCAGGCCTACCAGGTCGACCTCGTGAAGCGGACCCAGACGGGGATGATCAGCAACCCCATCACCATCGGCCCGGACGCGACGCTCGAGGAGCTCGACCGCATCTGCGGCGAGTACCGCGTCTCCGGGCTGCCGGTCGTCCAGCCGGACAACATCCTGATCGGCATGATCACCAACCGCGACCTGCGGTTCACCCCCGTCGCCGAGTGGGCGACGACCCTCGTCCGTGACGTGATGACCCCGATGCCCCTCGTATCGGGCGCGGTCGGGATCTCGCGCGAGGACGCCACCGCGCTCCTGCGCCAGCACAAGCGCGAGCGCCTGCCGCTCGTCGACGACCGTGGTCGCCTTGCCGGGCTCATCACCGTCAAGGACTTCGTGAAGTCCGAGCAATTCCCGCACGCGAGCAAGGACGACCACGGTCGCCTGCTCGTCGGTGCCGCCATCGGCTTCTTCGGTGACGCCTGGGAGCGCGCCACGACCCTGGTCGAGGCCGGGGTCGACGTCCTCGTCGCCGACACCGCGAACGGCCACGCCCGCCTCCTGCTCGACATGATCCGCCGCCTCAAGGCCGACCCGGCCACCCGCCACGTCCAGGTCATCGGAGGAAACGTCGCCACCCGCGCCGGGGCCCAGGCCCTGGTCGACGCCGGTGCCGACGGCGTCAAGGTCGGTGTCGGGCCGGGCTCGATCTGCACCACCCGCGTCGTCGCCGGCGTCGGCGTGCCTCAGGTGACCGCCATCCACGACGCGTCGCTGGCCTGCCGCCGGGCCGGGGTGCCGGTCATCGGTGACGGTGGCCTGCAGTTCTCCGGCGACATCGCCAAGGCCCTCGTGGCCGGCGCCGACACCGTGATGCTCGGCTCGCTGCTCGCCGGCTGCGAGGAGTCGCCCGGCGACCTGATCTTCGTCAACGGCAAGCAGTTCAAGTCCTACCGCGGCATGGGCTCGCTCGGTGCCATGGCCTCGCGCGGCAAGAAGTCCTACTCCAAGGACCGCTACTTCCAGGCCGACGTCGCCAGCGACGACAAGATCGTCCCCGAGGGCATCGAGGGCCAGGTCGCCTACCGCGGACCGCTCGGCAACGTCGTCCACCAGCTCGTCGGGGGCCTGGCGCAGTCGATGTTCTACGTCGGCGCCAACACCGTCCCCGAGCTCCAGGCGCGCGGCAAGTTCGTCCGGATCACTTCGGCGGGGCTCAAGGAGAGCCACCCGCACGACATCCAGATGACCGTCGAGGCCCCCAACTACGGCAGCCGCTGACTCTCGCCGCGTCCGCACCTGCGGACGCGGCTGGGTGCCACCCGCGGACGCGGCTGGGTGTTCACCGGCGGACGGGCTTCGGTGTCCAGAACGGTGTCCAGTCCGGTGTCCAGTCGCCGCTACGCAATCCGGTTGAGCCGTCAACTGCCGTCGCGCTCCTAGGCTGCCGGTACGACCTGTCCCCCGTGGTCGCAGCAGGGCTGTCAGCCCGCTGACTCGTCGCGTCCCGCCGTCGTGCGGGCACGACGATCCAAGATGTCCCGCCGCCGGCACCCCCCTCACCCGGCGGCGGGACATCGCCTTTTCGCACTCGGGTCCGTGGCCGATAGCCTTGCGCGGTGACTGAGATCGAGATCGGCCGAGGCAAGCGCGGCCGTCGGGCCTACTCCTTCGACGACATCGCCGTCGTCCCGTCCCGCCGCACCCGCGACCCCGAAGAGGTGTCGGTGGGCTGGCAGATCGACGCCTACCACTTCGACATCCCGGTCATCGCGGCCCCGATGGACTCGGTGATGAGCCCCGAGTCCGCGATCAAGCTCGGCAACCTCGGCGGCCTGCCCGTCCTCGACCTAGAGGGGCTGTGGACGCGGTACGACGACCCGAGCCCGCTGCTCGCGGAGATCGCGACGCTCGACCCGGCCACCGCCACCGCGCGGATGCAGGAGATCTACGCCGCCGAGATCCAGCCCGAGCTCATCGTCGAGCGGCTCAAGCAGGTTCGTGCCGCCGGCGTGACCGTGGCCGGTGCCCTCAGCCCGCAGCGCACCCAGCAGTTCTGGAAGCACGTCGTCGACGCCGGGGTCGACCTGTTCGTCATCCGCGGCACCACGGTCAGCGCCGAGCACGTCTCGGGTCGCGCCGAGCCGCTGAACCTCAAGCGCTTCATCTACGAGCTCGACGTCCCCGTGATCGTCGGCGGCGCAGCCTCGTACACCGCTGCCCTGCACCTCATGCGGACCGGCGCCGCAGGTGTCCTCGTCGGGTTCGGCGGGGGAGCGGCGCACACCACCCGTCGCACGCTCGGCATCCACGCCCCGATGGCCAGCGCCATCGCCGACGTCGCCGCGGCCCGCCGCGACTACCTCGACGAGTCCGGTGGTCGCTACGTCCACGTCATCGCCGACGGCGGCATGGGCGACAGTGGCGACATCGTCAAGGCCGTGGCCTGCGGCGCCGACGCCGTCATGCTCGGTGCCGCCCTCGCCCGCGCGACCGACGCCCCCGGGCGCGGCCTGCACTGGGGCCCCGAGGCGCACCACCAGGAGCTGCCGCGTGGTTCGCGCGTCGAGGTCGGTGCCATCGCGCCGCTCGAGCAGATCCTCTTCGGGCCGGGTCGCACGGCCTCCGGCCAGACCAACCTCATCGGTGCGCTGCGCCGGGCGATGGCCACCACGGGCTACTCCGACCTCAAGGAGTTCCAGCGCGTCGAGGTCGTCGTCGCGCCCTACCAGGCCACGTGAGACGGCGCTAACTTACTACTGGTAATAACCGTGGGCCGCACCTACGCTGCCCCTATGGCTCCGGACCTCATCGCCGACCCCGAGACCGACCCCACCGCGACGTATGCCGTGGACCCGGCCCTCGTCCGACGGCTGGCCCGGAGGGTGGTCGCCGCGCCCCGCGCGGAGCACCACGTGAGCCACACCCCGATGACCGGGGCGCCCCTCGCCTCGCTGCCGCTGTCGACCCGCGAGGACGTCGCCGTCGCCGTGGACGCCGCGCGCGCAGCCCAGCGCGCGTGGTCGCGGACGCCGATGGAGGTCCGCGAGCGGATCATGCTGCGGTTCCACGACCTCGTGCTCGACCGACAGGTCGAGCTGCTCGACGTGGTCCAGCTCGAGTCCGGCAAGACGCGGGGCCAGGCCTTCGAGGAGGTCGCCGACGTCGCCCTGGTGGCGCGGCACTACGGCCGCTCCGCGGCGGCATACCTGCGACCGTGGCGTCGCGCCGGGCTGTTCCCCGTCCTGACCCAGACGACCGAGCACCACCACCCGCGGGGGGTGGTGGGCATCGTCAGCCCGTGGAACTACCCGCTGTCGCTGGCGATCACTGACGCGATCCCGGCGATCATGGCCGGCAACGCCGTCGTCCTGCGCCCCGACCTGCAGGCCTCGCTCACCGCCCTGCGGGTGGTCCAGCTGCTCACCGAAGCCGGGCTGCCGGAGTCGGTGCTCCAGGTCGTCCTCGGTGACGGGGCGAACGTCGGGCAGGCCGTCGTCGACCTCGCCGACTACGTCTGCTTCACGGGCTCGACGGCGACCGGTCGCAGCGTCGCGGTGTCGGTGGCCGGCCGGCTGGCGGGGTACAGCCTGGAGCTCGGCGGGAAGAACGCGATGTACGTCGCCGACGACGCGGACCTCGACAAGGCCGTCGCTGGTGCGGTCCGCGCCTGCTTCTCGTCGGCCGGTCAGCTCTGCATCTCCGTGGAGCGGCTGATCGTCCACGACAGCATCGCCGACGAGTTCACGACGCGGTTCGTCGAGGCGGTCGGGGCGATGACGCTCGGGCCGGCGCTGGAGTTCGGCACCGACATGGGGTCGCTCGTCTCGCAGGCCCAGCTGGACCGGGTGACCGCGCACGTCGACGACGCCCGGGCCAAGGGCGCCCGGGTCCTCACCGGCGGACGTGCCCGACCCGACCTCGGGCCGTTCTTCCACGAGCCGACCGTCCTGACCGGGGTCACGGCCGCGATGGACGTCCGCGACGACGAGACCTTCGGGCCGGTCGTGTCGATCTACCGCGTGCACAGCGACGACGAGGCGATCCGACTCGCGAACGACACCGACTACGGCCTCAACGCCTCGGTCTGGACCCGCGACGTGGCGCGTGGACGGCGGATCGGCACGGCGATCGCCGTCGGCACGGTCAACGTCAACGAGGGGTATGCCGCCGCGTGGGGGAGTGTGGCCGCTCCGATGGGTGGCATGAAGCAGTCCGGGGTGGGGCGTCGCCACGGGGCCGAGGGCATCCTCAAGTACACGGAGTCGCAGAACGTCACCGCGCAGTACCTCCTTCCGATCGCTCCCTCGCTGGGGCTGTCGGAGGAGGGCTACGCGCGTGTCATGACCGCCGCGCTGCGGACCCTCAAGGCGGTCGGTCGCCGATGAGCGCCCCGGCCGAGAGCTCCTCCAGCCTGCCCTCCGGCGACGACGGCGCGCTGCCCGCGGGAAGCCACGTCGACGTCCTGGTGGTCGGGTCGGGATTCGGCGGGTCGGTGACCGCGCTGCGCCTCGTGGAGAAGGGCTACCGGGTCCACGTCATCGAGTCGGGCCGCCGGTTCCGCGACGAGGACTTCGCCAGGACGTCGTGGGACGTGCGCAGCTACCTGTGGGCGCCGAAGCTGAAATGCTTTGGGGTGCAGCGGATCCACCGCCTCCCCGATGTCATGGTGCTGGCCGGGGCGGGGGTCGGTGGCGGCTCGCTCAACTACGCCAACACCCTCTACGTGCCGCCCGAGCCGTTCTTCAAGGACCCGCAGTGGGCCGACATCACCGACTGGCAGTCCGAGCTAGAGCAGCACTACTCGACGGCCACGGCGATGCTCGGTGTCGTCACGAACCCGTGCGAGGGGATCGTCGAGGACGTCATGCGCCGCACCGCCGAGGACCTCGGTGTCGGCGACACGTTCCGCAAGACCCCGACCGGTGTCTTCTACGGCATGCCGGGCAAGCGCGTCCCCGACCCGTACTTCGGCGGTGCCGGACCGGAGCGCACGGGCTGCACCCAGTGCGGCAACTGCATGGTCGGCTGCCGGGTCGGCGCGAAGAACACGTTGGTGAAGAACTACCTCGCCCTCGCCGAGAACCTCGGCGCGACCATCGAGCCGATGCGGACCGTGGTGCGCGTGGCCCCGCGCCGTGGCGGTGGGTATGCCGTGTCGCACGAGGCGACGGGGGCGTGGCTGCGCAAGGACCGTCGCACCGTCACCGCCGACCAGGTCGTCTTCGCCGGCGGGACGTGGGGGACGCAGAAGCTGTTGCACACGCTGCGCCAGAACGGCGCCCTGCCGAGGCTCTCCTCGCGCCTGGGCCACCTGACCCGCACCAACTCCGAGGCCCTCAACGGCGTGATGGTCGAGAAGGTCCCGCGGGGCGAGAACCTGTCCAGGGGCGTCGCGATCACCTCGTCGTTCCACCCCACTGCCGACACCCATGTCGAGAACTGCCGCTACGGTCCCGGCTCCAACCTCATGGGGGCGATGGCGACGATCATGGTCCCCGGCGACCGGCTGCCCCGACCCGTCCAGTTCCTCGTGGAGGCGGTGAAGCACCCGGTGGTCTTCGTGCGCTCCTTCTCGCAGTACCGGTGGAGCGAGCGCACCATCATCGGCCTGATCATGCAGAGCCGCGACAACTCGCTGCGCGTCACCGGCACCCGAGGGCGGTTCGGCGGCCGGGGGCTGACCTCCCGGCAGGGCCACGGCGAGCCCAACCCGACGTACATCCCGGCCGGCCAGGAATCGATGAAGGCGCTCGCCGCGCGGCTCTCGGAGGCGACCGGTCTGCGCGCCTTCGCCGGCGGCAGCCTCGGAGAGGTCGCCAACATCCCGATGACGGCGCACTTCCTCGGGGGAGTGGCGATCGGCTCGAGCCCGGAGCGCGGCGTCATCGATGGCTACCAGCGCGTCTGGCACTACCCCGACCTGCACGTCGTCGACGGCTCCGCCATCTCGGCGAACCTCGGTGTCAACCCGTCGCTGAGCATCACCGCCCAGGCCGAGCGCGCGATGTCGTTGTGGCCCAACAAGGGCGAGCACGACCCGCGGCCCGCACAGGGCGAGGGCTACCTGGCGCTCGAACCCGTCAAGGCGGCCAACCCCGCCGTGACGCGGTACGGCGCCTCCTGACGACCACCCCCGCACGTCGGAGGCGGCGGTCGGAGGGATCCCTGCATCCCGCGACCGCCGCCTCTGACTGGTGTGGCTGGAGATGAGCCGGGGGTGGGATCTCCAGCCACACCACCCGGTCAACGACGGCTTCGGACGGGGGTTACGCCCTACCCGCCGGTAGTCTTCCGGCGCCCGCTCGCGGGGGCCTCGTCGCGCCAGGACGCCCACAACGCGGCATACGCGCCGTCGGCGGCGACCAGCTCGTCGTGGGTGCCGATCTCGCTGACGAGGCCGTCCTCGACGACGGCGACCCGGTCGGCGTCGTGCGCGGTGTGCAGCCGGTGGGCGATGGCGACGACGGTGCGGCCCTGGACGACAGCGGCCAGCGAACGCTCGAGGTGCCGGGCGGCGCGCGGGTCGAGCAGCGAGGTCGCCTCGTCCAGGACGAGGGTGTGCGGGTCGGCCAGCACCAGCCGGGCGAGGGCCAGCTGCTGGGACTGCGACTCGCTGAGGATGTGGCCGCCGCTGCCGACGACGGTGTCGAGGCCGTCGGGCAGCCCCTCGGCCCATCCCCACGCGTCGACGGCGCGCAGGGCGTCGGCGAGGTCGTCACGGCTGGCTTCCGGGCGCGCGAGGAGCAGGTTGTCGACGAGGGACCCGACGAACACGTGGTGCTCCTGCGTCACGAGGGCGACCTCGCCGCGCAGCTCTCCGAGCTCGAGGTCGACCAGGGGCACGCCGCCGACGTCGATCCGGCCCTCGCGGGGTCCGTCGACCCCGGCCATGAGGCGTCCGAGGGTGGACTTTCCGGCGCCGGAGGGCCCGACGATGGCCAGGCGCTCGCCGGGGCGCAGGTCGAGGCTGACGCCGTGCAGGACGTCGTGGCCGGGACGGTAGGAGTAGCGGACGTCCTGGACCGACAGGTCCGGCCCGTCGGGGTGCTCGCCGGTGGCGGTGCGGTCGGGCGGGACGGCGCCGACACCGATGACCCGGGCCAGCGAGGTCGCCCCGACCTGGATCTCGTCGAGCCAGCTCAGCACCTCGTCGAGGGGCCCGACCATCTGTTGGACGTAGAGCGTCACGGCGGTGGCGGCACCGGCGGTGATGTTGCCGTTGACCGCCAGCCAGCCACCCCACAGGACCGCGGTGGCCGTGGGCACGTAGTAGCCGAAGACAACCGAGGGGAACCACCGAAGCCGCAGCCCCAGCGTGTAGCGCTCGGCGCGGTAGCACTCGCGCAGCGCCTGGTGGAACCGGTGCCGGCGCACGCCGGCGAGCGACAGGGCGTCGATGGTCCGCGCCCCGTCGACGGTCTCGGCGACGACGCCGTTGAGGGAGGCGTAGGTGGCGCGCTCCCAGAGGTAACCGTTGGCGGCATACCTCAGGTAGCGCCGGGTGGAGAACCAGTAGAAGGGCAGGCCGGCGAGGATCGCCAGGCTCGCGAGCGGCGAGGTGAACAGCGCCGCCACGATCGTCATCAGCACCGTCATCACCGCGACGAACAGCGACGGGATGCCGAAGCGCACCACGTGCGACAACGCCTCGACGTCATTGGTGGTCCGGGCGACGAGGTCGCCGGTGCCGGCGCGCTCGACCGTCGACAGGGGCAGGTTGACCGCCCGCGCCACGAACTGCTCGCGCAGCTGGGCGAACACCGTCTCGCCGAGGATGAACGACAGCCGCCGCGCCGCCCACGTCAGGCCGGTCTGGGCAACGACCGCCACGGCGAGGCCCACGGCGATCTTGTCGACGGCTCCGAGGCTCCCTCGCCCGCTGACCTCGTCGACGAGCCGACCGACGAGCCACGGCGCGGCGAGCGCCGCCAGGGCGGCGAGGGCGTGCAGGCCGAGGACGCGCGCCAGCAGCCCGCGGTGGTGGGCCATCAGCTCGCGGGTGTGCTCCCAGACGGCGCGCGAGTCGGCGATCGGCAGGGTGCGCCGGGTGTGGTCGGTCCTGACCTCGTCGGGGTGGGTCTGGCCGCTCATGCGTCGTCCTCCTCGGTGCGCAGGACGACGTGGCGGTATGCCGCGTGCTCCAGCAGGTCGCGGTGCGTGCCGCGGGCGGCGACGAGCCCGTCCTCGAGCAGCACGACCTCGTCGGCCTGCCCGAGCAGGAGCGGGCTGACGGTCGTCACCACGGTGGTGCGGCCGCGACGGTGGTCGGCGAGGCGTTCGGCGATCCGGGCCTCGGTGTGGGCGTCGACGGCGCTCGTCGGCTCGACGAGGACGAGGACGGGGGCGTCGGTCAGCAGGGCCCGGGCGAGCGCCAGCCGCTGGCGCTGGCCGCCGGAGTAGGACCGGCCGCGCTCCTCGACGAGCCCGTCGAGTCCGTCGGGCAGGGCGTCGAGGACGTCGGTGGCGCTGGCCGCCTCGAGGGCGCGCAGCACCCTCGCGTCGGAGGTGTCGGTGAGGACGTCACGCCCGCCGGCGTCGTCGGAGGCCGCGCCGCCGAGCAGCTGGTCGCGCAGGACGCCGGTGAACAGGCGCGGGTCGGGCTCGCTGACGACGACGCGGCGGCGGACGTCCTTGATCGCGAGGTCGTCGAGCCGGGTCCCGCCCCAGGTGGTCTGGTGCGGGCCGGGGCCGTGTCGGCCGAGCCGGTCGGCGACGGCCGCCGACTCCTCGGGCCTGGCCGAGACGATCGCGGTGAGCCGTCCGCCGCGGACCACGGTGCCGGACAACGGGTCGACGAGGTCGGCGTGGTCGTCGGGAGACGCCGCACCGTCCCGGGCCGGTCGGTGCGGGTCGTGGTCGGGCGTGACGGCCAGCACCCGCAGCACCTTGCCCGCGGCGATGTGGGCACGGATGCCGCGGTCGACGATCTCGATGGCGGTCTGCAGCGGCATGGTGAGGAACGCGGTGTAGCCGTAGAACGCGACGAGCTGCCCCGCACTGATCTCGCCCGCGATGGCCATGCGGGCACCGAGCCAGGTCACGAGCACGACGAAGACGCCGGGCAGCAGCACCTGGGCCGAGTCGAGCGCGGCCTGGATGCCGGCGACGTGCACCCCGCGGTGGCGGACCCGCTGCGACTGGTCCTCGTAGCGGCGCAGGAAGGTCTGCTCGCCACCGATGCCGCGCAGCACGCGCAGCCCGGCGACGGTGTCGGCGCCGAGGGTCGTGAGCCGGCCCGCCTCCTCGCGCTGGAGGGCCTGGCGGCGCTGGAGCGGGCGGACGATGAGGGCCAGGCTCGCGAGCATGACCGGTCCACCGGCCAGCACGAGCAGGCCGAGCGGAGGGGACGCGGCGAGCAGGATCGCCCCGACCACGACGTAGCTGGCGACGGCGCCTGCGAACCGGCCCAACGCGTCATACAGGCCACCGAGGCGCATCACGTCGTTGGCGAACACGGTCACGACCTCGCCCGACGGCATGACGCGGGTGAGCACCGGGCCGGCCTTCTCGGCGCCCTCGGCGGTGAGCTGGGCGCTGCGGTAGGAGGCGTAGAGCCAGTTGTGGACGGCGAAGAAGTGCCGGGCCGCGGCGGTCGAGGCGGCGATCGCGCCCAGCCCGAGCAGGGCCAGCGCCCACTTCACGAGGCCGTCGACATCGCCGGGGACGATGCCCTCGTCGACGCCCTTGCCGAGGGCGGCGGGGATCAGGGCGATGGAGACCATCCACACCATCCCGGTGAGGGCACCGAGCGTCTGGGTGCGCCACTGCTCGCGACCGATCCAGACCATGAAGCGCAACGTGCTGCGGGTGTCGGGACGGCCGGGATCGGGGAAGGGGATCTCGCGCATCAGGGTCCCCACCGTAGGCGGCTGCACCGACGGCCCGACACTGGTTTTCGGTCGGGCCGGTTTGGCTGGCCGGCGTCGCTCCGTCTCCTCTGACCTCCTCCTCCGACCGCGAACGGGGTCGGGGACCACCGGTGCGCCTGCGGGGGCTGTCGGTGGAGGCTGCTTACCATGGGCGCGTGTCACCCCAGGTGCCCACGCGTAGAGCCCGTCTGGAGAAGAAGTACATCCGGCGGCGCGTCGTGGCGGCCACAGCCGCTGTCGGCTTCCTCGCGCTGACCTCGTTCGGCGTCAGCCTGGCCGCGGCCCTGCTCACCGGTGACGCCGAGGCGACACCCGCGGCCACCTCGGTGGCGCAGGTGACCAAGCGCGCGCCGGCCACGGCCGTCACGCCCAAGGGCACGCCGCAGGCAGCCGCCCCGAAGCCGAGTCCCGCCTCGCCCCAGGGGGAGGTCGGGCGCACCGCTGCCGAGACCGCCATGGTCCGCACGATGCGCCTCACCGGCGACCTGACCCCCAAGTCGGTCGTCGCCTCACCGGCCGGCGTGGTCGTCGCCCAGAACATGATGTACCGCCACTCCGTCTCCGCGTTCGGCGCCGACGGGGCCCTGCTCGCCACGGTCAAGGATTCGGTCGACCTCGCGAAGTTCGGGATCAAGGGCCACCCGGGCACGACCAAGGGCGCGCCCGTCGAGGCCGCCTTCACCGCCGACGGCAAGCACGCGTGGGTGTCCAACTACTCCATGTATGGCGCGGGGTACGGCCCCGAGGGCCTGGACAGCTGCCGCGCCGGTGACGGGACGTCGCCGAGCACGGTCTACCGCGTCGACACCACGACCTTCGCCATCGACCGGGTGGTCGAGGTCGGCGCGGTGCCGAAGTACGTCGCGGTGACGCCCGACGACAAGACGGTCCTCGTGACCAACTGGTGCACCTGGGACCTGTCGGTCATCGACATCGCCAAGAACAAGGAGGTCGCCCGCATCCCGCTCGGCGGCACCTACCCCCGCGGCATCGTCGTCGCTCCCGACAGCCGGACGGCCTACGTCGCCCTGATGGGGTCCGACCGGATCGTCAAGGTCGACCTGCGCACCAAGGCGGTGACGCGGTTCGCCGGGACGGGTGACGGCCCCCGGCACATCGTCCTCAGCCCCGACGCGAAGTACCTCTACGTCACGAACAACGGCTCCGGCACGGTCGCCAAGCTCGACCGCGCCACAGGCAGGGTGCTGGCCACGACCCGGGTCGGTGACCAGCCGCGCTCGCTGACGATCTCCACCGACGGGGCGGCGATCTACTCGGTCAACTACGAGTCGTCGACGGTGAGCAAGCTGCGCACCAGCGACCTCGAGGTCATCGGGCAGGTCGCGACCGACTACCACCCGATCGGCATCACCTACGAGCCGACGCGCAAGGCCGTGTGGGTCGCCTGCTACGGCGGGAGCATCCTCGTCTTCGACGACTCGAGGCGTCCCGTAACCTGACGAGGTGCTGCGAACCGCCCTGAAGCCCCGATGGTTGGGACTGTTCGCCCTCCTTGTCGGCATCGTCTGGGCGTGCGCCCAGCTCGGCCTGTGGCAGCTGCACGTCGCGCAGGACAAGGGCCTCGCCGAGGCGCTGCAGAAGGCCCGTGAGGCCCGACCCGCCCTCATCGACACCGTGGTCCGCCCGCACGAGGCGTTCCCGAACCCGCAGTCCAACCGCGCCGTCACCGCGATCGGGGAGTACGTCCCGGCCGACCAGTTCATCGTCGGTCCGCGCCGCCTCGACGGTAAGACCGGGTACTGGGTGGTGACGCCGCTGGTGGTCGAGGAGACCGGGGCGCGGCTGGCCGTCGTGCGGGGTTTCGTGACCGACCCGGCCGCTGCAGGTACGGCTCCGGCGGGCAAGGTCTCGGTGGACGGTTCGCTGGCCCCGGGGGAGTCCCCTGCCGAGGCGCCGACCGGGATGCCGGCCTGGCCGCAGGAGGCGCTCGGGTCGATCGACCTGTCGATCCTGGTCAACCGGTGGCCCGGCGACATCTACAACGCGTTCATCTTCGCCCAGTCCGAGAGGACCGCCGCGGGCCTCGGCCTCCAGCCCAGCACGGGCCTGGAACGGGTGCCCCCACCCGAGGTGGTCGGCGGGCTGAAGTGGCGCAACGCGGCATACGCGTTCCAGTGGTGGGTGTTCGGCGGGTTCGCCGCGTTCATGTGGTTCAGGATGGTGCGCGATGATGCTCAGCATGAGCGAGAGGACGAACATGTCGACTGAGGCACGCGGCATCAAGGACCCGGCGAAGACCTCGCGGGCGCTGAAGTGGTTCAAGGTCATGGCCTTCGCGGCTGGTGCGGCCATGTTCGTGCTGATCGCCGAGATGATCATGAAGTACGGGTTCGAGAACGAGGCGCTCACCTGGTGGAGCCCCGTGCACGGGTTCATCTTCATGGGCTTCGTGTTCACGGTGTGGAACCTCGGCACGATCCAGCGCTGGTCGATGGGCCGGATGGCCGCGATCGTGCTCGGTGCGTGCATCCCGTTCGTCGCGTTCTGGATCGAGCGGAAGGTGGCCGCGGAGGTGGAGCCGGCGCTCGCCGGTAGCCTTGCCCCGTGAGCGACACCCCTAGCGACACCCCTGTGAGCGACGCCCCCGCGACCGACGGCGCCCCCGCCGACACCTCTGACATCACGCAGGCCCAGGACGACGACCGCGTCGAGGCCGCCGAGGGCGACCTCGTCGAGGTCGACTCCACGCCGCTGCAGTCCCAGCCCGTGCTCGTCGTCGACTTCGGCGCGCAGTACGCGCAGCTGATCGCCCGGCGCGTGCGCGAGGCGAACATCTACAGCGAGGTCGTCCCGCACACCATGGCGGTCGACGAGATGCTGGCCAAGGGCCCGGCTGCGATCGTGCTGTCCGGCGGGCCGTCCTCGGTCTACGCCGAGGGTGCGCCGTCGCTCGACCCGGCGCTGCTCGAGGCCGGGGTCCCGGTCTTTGGCATGTGTTACGGCTTCCAGGCGATGGCCCAGGCCATGGGTGGCACGGTCGCCCACACGGGGCTCAGCGAGTTCGGCTCGACGCCGGCCTCGATCTCGGACGCCTCGTCCACGCTCTTCAACGGCCAGCCGGGCGACCAGTCGGTGTGGATGAGCCACGGCGACTCCGTCACCGAGGCGCCCGCGGGCATGCGGGTCACCGCCTCCACCGCGGGTGCGCCCGTCGCCGCGTTCGAGGACGACGAGCGCCAGCTGTATGGCGTGCAGTGGCACCCCGAGGTCATGCACTCGACGTTCGGCCAGCGGGTGCTCGAGAACTTCCTCTACCGCGGGGCCAAGCTCTCCGGCGACTGGACCGCGGCGAATGTCGTGGACGAGCTCGTCGGGGCGATTCAGGACAAGGTGGGGGAGTCGCGGGTCCTGTGCGCGCTCTCCGGTGGTGTCGACTCCTCGGTCGCAGCGGCGCTCGTGCAGAAGGCCGTGGGCGACCAGCTCACCTGTGTCTTCGTCGACCACGGGCTGCTGCGCTCGGGTGAGGCCGAGCAGGTCGAGAAGGAGTTCGTCGCGGCGACCGGGGTCGACCTGGTCGTGGTGGATGCGCGCGAGCAGTTCCTGTCGGCCTTGGAAGGCGTCTCGGACCCCGAGGAGAAGCGCAAGATCATCGGGCGCGAGTTCATCCGCGTCTTCGAGCAGGCGGCGCGCGACGTCGTCGGCTCGCGCGGCGACTCCGACCACCCCGTAGAGTTCCTCGTGCAGGGGACGCTCTACCCCGATGTCGTCGAGTCCGGTGGCGGCACCGGCGCGGCCAACATCAAGTCGCACCACAACGTGGGTGGCCTCCCTGACGACCTGCAGTTCAAGCTCGTCGAGCCGCTGCGCTCGCTGTTCAAGGACGAGGTCCGCCAGGTCGGGCTCGAGCTCGGTGTGCCCGAGGCGATCGTCTGGCGCCAGCCGTTCCCCGGCCCGGGCCTGGGCATCCGCATCGTCGGTGAGGTGACGGCCGAGCGTCTGGAGATCCTCCGGGCGGCGGACGCGATCGCCCGTCACGAGCTGTCGGCTGCCGGCCTCGACCGCGACATCTGGCAGTGCCCGGTGGTGCTGCTCGGCGACGTGCGTTCGGTGGGAGTGCAGGGTGACGGCCGCACGTACGGTCACCCCGTCGTCCTGCGGCCCGTCTCGTCCGAGGACGCCATGACGGCGGACTGGACCCGGGTTCCGTACGAGGTGCTCGCCAAGATCTCCACGCGGATCACGAACGAGGTGCGCGAGATCAACCGCGTCGTGCTCGACGTGACCAGCAAGCCGCCGGGCACCATCGAGTGGGAGTGACGTCGGCGTGAGGCTGAGGGGCGACGCGCTCGCGGCGCTGGAGGACAAGGCGAGCCGTGCGGTCATGCGGCACGTCCTCATCGGGCCTCCGCTGCGACTGCTCACCGGCCTGCGGGTCGAGGGGCGCTCCAACGTCCCGCGGGACGGTGCGCTGATCGTCGCGTCGAACCACCTGTCCTTCATCGACTCCATCGTCATCCCGCTCGCCTCAGGTCGGCAGGTGCACTTCCTGGGCAAGGCGGAGTACTTCCAGGGCACGGGTCTGCGCGGCGGTGCGGTTCGGTGGTTCCACTCGACCGCGGGCACGATCCCGGTCGACCGGTCCGATCCCCGTGCTGCGATGAAGTCCCTGGAGCTTGGCGAGGAGATCCTGCGCTCGGGGGAGGCGTTCGGGGTCTACCCCGAAGGCACCCGCTCGCCCGACGGCCGCCTCCACCGCGGCCGCACCGGCGTCGCTCGTATGGCGCTCAACACCGGTGCCGTCCTGCTTCCGTGCGCAGTCATCGGGACCGATAAGGTCCAGCCGGCGGGGTCGAACGGGTTCCGTCCGGGGAAGGTGACGGTCCGGTTCGGTCAGCCGATCGACGTGGCTGGGTTGTCGTCGCAGTTCCAGAAGGCGGCTCTGCTCCGGGCGGTCACCGACGCCACGATGGACGCGATCGGCGAACTGTCCGGCCAGGAGCGCTCAGGCGTCTACGCCTCCGACCTGAAAGCCGCCAGCCCTTCCGCCTGACGATTCTCTAGGTAGCCCATTTCGCCCACTTAGACGCATGTGCCCTCACGGGGTATCAGGGATGGTCGCCGTGGCGTTCTTCTCAAGCCGGCCCCGCCGTCCTCGCTGATCCGCTTTGAGGACGCGGTTCACTTTGACGGTACGTTCGAGGGTGGTGAACCTCGCGGATAGTTCCAGCCATCCTTGGTCGCTGAGGACGACCTGCCAGACTTCAGCGCACGTGACCTTGGACGGTGGCTCGTGGCTTAGTTGTCCTCGGACGCGGAAAATGCTTTGGGCGCGCCAGTCACCGTCGCTGCCGATCCACTCGAATACGGTCTCGCTTTTGACCCAGCCCAGAGCGTCAGCGACGGCGGGGTGGAGGGCCAGCCATTCGACAAGTTCGGGGTCGGAGTGATACGGCCTTCCGCGGACGACCAGTTCTTCGTGGGACCAAGTCAGATCAGGGAGGGCGGGATAACGAGTCGCGTCGTAGACAGTCATTTCGATAGTTGGCCCGGGCTTAGCGATGAAAAGCGACGAGGTGGCGGGCTTCCGATGCTGCGTTCGTACGCGACGCTTTTCTTCGGGAGTCTCCCAAGTAAGCCAGCGCCACACAGAATCCTCACTGATCACGTGGTTGTCAGCGAAGTGCGCTGCGTAGTGGCCAGCTGCGGATTCGGCTTCGCCACACCACTCCTCTGACGCGTAGTCCTTGCTGTCGGGTGCGCGCCACGGGAGTGGTGTGGTCCGGTCGAGCGGGCGCGGAGTGATCCAGTTCAAGGCGTCGTCGAAGAGGACGCTAAACCATGGCGAGCGTAGTCCGTAGGGCAGGACTCGGGCGTCGATGAGCTCTGCGATAACGCGTGAGCATCCTCTGCGGCCGATCATGTACGCCCAGGGGCGGTAAGCATGCCTAGTACCTCTCCTTGAGAGCCGTGCGAAGTGGGCGTTGTGTCCACCGCCAGTCCACAGGTCAGGTTTGGTTCGTCCTAGCAATGCGGCTCGGTAGTAGAGGTTGCGCGCGCTTATCCCCACGTCGTCTGCTATTCCGCGCAGTACCTCGTCGTAGGGGGCGATGACTTGTTGGGGATTGCTCGAATCGACGAATGGGACGCCGCGCCGATCGAGTTCGGGGGTCTCGCGTTTGGGTAGTGGGGGCAATTCCATTCTGTATAGCGGCGAAAGGTCGGCCGCGGGGGCAGGGGCGGGTTGCAGCCCGTTGAGGCCCAGGGCCTGAGCTGCGAGGTGTCGGTTGATGGCGTCGTCGCTGACGGCTGCGTTCTGCAGGGCGGTGGTGAGTGCGGGCGATAGCCCGGCGGGGGTCGCCGGGTTTGCGGCAGGGTCTGTTGCGGCTGTGGCCCTTTCGGCGCCAGCCCTTACGAGGACGTGCAGGGCCGCCTCGGCCAACCAACCGCCGCTGGAGACGGACTCCGCGAGAGCCAGCTCAATATCCGATTGATGCTGTGCGTAGTTCCGGGCGAGCACCCGGCGAACACCGAAGTCGATGATCCTGATCGGGTGGCCAAGGTGTTGTGTCGTCCAAGCGATGAGTTCGGACTCGGGGTTGTCGGCAGTGCTAGGTCGCAGTTCGTCGAGCTCGTCACTGGCGGGCGCGAAGACGTCGAGGTAGTCGCGGATGTCGGGCCAGCACTGTGAGACCAAGTCTGTCCCCCCGAACATTTTTGCGAAGCGTTTGAGGTCTCGTGGCAAGAACTCACCCACGATGGCTTTCGAGGCGATGAGCCCGACCAGGTCGCGAGCTGCGAGGTCAACCAGGTCGCGTGAACCCCCGCGGACTGCGGCCTCGAACACTTGAATACGGCTTCCGCCATCCCAGTTGCGCTGCCAACCGTAGGGAGTGATTCGGGCGAGAATGCGCCCGAGCGCTTCTCGAGCACGGTCTGTCGCGCCGGCCCGAGACGCGATCCCCGCCGCTCGTGCCACGTCGAGGTTGGAGAGTTCGAGTCGTTCCGCCTGTTCAAGGACGGCAACTGCAACAGCACTTGGAGTGCTGTCTGTGAATTGATTGAGCGAGTGCGACCACCGTTGTGCTGTGTCTGCCGCAACGTTGGGATCCTTGTGGGACCGCATCTGGCCAAGGATCGTGGCCAGCGGCAGGTTAGGGACCTCTTCTGTGACGGTCGGGGGGCTTGCCGGAGGTCGAGCGGCGTCTTCCCCGGCTGTCCGCGAGTCGGGGACGGACCAGAGGGACCGAGCGTGCGCGAACCGTTCGGTCAGCTCCGCTTTGTCTGTGCACCGACCGAGAAGGACCTCTTCGAGGTCATACGGAGTGTCGGGGCTGAGCGGCATGAGCAAGTCAGTCAGCAGAGAGGCAACTAGTTCCGGGTCGACGTCTGCGCGTTGTGCTGCACCGCAGAGGAGGGCCGTGATGGTGTCCGGTTCTGTAATGACGCCGCGGTCACACAAGGTTTCGGCCATGTTGGTGGCGAGTCTGGCGTCGCGGCGGAACACGGCGGTGATGAGATCTCCGGCGGCTTCGCTGGCCTGTTGATCCGCCTCATCCGTGGCGCCGAGGAGTCGGGCCGCGTAGACGCAGGCATCCTCCAAGAAAGTGGCTTGGTCGATTGCTCCGAGGTCGGCTGTCTCGGTCAGCCAGGACAGCCAGGCCACCAGTTGTTGGTCTCTATCGTGTTGCCCTGGGCCCCATCCGTCTCGGTGGGCGCGTCCGACTGCTGCCATCGCGTTCTCGAAATCTGCTGTGTCCGTTCGTGCTCTGGCAACCTCGAGCCAGGTGGCCGCCCGGCCGTGGGGGTCGCCCTCGTCAACCACGAGCGCTTCTGCCTGGTCGAGTTCTGCGCGGCACCATTCGGTGGCTTCACCACACGCGGCTGCGGCACGGATCACCGCGACACGTCTGCGTGCCGGCCAGTAGGCGGCACGGTCAGTGTTGTCCCAGGCCCTCTTGAACTGCGCTAGCAGTCGCTCGAGTTGTGCCTTGCCTCCGCACCGGTAGGCCAAGGGCACCAGGCTGGTGATGAGCTCAATGCCTGCCTCAGGGATCCGATACCAGCCGGTCCAGTCTCGTGTCGTTGTACCTGGCAGTTCCAGGAGGCGTATTACGGGTTCTGCGAACGCTGGCACGTCGGGATTCTCAGCGAAGCCCATTGACGCAGCGACTGCTTGTGCTTCAAGTTGGGCGACGTTGGTCAGTGCTGCAACGAGTCTCGTGCGGGCTGGGTCGTGAGCTGCGGCCGGGACTTCGAGTCCGCCGTCGGGGATGGTGTCGTAGATGTCAATCAGGTGATGCAGTGCGCGCATGCGCAGCACGAGAAGCATCGTCCTGTAGGACTCCAGACCGTCCGAGGATCCGACGTAGTCCGGCCAGGCTGGCATCGTTTCGGGTGGCAGAAGATCCCGGAACTCGTCGGTGTGTGCCTGGCCCGAGAGCGCAAGTGCGTTCGCGGCGACGACTCGGAGGTTGAGGGAAAGGCGTCGCCTAGGAGGAGTGACCTCCTCTTCATCTTCTTCAATGTCGGCGTCGACGGCGCCAGCAACGTTCGCTGGCGGGTTGGTGTGATGTGCGTCGACTACCCGATGGGTGTCAACAACCGGTTCGGCCCCCTCGGCCGCCCCGCTGGAAACGTCTGCGTTCGGCTCTTGCGCGGCCGGCATAGGGGCAGCTACGGGACTCGGCGCCGAAGACTTGCTGTGGACGGGGCCCTCGATCGCTAGGAGCAATTGGACTTGGCGTAGTACTTCGGCGGGATCGCCATCCTGCTGGGCCGTGCGAGCCGCGACGACGTGCATGCGCGCGCGCCAGTCGGGACTGGACTCCGCGTTGATCCGCTTGGCCAAGAGGGACAATGCATCACCGTCGCGAACGCTGTCCGCGAGGTCGAAACACCGGGCGTGAACCGCGTTTCGCGCGGAGATGACCGCCGCCCGCGCCTCCCGGGCGTCGCGTGCCTGGCGCTCGGCCCGCCAGCGCTCATCGTCGACCATGAGCGCGGTCCTGCCGGCGCCGCCGACGGCATCTGTGGCCTCGGCGCTTCCGTCGATCGGCTCGGCACCTTCCTGATCAACAGCGTCGACTGTGTTATCGACCGGGCTCTCAGCTGGGTCCTCCGCTGGATGCTCGGCAGCGCCTTCATCAACGGCATAAGCCGGGTCCGTGACCGGGTTGCCAGGCGGGAAGTCAGGGGCGTTGCCAGCAGGGTCGCTAGCCGGGTCGTCACCGGCACTCACCTGAGCCGGATCTGAGACAGGGTGGCCGACGGTGAGGTGGTCACTACCGTCGTCGCCGGAGCTGGCGGAGGGAACGCCGCCGTCGTTCGTCTCGGCTCTTATGCCGGTGCTGGTTGCCTCGACAAGAGGCTCAGGGAACGGAAGCAGGTGGTCCAACTCATGGAGTACACGGTCTAGTCCCGAGCGGTGCCATACGACTTCGGCCCAGTCGGCGACGCTCGACGCCCACTCGTGCCCCCGACCGTGAGCGCGGCCCAAATCAGCGGCAAGACCTTGCAGCCCACCTACGGCGCGCAGAATCGCCTCGGCAGACTCAAGGAAGTTATCGGCGGCCAGACCTGCAGCGACCTCAAGAGCTGCGGGGGCCTTGATCCGCAGAGTTCTCCCCTGAACGACGTGTTCTACGGCTCGCTCCGGGTCGACATAACTCATGACTTTCGCCATCGCGTCCGCCTCTACGACGTAGTCGCGTTGGTGCAGTTCGTTGAGGAACATGAGTGAGCGGTTCAGGGCGCGGTAGTCCTGGGCTTCTGCTGACGCTCGAAGGACGACGACGGCTTGGTCGCGGACGACACCGTAGGGTCGGCCGGCGAACAGGCTCGCCCGGAGGCCCGCAGGGGTGGCGACCTTGAGGACCTGGTCGAACTGTCCTGCGAGGTAGCGCTGCGCCAGTTCCTCATCTCGGTACTGGGGCCAGTCCATGCTTGCGGCACACTGCTCGGCGAGTTGCTCGTGAAGTTGGCGTGACTTCCAGTCGCGGACCTGGCCGCCGACCATCGCAGTCTGGTCGACCAGGAATCGGCGAAAACTGTTGTGAATGAATGTCCACTCGTTAGCTTCGCGGCGGAAGAACGTGTGTGTGAGGGATACAAACCGGGTCACCGCGGCGGCTTCGACCCACGTCTCCAACCACTCGAGGTCGACTGGGATTCGAAGTCGGCACACTGTTCCGAGGATCGCAAAGACGTCCTCATCGTCTTTCGCGAGCGATCCGAGGTAGTGCCTGTATCGCTGATCGATGCTTCCGCGGTACTCGTAAGCGCCACTGAGCATGTGCCCGGCGAGGAGACGGCGTGCTTCCTCGTTGGGCTCGGCTTCAAGATTGCGCAGGTCTTGAATCAGGTAAGTGAGCACCAGTGGGTGGCCCTCACTGATTTCGACGAGGTCTTCTAACTGCCCCGGCAGCATCCAGTCTTCGACTCCGGCCATGGTCGCGATCGATACGACCTCATCGTCCGCGAGGGGCGGGACGTCCACGACGCGGGGGCCGTCGCTGTCATCGTCCAAGGCTTCGCGGACCGGCGCTGGGAGGATCGATGTGGTCTGTGAACCTAGAACGACACATACGCCCAACGGCAACGCGGCAGGGCTAGGTAGTTCGTCCAGCAGGGACCGTGCCGGGTTCTGTTCGCGTGAGATGTGATCGAGCCCGTCGACAACGATCGTGGTTCGGGTGCCGTCCTTGAGGTATGCCTCGCCGGCCCGAGCCAGCTGGTCGAATAGCACCGCACGTTGGCCGGCGAGGTCGGCACCGAAGCCCTCGCGGTAAATGCCGCCTTCCTCCAGGGCCAAGGAGAGATCGTGCAGGAAGCTTCGGGCTTCGCCGCGACCGCTCAGCGGGTCTGGAGCATCGGGCACGAACGCGTAGTACCTGATGAGGCGACCCGCAACCGACACTTTCTCTACCAAGGTGGATTTGCCGCAGCCTGGCGGCCCAATGAGCGCGACGTATCCGTTCTGGTGGCAGGCTAGTGCGTCTTCGAGGGCGATGCGTGCGGCGCTGTTGGCCGTGTACGTGTCCGGGACTGGGAAGCGGTGCGGGTTCTGGTAGCGGGTTCGCGAGGACCAGTCGAGTCTCACCATGAGCTCGGCTCGGTCGAGTTGGACGATTCGAACGGGATCCACGACGATTCTTTGAAGGGTTGCCGCAAGATGATTCTGGTCGTTGATGGCACGCGGCGGCAACAGATCTGAGTGGTCCAGTGGGATGAAAGCCAAGTCGAATTCGCGGAGGAAGTCTGCAAGTTCGTTCTCGGTCAGCCCGCAGCCGTCCTTGATCGTCGTCCATGCCTCCGACCAGGACGTGACGAGGTCGAGGATGGCGATTTGCGCCCAGCCGTCCTTCGGGTTGAGCCGAAGGTGTTCTTGCACAGGCACGAACGATCGCGAGAGGAACGCCGCGAAATGCTGAGGGGTATCCGTAGCAGTGGCCAGGGCACTTTTGGCGCGCGGTTTAGCGATAGATGGAAAGTTGTTGGTGCACAGGTGAACCGTTAGGGGTCCGTCCCACTCGTTGCGGAGGCGTTTCCAAGCCTCCGCTAGCGCAGCAAATAAGGACGGTTTCCCATCGACGCTGCCGAGGAGGTCACTGAAGTTGAACGTGTTCGGGTACTGGGACCACTTGACCTGCAGCGCGTGCCGGTGCCCTGCCGCCACGAACTGGAAGTCGTCCGCAACGCCTGCGCTGGGGTCTGCGACACGAATCCACTGCAGCGTCGGTATGTATCGGTGAACGACCTTTGCGGCCAGGACGAATTGCGCGCTGTAGCCGACCAGCGCGTTCCGCTCACCGTCGCTGGGGATCGGGTCCTTCGATGAGGTTGATGACATATGTTCCATGCCGTTCGTCTCGGGGTCGCTCCATAATGCAGGTCGCCGCGAGGTAATCGCACCATTCCCCCGCCGAATGCACCGATCCGTGCGGGGGGTCGGAAGATGCGTCTATCCGCCGCGAGGGCTCTGCTTATGGAGCCGACAAGTGCTCGAACTGGACCCCGTAAGCGACGCCGGGGTCGACATACCGGGAGACCCGTCCGTCGCTCGCGTAGACCATGAGACACGACGGAGGAACGGCGGGCACGTCTGCGATCGGCCAAGACCGGAACCGGGTGCGCCCCGGCTGGAGAAGACTCAGTTCCCGGCGAACACCGAACGCTTCGCGTGCCATCCGCTTCTCGTACGTGTTCGTGTTCTTACACTCAACGCCGATAACGATTTGGTCATGGCGTGGACGACCTGTAACGCCAGCATCGACAACCACTAGGTCAAGCTCATGGTAGAAGGCTCCGGCGAGTCTTGACGTTGGGCCCGTCAAGCCGTAACTCATCCCAACGAATTCTATGTCTGTCCACATCGCGAGCGGGGGTCGTCGCGGGTGAGCGAGCTCGAAGTGTGCGTAGGCAAGGCTTATTGGCCCGCCTTGACTGCGAAGGACCAGCGAGGTGCCGCCGCGCAAGGTCGCCGTATAGCCTTCGTGAATTGCCAATCGTCGCAGCACTTCTGCAGCTACCCAAAGTTCGTACAGCTTGCCTTGCTTTGCTCCCGGGGCGATGACGCTCGACCTCGTGCCGCCGGACTGATAGCCGGCGAGAATGGCATCTATGCGAGCGCGAAACTGGGCTTCACTCAGAGGCACTATCAAGAGCCCCATCGTCAAGTAGTTCGCTGATCAGATCATCCAGTAGGACGACTAGCTCTCGCAGGTCGCCGGTATCCTCAGCTAGGTCGAGCCGCTCGGTGCCGGCCGCCCGAGCCTCAGCTTCGGTCAACTCGAGATATACCGTGGAGATGGGCTCCCCCGTCTCCGTGGAAGCGAACTCGTTTAAATCATTCAACACTCGGCGAACGCGAGTTCGGTCGGATGCGGCGACGGTGTTCCGCAAAGCACGGAGGGATGCCACCAACTGCCCGCCCGTTGACGTCGAGTCCGAACCGGCTGCCACCACGGTCTGCAGCACCTCATTCGCGCCAATTCCCTCCAGAGATGCAAAGAGATACCTCAGTGCTCGGTCGTACTCATCGCCGTCCACCAGCCCAGTCTGCCCGAAGCGCTAGCTCCTTCGCAGGCAGTTGTTCGTCCCTTGACGCCGTGCATTCTCCTACCTTGGGCCCGGCGCACATCAGGTCTCTATCGGAAGGTGCTTGACGGTCAAACTCATTGAACCCGAGGCTGGTGTCTCTGCTGAGCGGCACTCCGCGCGTCGTAGTTCCAGGGGCCGAAGACCCCTGCATCCCTGCAACATGGGGTTCAGGGCCACAGAGGCGCCCCCTTGCCTCAGCGTTCGGTGGGTGCGAAGTAGCCATGCTGCGCCGAGTTAGGGCCTGAATCGGTAAGACTGAGTCCATGGTGAATCTGACAGTCGACGTATCCGACGACCAGCGAGCGCGCCTAAAGTCCGTTCTTGGGCCGGCGGCAGACCTAGACGACGTCTTGGGGTACGTGCTCCTGGCGGGGGCCCGTGAAGCCCTGGCATACGCCACAGGCGAGGCACTTTTTTCATCGATTACAGACCTGCGTATGTACCGTGTCTTCCGGCTGATCGAGGCAGGCCTACCGCCCGGCAACAGCGAGCAGGTCGTGGCGGCCCTATTCAAGGTTCCCTTACCGACCGCCAGACGGCTGATCGCAACCGCCTTCGCTAGGTACTCGGTCGAGCTAAACGAAAGGATCGCGGAAGAGGTGAAGGGGGCGCTGGACAAAGCGCGATCGGCAAGCGGGAAGAAGTGGGAGATCAGCCTCCCGGCGGGCTTCATAAAGGATGCAATCTTGTCGACTTGTCGAGCAAGCACCCAATCCGACCCGACCAGCGTGAAGGGATCGGTCTGGGCATTCCCCGAGGAAACCTACGACTTCCTGCGTTCGAATTTTGACATGCCAGCCCGCCCTTGGACCGAGCCCATAAAGAAGCAGTGAGAGAGCGATCGCAGTGGCACTTGACAAACAAATTACAGACACATTCTCTGTGGTTAGCCTCCTACTTGCTGTTGCAGCGGCCTACCTGGCGGCTATTTGGCCTATGATCAACGACTTGCTTGGCGATCCAAGAGTCTCCGACAACTACGAGGCAGCGACTCTCCGCAGGAAGCGCACCAGCTATGCGGTCGCTACGGCCGTCCTGACGATCTTCGAGGCAGCCGTCGCCGCAATCCTCCTGCCTCTGGCAGTTCAGGTTTTCGAAGAGTGGGACGGCGCCGGGCAGTTTATTCCGCTACGCGCGGGGCTGCTGCTCGCACAGGGAGCACTCTTGGTCGGTGCTGTGGTAGCGGGCGTAATGGCGGTGAAACTCTGGCGCAAGCGGTGAGTGGGGCGGACTGAATTATGCGTCTTTCCGCCGCGACTGGCACTGGCCCCGACGCTCAACTCTCAGCCAATCTTGGCGTCGTCGGGCGTCGGGGCCAGCGCGGCCACCGGGACGCCGGCTGCCTTGAGTCTCTGGACAAATTCCGCGACAGAGAACCAGTTCGGGTTGCCAGGGAGCGCCTCGTGACGGCACTGGTAGTGAGTCGTGGCCCACGTTCCATTCACGATGCGGTCGGTAACCCGGCTGCCATTCAGTCCACCCTGCGCACCCATGTATGGCCATGTGGGGTCTCCGGCCAGGTGCCGTTCAACAAGCTTCGCCCCAGCAAGGTCGCCGTCCTGGTAGCCAGCCCACTTGCTGACCAAATCGGGGTATCGCCTCAGTGCCGTGGCCAAGACGCTTAGGAAGTAGCGCTGATCGACGTCGGCGTAGGCGGCTAGGAGTCGCTCCCAGGTGATGATTGGTGTCCCGAGCTCGGGCATCGCCGCTGCGAGCGCCTCGGGAAGCAATGCCCAGTGCGCCAGAGTCACCTTGTCGACACCCAAGTGGCCAGCAAGGTGGCCGCAAATTTGGTCCAACTGCACCTTCTGCGCCAACAACTGCTTCAGCAGGTCTGGCTTGCTGGGGCGATCGAACATCTTCGCTTCGAGGGCAATCAGGACTGGGGACGGCTCGGTGATGAGGATGACGATGTCCGGGGTGTCCTTGGCTAGAGCCGCCATTCCCGGGTACAGGCCCGCTGCCTTTCCGATGGCGGACTCAATAAGGCTGTACTCGGTGAAAAATAGGACCGTGCAATCCTCCGGATCGTCGCGCACGTCGAGTTCGCCGAGGTTGAGCAAATCCGGGCGCGCGAGCCGGTCCAAGTGGCGCATCGAGTCGGCACACAACAGGGCGGGCAACACCGTCCCGGTGTAATACCGCTCTTTCCGATTCAGGGGCAGTGTCGTGTCCAGCAACTCATCCAGCGTGGCCATGCATCCTCCTGGGCGTGAGTCTCATCCGATGCGACTATGCGCCAACCAGGCTGCCGCGTCCAGACACGATCCCACCGCACTTGGCCGTCGACCCCGAGCGTGAGGTCTCGAGCGTCTGAGTTGCGTCGCACCGCCACGATCATCCCGCGGGCGGGTGCGGCCTAGGGCCTACGGCAGCTCAGGCATGTGCGCTTCGGGAGGAGTACCGCGAAGCTGTGCAGGTGTCCCGAGATAGGTTCGCACTGACTCCGCATACTGATCGAGTGCTTTTGCGTAGCGCGCGAAGGCGACATCGAGGCTGTCATCATCCGCGGCGGCTGCAGCGGGCGACCGGTGCTTGATCCAGTCTCGAAGGGACTCCACCGCCCTGTAGAATTCGGCGGCCAGTTTGTAACTCGAGGAGTCAGCCCCCAGGACTGGCCGGAGCCGGAAGAGCTCGTTGCGAAGTGGCCAGAGGTGGTAGTCGCCTCTGCGTGCGCCCCGACCCTTGACGGCTGCATCCCGCTGATCGCCGATGGCGATGCCTAGCACCACCTCCGCATCCAGTTTCGCTGCCGCCTGCTTGGACCTTTCGCTCAGCCATTGCGCGAACCAAACGCCAACCACGACCGCCACAGCGCCGATGACCGCCGACCCGAGTCCCTCCCACATACGGTCGACCGTAGGGGTTTCTGACGTGGCGTGGCGTCCATGCTGACGATCGAGGGCGTGTCTTTCCGCCGCGTGCCTGAAGTTGCTGGCCTCCTTGTCGCCACATGTCCTTGCTTTCTTCGCTGCTCCTGGCCATGAGTCTGCAGTGGTTGGCTACGCCCGCATGAGGTTCAGCCTGCGGGTGGGTATGTGAGCGATCCAAGGTCAGCGCGCGGCATCGGGGTCTGTCTGGTGACGCCGCGACCACGACCTTGGCGTGCTGATGTGCAAGTCAGTCCCTGCTCGGCTCGCATAGCGGTCGCGCCCTCATCGCAGACCGTTCAGGCGGTCCCGTGGACTTCCGGGCGCCGTCGAAGCTTCAACAGCCTCAAAAGCCGCTTCCTTCCATCGGTCGTCACACAACCGACAGTTGGCATAGCGGCTGTCGAGCAGATGTACTAGACCGTTCTGCCACAGAGTATGAATGCTGCCCCTGCGATCAGCCATTTTGCCGTGATCGGCTGTGCGAAGGGCATCGCGGGCGCCATGATCACCAAAAGTTGCTGCTTCTTGGGGGACCGTATGCGTCGTCGGCTGTGCGCTTTGATTAGTTGTCTGCTGGTCTTCGCCGGGGTGACGAATGCTGCGTCATTGCCCTCAGCCGCGGCGTCGGTGACGACGGTGGCGGGGTGGTCCACGACGTCGGTGTCGGCTGCGGTGGGGTACTCGTTCACGGTGCCGGTCACGGTCAG
>NZ_BAAARN010000001.1:0-215618 GCF_039532215.1 Pedococcus aerophilus | reverse complement strand
GCGCGTTCAGTGACGTAGTGCCGCCGGCCCCCACCGCACCTTCGCGGCATCCCCGTCGGGCGAGCTGGAGCGCCGTCGGGCGGGGTCAGCCGCCGTTGGCGAGGGGTCAGGTGCCGGTACGGCGCCTTCGCGCGGTCAGGCGTCGCGCAGCTGCGCGGCGTACGCGTGCAGGGCCCGCTGGTAGCTCAGGCTGTCCTCGTCGCCCGCGTGGTGCAGCAGGGTGTCGACGAGGTCGGCCACGGCCTCGGCCGCGCGTCCGCTGTCGTAGGCGGCGAGGGCACGGAAGGCCTCGATGGCGACGCTGCCGGGGCGCTCGTGCGAGAGCTCGGTGAGCAACGAGTGGGCCAGGTCCGGCTGGCCGGTGACGCGCAGGCTCGAGGCGAGCTGGATCCGCGCACGGTGCCGATGCGGCTCGCGCAGCCCACTGGCGAGGGCATCGCGGTAGAGGTCGATGGCGTCCTTCTCGCGACCGGCGGCGTCCAGGCTGGCCGCCAGCTCGTAGACGAGGCGGGGGTCCCCCGGACGCGAGGTCCGCAGCGCGGTGGCCGCGTCGATCCTCTCCTCGTCGTCGTCGAGCTCCCAGAGCGCCGCGATCTGCGACTCGAGCTCGTGCTCGCCGCGGGCGGCGACGACCTTGCGGCGGATGTCCTCCGGGCCGTCGGCCGTGGCGCCCTGGTCGGCCAGCCAGGCTGCCACCTGGGTCCGTTCGGCGTGGCACATGAGGGCCACGACATCACCGTCGGAGGCCCCGGGGACGAGTGCCTGGAGACCACCCAGCTCGGTCTCGTAGGACTCGATGTCGGCGACCCCGGCCCGGGCCAGCCCGGTCCGCAGGTGGCCCTCGAGCTCGGCCATCGTGCGGCCCCGCAGGTAGTGCTCCTTGTGGGCCGCGACGATGCGGTCCGCCCGCAGCCCCGCGACCTCGCCGATCGACTCGAGCAGGTCGTCGGTGCGGTCACCGGCCAGCCCGAGACCCAGGTGCACCTGGGCGCCGGGGACCTTGAGGCCGTGTGCGACGTCCATGAGCGCCTCGAGGCCTGCCTCGTTGTGAGCCAGGTCGACGATCACGGTGATGGCGCTGCCGTCCTCGCGGCGCAGCGTGTAGGTGTTCATCCGGCCGGGGTTGAGCCGGTCGTCGGGTGCGAAGGTCTTCAGGCCCTCGACCACCGCCGCACGCGGCAGCCCGAGGCCCAGCGCGGCGGCAGCACCTGCCAACGCGTTGGCGATGTTGTGGACCGACAGGCCGGACAGCGTGGCGGGGACGTCGAGGATGCTGACGAGGCGGTCGGGGTCCTGACCGTTCTCCAGGACGGCGATGTCGCCGTCGAGGACGGTGATCGCGCGGCCGCCGGCGTCCAGGGCTTCGCGCACAGCGGGCGCGTCAGAACGCAGCGAGAAGACCCAGGGACGCGCCTTGGTCCCCGAACGCATGGCCCACACCCGCGGGTCCTCACCGTTCAGCACAGCCCACCCACGGGGCTTGGTGGCCTTGGTGACGATGGCCTTGACCTCGGCGAGCTGGTCGACGGTGTCGATGCCCTGCAGACCGAGGTGGTCGGCCGAGACGTTGGTGACGACCGAGACGTCGTTGGCCGAGACGCCCATCCCCTTGAGGAGCATGCCGCCGCGGGCGGTCTCGAGGATGCCGAGCTGCACGCCGGGCGTCGTCAGGACGCCGCGGGCCCCGGCCGGCCCCGAGTAGTCGCCGCCCTCGATGACCTCACCCTGCACGACGATGCCGTCGGTGGAGGACCAGGCCGTGCGCAGGCCGGCGGTCATGCCGATGTGGCCGAGCAGCCGGGTCGTCGTCGTCTTGCCGTTGGTGCCGGTGATCGACGCGACCGGGATGGTGGGCGTGATGATCGAGGGTCGCTCCCCCGGCTCCGCAGCCGCCACCTGCGCCCCCAGGGCCTCGACCCTGTCGCCGCCGTCGAGCCAGGACTGCAGGAGCGGGGCCACGCCCTCACCGAGCGCACGCGCGCGGCCGCGGCGGCGCCATACGAAGGCCACCACGACCTGGGCGGGGTCGCTGCCGGGACGGGCCCGCACCCCGAGCCGTGTCGTGCCGCTGGCGGCGGCGAGGCGACGGGTGGCGCGCTCGACGAGCCGCATGACGAACCGCTGCCGCTGCTCCGTGCCCGGAGCGCCGGGCCGGGAGCTCTTCAGCCCCACCGATCGGGCGAGCTTCTTGAGGTCGGCCTCGTCGGCGGCGAGGTAGCCGGGCAGCTCGAGGCTGACCTTGATGGCCGGCTTGGCAAAGTAGAGGTTCGGGCCCTCGAGGACCCGGACCTCTGTTGCAGAGACGGCAGGAGCGGACGTCATGCGGCGAGCCTAGTAGCGGCTCACCGACCCGGCAGAACCAGCGTCACTGACCCATCGCGTGGACGCCGCCGTCGACGTGGACGATCTCGCCCGTCGTCGCCGGGAACCAGTCCGAGAGCAGTGCCGCGCAGGCCTGGGCGGCGGGGACCGCGTCGTTGACGTCCCACCCGAGGGGAGCCCGGGTGTTCCAGGTCTCCTCGAACGTCGCGAAGCCCGGGATGGACTTGGCGGCCGTCGTGCGGATCGGTCCGGCGGCCACGAGGTTGCAGCGCACACCCTTGGGGCCGAGGTCACGGGCGAGGTAGCGGTTGGTCGACTCGAAGGCGGCCTTGGCCACGCCCATCCAGTCGTAGACCGGCCAGGCGAACTTCGCGTCGAACGTGAGGCCGACGATGCTGCCGCCGTCCTTCATGAGCGGCAGCGTGGCCACGCCGAGGGACTTGAGCGAGTAGGCCGAGGCGTGGATGGCGGTCGACACGTCCTCGAAGGTGCCCTCGAGGAAGTTGAACGCCCCCTGCGGCGCGAAGCCGATCGAGTGGAGCACCCCGTCGAGGTGGTCGACGTGCTCGCCGAGCCGCTCCGCGAGGGAGTCGAGGTGCTCCTGGTCGGTGACGTCGAGCTCGACCACCGGCGGGGTGACGGGGAGGCGCTTGGCGATCGTCTGGGTGATCTTGAAGGTGCGGCCGAACGACGTCAGCACGACCTCTGCACCCTGCTCCTGGGCGATCTTCGCGACGTGGAACGCGATCGAGGAGTCCATGAGGACACCGGTGATGAGCAGCTTCTTACCCTCGAGCAGCATGGGGGTACTCCGATCTGGTGGGGTCAGGGGGTCGTGGGCGAGGCGGCGTCGCCTCGCGGCCGGAGCCGGCGGGATCAGTGGCCCATCCCGAGGCCGCCGTCGACGGGGATCACGGCGCCGGTGATGTATGCCGCGTCGTCCGAGGCCAGGAAGCGCACCGTGGCCGCCACCTCGTCGGCCTGGCCGAAGCGTCCCGCCGGGATGCTGGCCTGGTAGGCCTTCTTGCGGTCCTCCGGAAGGACCTCGGTCATGTCGGTCTCGATGAAGCCCGGGGCGACGACGTTCGCGGTGATGCCGCGGGTGCCGAGCTCGCGGGAGATCGAGCGGGCCAGGCCGACGAGGCCGGACTTGCTGGCCGAGTAGTTGGTCTGGCCGGGTGAGCCGTAGAGGCCGACGACGCTGGAGATGAAGATGATCCGGCCGTGGCGGGCGCGGATCATGCCCTTGACCGCCCGCCGGGCGCAGCGGAAGGCGCCGGCGAGGTTGGTGTCGATGACGGAGTCGAACTCCTCGTCGCTCATCCGCATGAGCAGCTGGTCGCGCGTCACGCCGGCGTTGGCCACGAGGACCTCGACGGGACCGCCCAGGAGCTCCTCCGCCTGGGTGAACGCGGCGTCGACCGACGCGGTGTCGGTGACCTCGCACAGCACACCCTGGAGCCCCTCGGGGGGTTCGCCGGAGCGGTGGGTGATGACCACCGAGTGGCCTGCCTCGGCGAGGGCCCGGGCGATGCTCAGCCCGATCCCGCGGTTGCCTCCGGTGACCAGGACGTTGCGGCCTGCCATCGATTCCTCCGTGTCGTCCGTGCTCGGTCAGCGTCTGCGCGCGACCCTATCGACTACCGATGGGTACACCGCATCGCAGGCGGCTTATCGTGGACAGGTGCCTCTCTCCCGCCGCCGTCACCCCGACGAGCCCGTCGTCCAGTCGGTGACGTCGGCGCCGGCCAACATCGCCGACGAACAAGCCGGTCGCATCCGGCGCTACCTCTTCACGATGGCGGTCCGCACGGTGTGCTTCATCGCCTGCGTCCTGACCGCCACCGCCGGCGCGCCGTGGTGGGTGTGGGGCTCGTTGGCCCTGCTGGCGGTGCTGCTCCCGTACGTCGCGGTGGTCATGGTCAACGCCGTGGCTCCCCGTGGCGCCGGGCGCGGCGGCGCCCCGGTCACGCCGCGTGGTGACGGACCGACCCAGATCGGCCGCTGATGGAGGGCATGGTGTGCAGCGCCAAGGCCTGCCGTGCCGAGGCGAGCTGGGCCCACCTGTGGAACAACCCCAAGCTGCACACGGCTGACCGCCGCAAGGTCTGGCTCGCGTGCGAGGACCACCGGACGTCGCTGGGCGAGTTCCTGTCGGTCCGGGGATTCCTCGTCGAGACGGTCCCGGCGGACGCGATCCCCGCCACCGCGGGCTGACCGCACCCGCCCGACGCGGCCGCGCGGCACACCCCGTCGTCCTGGGCCGTCAGCCACCGATGGCCGACATCGGGCGGTCGGGCTGCACGAAGTCGTCCGAGCCGATCCCGTGGCCGGGGGCCTTGCGCCACATCTCCCCCTGGATGAGGCGGGCGAGGTCCTCGTCGGTGGCCCCGTCGCGCAGCGGGCCGCGCAGGTCCGTCTCGTCCTGGGAGAACAGGCAGTTGCGCACCTGGCCGTCCGCCGTGAGCCGGGTGCGGTCGCACGCGGCGCAGAACGGGTCCGTGACGCTGGCGATGATGCCGACCGTCTGCGGTCCCCCGTTGACGAGGAACCGCTCGGCCGGGGCGCTGCCCCGGTCGGCCTGCGGCAAAGGCGTCAGGGTGAACCGCTCGCCGAGGCGCTCGTGCAGCTCCTGCGAGGACACCATGGTCGAGGCGTCCCAGCCGTGCTGGGCGTCGAGCGGCATCTGCTCGATGAAACGCAGCTCGTAGCCGCGGTCGAGGCACCACTGGAGCAGGTCGGCGACCGAGTCGTCGTTGATGCCCCGCATGGCGACGGCATTGACCTTGACAGGCACGAGCCCGGCGGTCGCGGCGGCCTTGAGGCCGGCTTCGACGTCGTGCAGGCGGTCGCGCCGGGTCAGGTCGGCGAACTCCTTGGGGTCGATCGTGTCGAGGCTGACGTTGACCCGGTCGAGGCCGGCGTCGGCCAGCGGCTGGGCCAGACGGTCCAGACCGATCCCGTTGGTGGTCATGGCGATGCGCGGGCGCGGCTCGAGGGCGGCGATCCGTCGCACCACGTCGACCAGCGAACGGCGCAGCATCGGCTCGCCACCGGTGAGCCGGACCTGGCGGATGCCCAGCCCGACGAACACGCCCACGACCCGCACCAGCTCGTCGTCGGAGAGCATCTCCGGCTTCGCGAGCCAGGGCAGACCCTCGGCCGGCATGCAGTAGCGGCAGCGCAGGTTGCAGCGGTCGGTGACGGAGACACGCAGGTCACGCGCCACCCGTCCATAGCGGTCAGGGAGGCCCGCCAGGCCCTCGGGCGCAGGCGTGGCACCGCGCACGGTCGGGAAGGGGAGGCCGGTCATGTCCCCCAGCCTAAGCCGGGTACCGTGATGAAGTGCTCAGGGTGCTCATTTCGCGGCGTTGGCTGGGGGCCCTGGCAGTGGCTCTCGGCTTCGCCGTGGCCGCGTGGTTCCTCGGTCAGTGGCAGTGGCACCGGTACGAGGCCAAGGCGGCGAGGGCCGATCGGATCAACTCGCACTACGAGGCCAAGCCCCAGCCCCTCGCCGATGTCCTGGGCGAGACGCCCATGCCGTTGTCCGAGGAGTGGACGCGGGTCACCGCCACCGGACGGTATGCCGCCGACCAGACGCTGCTGGTCCGGAACCGCCCGTACGAGGGCACCTACGGGTACGAGGTGCTCGTGCCGTTCACGACGGACGCAGGCACCGTCCTCGTCGACCGCGGATGGGTGCAGAACGCCCGGTCCGCCGAGTCGCTGCCCACCGTCCCGCCGGCGCCGACCGACGAGGTCACCCTCACCGGCTGGCTGCGTCGCTCCGAGCCGTCCCTGGGGCGCACCCCGCCCGCCGGACAGGTCGCCAGCATCAATCTCACCGAGGCCGGACGACAGGTGGACGAGCCGCTTCTGGGCGCCTACGTCGTCCTCGAGGTCGAACGGCTCCCCGACGGCAGCGCCCCGCCGCGACCGACGGCGCTGGAGGCGCCCGACACCGGGCTGGGACCGCACCAGGCGTACGCGTTCCAGTGGTGGCTGGCCATGGTCGGCGGGTTCGTGCTCGTGGGCTTCGGGGTGCGACGCGAGTACCGCGACGGCCTCGACGACACCGACTCCGGTGCCGTGGCGGCCGGGGCCGCGCCCCCGCGACCGAAGAAGGTCCGGATCTGGGACGAGGAGGACGGCTGAGCCGTCGCTCACCGAGGACCGGTCAGGCGGGGACGTCGGACTCCTGGTCGGCGAACTGCGTCGTGTACAGGTCGCTGTAGACCCCGCCACGGGTCATCAGCTCGCGGTGGGTGCCGCGCTCGACGATCCGCCCGCCGTCGACGACGAGGATCTGGTCGGCCCCGCGCACGGTGGACAGCCGGTGCGCGATGACCACGGCCGTGCGGCCGCGCAGCGCGGTGTCGAGGGCGCGCTGGACGGCTGCCTCGGACTCGCTGTCGAGGTGGGCCGTCGCCTCGTCCAGGACGATCAGGCCGGGGCTCTTGAGCAGCAGACGGGCCAGGGCCAGGCGCTGCTTCTCACCACCGGAGAGCCGGTGGCCGCGGTCGCCGACGACGGTGTCGAGGCCCTCGGGCAGGGCACTGACCAGCGGCCAGACCTGGGCAGCCTTGAGGGCGGCGACGACCTGGTCGTCGGTGGCGTCGGGCGCGGCGTAGGCGAGGTTGGCGCGGATGGTGTCGTGGAAGAGGTGGGCCTCCTGCGTCACCATCCCGACGGTCGCGGACAACGAGGTCGTGGTGGCCTGGCGCAGGTCGAGGCCGTTGATGCGCACGGCACCCGCGCTCGGGTCGTAGAGGCGCGCGAGCAGCGAGGTGATCGTGGACTTGCCGGCGCCGGAGGGTCCGACGAGGGCCACGAGCTGTCCCGGCTCGACCTCGAACGAGATGTCGCGCAGGACGAGCCCGGATCCCTTGCGGTCTCCCGCGGCGACGCTCTCCAGCGACGCCAGGGAGACCTCGTCTGCTGAGGGATAGCGGAAGGCGACGTCGTCGACCTCGACGCGGACCGGGCCGGCCGGGATGGGCCTGGCGTCGGCGCGCTCGGTGACCAGGGGCTTGAGGTCGAGGACCTCGAAGACGCGTTCGAAGGAGACGAGCGCGGTCATGACGTCGACGCGGACGTTCGACAACGACGTGAGCGGGCCGTAGAGCCGTGCGAGCAGGGCCGTGAGCGCCAGCAGCGTGCCGACGGTCAGCGAGCCGTTGACGGCCATGATGCCGCCGAACCCGTAGACCATCGCGGTCGCGAGCGAGGCCACCAACGTGAGGGCGACGAAGAACACGCTGCGGTTCAACGCGATCCGCACACCCATGTCGCGCACGTCGGCCGCCTGGCCTTCGTACTCCCGGTCCTCGCGACGCGGGTCACCGAACAGCTTGACGAGCAGCGCGCCCGCGACGTTGAACCGCTCGGTCATCCGGGAGCCGAGGTCGGCGTTGAGGTTCATCTGGGCGTGGGTCAGCCCCGACAGCCGTCGCCCCATGACCCGGGCGGGGATGAGGAAGAACGGGACCAGAGCCAGCGACGCGAGGGTCAGCTGCCACGACAGCGATGCCATCGCCGCGATGATCAGCGTGAGGGACACGACGTTGCTCACCACGCTGGACAGCACCGAGGTGAAGGCCTGCTGGGCACCGATGACGTCGCTGTTGAGCCGGGTCACGAGCGCCCCGGTCTGGGCCCGGGTGAAGAAGGCGATCGGCTGGCGCAGCACGTGGGCGAACACCTCGGTGCGCAAGGCGTAGATCAGCCCCTCGCCGATGCGGCTGGAGTACCACCGTTGGATGAGCGTCAGCACGGCGTCGGCCACGGCCAGCAGGGCCACGACGAGGGCGAGCTCGACGACCACGCTGCGGTTGCGCGGCGTGATGCCGTTGTCGATGAGGTCCTTGAGCAGCAGCGGGGTCGCGACCACGAGGGTCGCACTGACCACGACCAGCACGAGGAAGACGATGATCTGCCGCTTGAAGGGCAGGGCGTAGCCCAGCACCCTTCGTGCGGTGCCGGGGGCCAGCTTGCGGTCCTTGACCGAGCCGTCCCGGGTGAGGGAGCGCATCGCGCTCCAGCCGGACATGCTCACGTGGTTCTCCTTGCAGTCACGCGGTGGAACGTCCTGCGCCCACAGCGGCATTCCCCAGCATGGCCCTACCCACCGACAGCGGGCCGCCCTCGGTGGTCAGCGGCGGCCGGTGGCGCGGGCCTCGCCCAGGCCACGCAGGAGCACGGCCTGGGTCTCCCGCTCGGCCCGGAGCTGGGTCTCCCGGTCGGCCGAGACCGCCGACCTCAGGAGCGGCTTCAGGGCGCGCAGCGCCGCCTCGGGTGCAGCGAGCAGGGCCGCGACGAGGTCGGCCGTCGTTGCCTCGAGCTCGTCGCGCGGCACGGCGACGTTCGCCAGTCCGGCGGCCACGGCCTCCTGCGCCCCCACGAACCGACCGGTGGCGCACAGCTCCAGCGCACGGGACGGCCCGACGAGGGACACCAGCGGCTGGGTGCCCCCCAGGTCCGGGACGAGCCCGAGCGACGTCTCACGCATGGCGAGCTGGACGTCGTCGGCCACGACGCGCAGGTCGGCTGCCAGGGCCAGCTGGAAGCCCGCTCCGATCGCGTGGCCCTGGACCGCGGCGACCACCACCGCCTCCGCCTCTGCCCAGGCCGTGAACCCGCGCTGGAACCCCGCGATGACGTCGGCCGCCTCCTCGACGCCGCGCCCGGCGATCTCGAAGAGGTCCGGCTCCCCCTGCGGCGCCTTCGCCGGGTCGCCGGCGACGACCGACAGGTCCAGCCCGGCCGAGAACGACGGGCCCTCGGCTCTCAGGACGACCACGCGGACCGATGCGTCAAGGCCCTGCGCGACCTCCGCCAGGGCCAGCCACAGCGACGGCAGCTGGGCGTTGCGCCGCGCGGTGTTGTCGAGCGTCACCGTCAGCACCGGACCGTCCTGCTGGACGCGCAGGTGCGGGTGCGGACGGCTCCCGTCGTCGGTGCCCTGGGTCGTCACGTCCGGGGTCGAGAGGTCTGGCGTCGAGGGGTCGGTCACACGAGAACGCTATCGGCCCGCTCCAGGACCAGCTGCGCCATCGCCCCCGTCTGGGCCAGCGCCCCGGGGACCATCGACACGCCGGCGCGGCCGCAGTGCTGGGCCATCCGGTCGCGCAGGATCCCCTCGGCGACCATGAACGAGACCGCCACGGTGCGCTCGACCTCGTCGGGCATGGTGCGCAGCACCTGCTCCATCGTCGCGCCCCCGTCGAGCGCCGCCACGCCCCAGCGCCCCCACCCCTCGCGGGGGTGGTCGGCGATGGTCTGGCCCACGGTGGCGACGGCTTCGCTGTCGCTGGACCCGGCGGCATACAGGACCACGGCGGTGGACGGATCCGGCAGGATCCCCTCGGCGGCGAGCAGCTCCTCCGCGGCGTCGAGCAGGAGGTGGTGCGGGCCGAGCGCCGCAGCGACCTCCACCTGCGACCCCGAGCCGGCGACCATCTGGCTGACGGCCGCGGGCACGTCGACCTTCGCGTGGTAGGCCGGGGTGAGGAGCACCGGGACCACCACGGCATGGCTCCCGAGGCCGGCTGCGGTCTCGCTGGGGCTCGGTGCGTGGTGGTCGAGGTATGCCGTGTGGACGGGACGGTCGGGCGCGAGCGTGCGCACGTGGTCGGCCAGGGTCTCTACGCCCCTCGCGTGGCGCGGGTCGGGCGACCCGTGCGCGAGCAGGACGATGTCGGGCTCGGTGCTCATCCCGGGGACGCTACTCCCCTGCCAGGTCGCCGAGCCGGTGACGCACCGACACGACGTCCCCGACGACGACCACGGCGGGGGCCCTCACGCCGGCCCGTTCGGCGTCCGCCGCGGCACCCTCCAGCGTGGTCACGGTCGTGCGCTGCTCGGGGGTCCAGCCACGCTCGATGAGCGCCACGGGGGTGTCGGGCCGGCGTCCGGCGTCGACCAGGGCCCGTGCGGTCTCACCGAGCCGCGTGACACCCATGAGCAGGACGAGCGTGGCGTCCGAGGCGGCATCGGCGGCCGCGCGCAGCACCTGGTCCGCACCGTCGTGGGCCGAGGCCACCACGAAGGACGCCGTGATGCCGCGGTGGGTCACCGGGATGCCGGCAGCGGCGGGCACCGACACCGCGGAGGTCACGCCGGGCACGACCTCGACCGGGATGTCGTGCTCGAGGCAGTGCAGGGCCTCCTCGCCACCTCGACCGAGGACGAACGGGTCGCCGCCCTTGAGTCGGACCACCCGCTTGCCGAGCAGGGCGTGGTGGACGAGCAGCTCGTTGATCCGCTGCTGGGTCACGGGGTGGTTGCCCGGCGTCTTGCCGACGTCGACCACCTCGACGTCGGGGGCCAGCGTCGACAGCAGGCCCCGGGGGCCGAGGCGGTCGGTGACGACGACGTCCGCAGCGGCGAGCAGGGCACGGCCGCGGACCGTGATGAGGTCCTCGGCGCCGGGACCGCCCCCGACGAGCGCCACGCGTCCGGTCGATGCGGGTCCGGCACCATCTGCCGTCCCGGCCCCGGGCCCGACGGGCGTCGCCGTGTTCCGGCGCACCCGACGCACCGGGAGCGTTCCGCTGTCGAGGGCGGCGAGCACGGCATCGCGGACGGCGGTGGCCCGTCGGGGGTCTCCCCCGGCCGTGACCGCCACGGTCAGGCCCTCGCTGGCCGAGCCGGCGGCTCCTCGTGCGACAGCCGGGGTCCACGCACTGGAGGCGCCGGCGTCGTCGGCCCGCACGCACCACACCCTGGCGGCCTCTGCCTCGCGGGACACCTGGGTGTCGACGTCCCGGTCACCGGTGGCCGTGTGCACCAGCCAGGCCGGTTCAGGGAGCACAAGGTCGCCGACCACGAACTCCCGCTCGTGCCAACGGATCTCGTGGGATTCGACGAGGTCGTGCACGTCCTCACAGACGAACGGCGCGATGACCTCGACGTCGGCTCCGGCGTCGACCAGTCCGCGGGCACGACGGGCCGCGATCGGCCCACCGCCCACGACGACCACCCGACGACCGGTGAGGTCGAGGGTGAGCGGGTAGGCGGGCCCGGCCATCAGATGCCCTCGCCGATGCTGCGGTCCGGCGCGTCGGCCATGCCGGCCGCCAGGGTCGAGCCGTCGTTCTCGTCGATCAGCAGGAAGGCGCCGGTGCGCCGCAGCTGTCGGTAGTCGTCGATGGCGACGTCCTCGGCCAGCCGGATGCGCACCCGTCCGATCGCGTTGAGCGCGAGGCCGTCCGGGGCGGTGCGCTGCTCCATCGTCTCGATGTCGAGCTGGTCCACCACGTCCTCGACGATCGCGCGGACGGTGCGCGTGCCGACGCGCAGCAGGACGCGGTCCCGCTGGCGGACCGGCCGCTCGTTGACGACGGCGACCGTCCCGGCGAGGGACCGTGTCGTCAGGCTGGGCTCGTCTGCAGCCGCGATGAGGTCGCCGCGGGAGATGTCGATGTCGTCGGTCAGGCGCAGGACGACCGACTGGGGCGCGAAGGCGACCGCGAGCTCCTCGACGGTGCCGTCCGACCGGGCCCGGTCGATCCCGGCCACGGTGGTGCGGGCACCGGCGGGGAGGACCACGACCTCGTCACCGGGACGCACCACCCCGGAGGACAGTCGACCGGCGTAGCCGCGGTAGTCGCGGTGCCCGTCCTTCTGCGGGCGGATGACGTACTGCACCGGCACGCGCAGCGGCTGCGCCGAGGGGTCGGTGCCGACCGGCACGGACTCGAGGTGCTCGAGAAGGGTCGGCCCTGCATACCAGGTTGCGCGGTCCGAACGGGCCACGATGTTGTCGCCGAACAGGGCGGACACGGGCACGGCGACGACGTCCTCGATGCCGAATCTCGTTGCGTGGCGGGTGAACTCGGTGACGATCTCGTCGTACCGCGCTTGGTCCCAGTCGACGAGGTCCATCTTGTTGACCGCGACCGCGACGTGCCGCACCCCGAGCAGGCCGGTGACGGCGAGGTGGCGTCGGGTCTGCTCGACGACGCCGTGACGGGCGTCGATGAGGATGAGCGCGAGCTCTGCCGTCGAGGCGCCGGTCACCATGTTGCGGGTGTACTGCACGTGCCCCGGGGTGTCGGCGAGGACGTAGGACCGGGTGGCAGTGGAGAAGTAGCGGTAGGCCACGTCGATGGTGATGCCCTGCTCGCGCTCGGCACGGAGGCCGTCCGTGAGCAGCGCGAGGTCGGCGGCGTCGAGGCCGCGCTCCTTGCTGACCCGCTCCACCGCGTCGAGCTGGTCGGCCAGCACGGACTTGGTGTCGTAGAGGAGGCGTCCGACCAGGGTGGACTTCCCGTCGTCGACCGAGCCCGCCGTGGCCAGCCGGAGCAGGTCGTGGCGGCGCGTGGGCGCCCCCGCGGCAGGAGCAGTGGTCACGGTCGCCTCGCTGTCGGGGGTCGCGGTGCTGGTCATGACGGCGTGTCCTTCCATGTATGGGGCCCCCGCGAAGTATCGGAGCTGAGTCCCACGCTCCGCGTGGGCGGGACGAGCGCGGAACTTCGTGGGGATTTCAGAAGTAGCCCTGCTTCTTGCGGTCCTCCATGGCGGCCCCGGACATCCGGTCGTCGGCACGGGTCGCGCCGCGCTCGGTGAGGCGTGAGGCGGCCAGCTCGAGGATGACGCCGGCCACGTCGGTGGCCTCGGAGTCGACGGCACCGGTGCAGCTCATGTCGCCGACCGTGCGGTAGCGGACCTGGCGGGTCTGCACCTCCTCGGTCGGCTTGGGGCCGCCCCACTCCCCTGCGGACAGCCACATGCCGTCACGGGCGAACACCTCGCGCTCGTGCGCGTAGTAGAGGTCGGGCAGCTCGATGCCTTCGCGCTCGATGTAGCGCCACACGTCGAGCTCGGTCCAGTTCGACAGGGGGAAGACGCGGACGTGCTCACCGGGGGCGTGCTTGCCGTTGTAGAGGTCCCAGAGCTCGGGCCGTTGGCGGCGGGGGTCCCACGCGCCGAACGAGTCACGCAGGCTGAAGACACGCTCCTTGGCCCGGGCCTTCTCCTCGTCGCGGCGTCCGCCGCCGAAGACGGCGTCGAACTTGTTGGCCTCGATGCCGTCGAGGAGGGGCACGGTCTGCAGCGGATTGCGGGTGCCGTCGGGACGCTCACGGAGCCGTCCGTCGTCGATGTAGTCCTGGACGTGGGCCACGACGAGGCGCACGCCGAGCCGCTCGACCGTCTCGTCGCGGTACGTCAGCACCTCGGGGAAGTTGTGCCCGGTGTCGACGTGGAGCAGGGCGAAGGGCAACGGCGCCGGCGCGAACGCCTTGAGCGCCAGGTGCACCATGACGACCGAGTCCTTGCCGCCGGAGAACAGGATCACCGGTCGCTCGAACTCCCCCGCCACCTCGCGGAAGATGTGGATCGCCTCCGACTCCAGGTGGTCGAGGTGGTCCAGCGTGTACTCGTCGGGCAGCGCCCGCGCAGCCGTCGTCGTCACGTGTGCAGCCCACATTCCGTCTTGTCCTTGCCGGCCCAGCGGCCGGCCCTCGCGTCCTCACCCTCGGCGACGGGGCGCGTGCACGGCGCACAGCCGATGGACGCATATCCCTCCTGGCGCAACGGGTTGAGGAAGACCCCGTGCTCCTCGACGTAGCGGTCCACGTCCTCGTCGGTCCAGCCGGCGATCGGGTTGAGCTTGACCATGCCGCGCTTGTCGTCCCAGCCGACGATGCCGATGTCGGTGCGGGTCGGTGCGTCGACACGGCGCATGCCGGTGACCCAGGCCTCGTGGGTCGACAGCGCACGGTTGAGCGGCTCGACCTTGCGCATCGCGCAGCAGGCGTTGGGGTCGCGGTCGTGCAGCTTCGCGCCGTACTCCGCGTCCTGCTGGGGGACGCTGAGCAGCGGCAGGATGGTGCGGATGTTCACCGGCAGCATCGCCTCGTAGGCGTCGCGCGTGCCGAGGGTCTCGGCGAAGTGGTAGCCGGTGTCGAGGAAGAACACGTCGGCACCGGGGATCGTCGTGCCGACGAGGTGGACCAGCACCTCGTCGCCCATCGACGACGCGACGGTCAGCCTCTCGCCGAACGTCTCGGCGGCCCAGCGCAGCGCCTCACGCGCCACCTCCACCCTTCCCTCGTACGTCGCGTGCGCACCGTCTGCCTCGACGGCACCGAACCGCTGCTCACCCTCGACGGCGAGGGCGCGCAGGGCGTCGGCCGGGTGGGTCCGGGTCGCTGCGGTCATGACGGACCTCCTGGCGTCTGCTGCTGGAGCTCGGCTTCCTCCCGGAGACGACCCGGGATGCGGGTGGTGTCGAGGGAGGCCATCTGCACCGTGAACACACGGGCGCAGGCGTTGCACCGCCAGGCACCGCGGGGCTCCTCGACGGGGCGCAGGTCCTCCTCGGCGCAGAACGGGCAGTAGTAGATGACGGCGGCGCGGCTCTCGCTCATCGCAGGTCGTCCTCCTCGGCGCGGTGGGCCCAGTGGGCGAACGACTCCGAGCCGTCGCGCTGCTCGAGGAACCGGCCGGCGATCCGCTCGACGTAGTCGGGCAGGTCCTCGGCGCGCACCTTGAGGGCGCGGGTCTTGCGGGCCAGCTGCGGCTCGGTGCCGAGGCCGCCGCCGAGGTGGATCTGGAAGATCTCGACGAGGTTGCCGTCGTCGTCGGTCTGCACCATGCCCTTGAGGCCGACGTCGGCCACCTGGGTGCGGGCGCAGGAGTTCGGGCAGCCGTTGATGTGGATCGAGAACGGCAGGTCGAAGTCCGGCAGCCGTCGCTCCATCTCGGCGATCACCGTGCCCGCGCGGGCCTTGGTCTCGACGAGGGCGAGCTTGCAGAACTCGATGCCCGTGCAGGCCATGACGCCGCGGCGCCACTCGCTCGGCTCGGCGGGCAGGCCGATCTTGGCCAGTGCCGCCTTGACGTACCGCGTCTTGGCCCTCGGGACGTCCAGGACGAGCAGCTTCTGGTGGGCGGTCAGGCGCACCCGACCGGAGCCCCAGCGCTCGGCGATGTCGGCGACCGTCGCCAGGGTCGCGCCGCTGACGCGACCGGCGACCGGGGCGACGCCGACCCAGTAGAGCCCGTCGTTCTGGGCGTGCACGCCGACGTGGTCACGGCGGTGCTCCGAGGGGGCCTGCGGCGCGGGGCCGTCGACGAGCGTCCGGTGCAGGTACTCCTCCTCGAGCACCTCACGGAACTTCTCCGGCCCCCAGTCGGCCATGAGGAACTTCAGCCGGGCGCGGTTGCGCAGTCGACGGTAGCCGTGGTCGCGGAAGATCGACACGACGCCCTTCCAGACGTCGGGGATCTCGTCCAGGGGGACCCAGACGCCGAGGCGCTGCGCGAACATCGGGTTGGTGGACAGGCCGCCGCCGACCCACAGGTCGAAGCCCGGTCCGTGCTCGGGGTGGACGACGCCGACGAACGAGATGTCGTTGACCTCATGGGCCACGTCGAGGCTGGGCGACCCGGAGATCGCGGTCTTGAACTTGCGCGGGAGGTTCGAGAACTCGGGGTCGCCGATGTAGCGCTCGAGGATCTCGCGGACGGCCGGCGTCCCGTCGATGACCTCGTCCGCCGCGATGCCGGCCACCGGTGAGCCGAGGATGACGCGCGGGGTGTCTCCGCAGGCCTCGGCGGTCGTCAGCCCGACGGCCTCGAGCCGCTCCCAGATGGTGGGGACGTCCTCGATGCGGATCCAGTGGAGCTGGATGTTCTGGCGGTCGGTGACGTCGGCTGTGTCGCGGGCGAACTCGGTGCTGATCCCCGCGATGGTGCGCAGCTGCTCACCGGTGAGCGCACCACCGTCGCTGCGGACGCGCAGCATGAAGTACTCGGCGTCGAGCTCGGACGGGTCGAGCGTGGCGGTCTTGCCGCCGTCGATGCCGGGCTTGCGCTGGGTGTACAGCCCCCACCAGCGCATCCGCCCGCGCAGGTCCTCGCCGGGGATGGAGGCGAACCCCTCCCGGCTGTAGACCTCCTCGATCCGGGCGCGGACGTTGAGACCGTCGTCGGCCTGCTTGAACTCCTCGTTCGCGTTCAGAGGCGTGCGGTCGCCGTCGGCCCAGGCGCCGGTGGCCTTGCCTGCCTGGCGCTGCGGTCGGGTGGGGGTCTGCGTCACCCGACCATTCTGCCAAGACCGTTATGGATTGCATAACCGTCCATTATCCGACCCCATCCCCCACCAGCTGGATGGGAGTTTCCCATTCGCCACTTCGTACCCGCAGACCCGCTCACTCCGCCCCGAACCGGGGTCATGAGCGGGGCTGCGGGTACGAAGTCGGGGTGGAGGGGGTCAGGCGAGGGAGATGAGGTCGAGGTAGTCCTGGCCCCAGTGGTCCTCGATGCCGTCGGGGAGCAGCAGGATCCGCTCGGGGTCGAGCGACTCGACGGCGCCCTCGTCGTGCGTCACGAGGACGACGGCGCCCTTGTAGGTCCGCAGGGCGCCGAGGATTTCCTCGCGCGAGGCCGGGTCGAGGTTGTTGGTGGGCTCGTCGAGCAGCAGGACGTTGGCCTCGGAGACCACGAGCATGGCCAGGGAGAGGCGCGTCTTCTCGCCACCGGAGAGCACGCTGGCCGGCTTGTCGACGTCGTCGCCGCTGAACAGGAACGAGCCGAGCACCTTGCGGACCTCGGTCTCGCCGAACGAGTCCGGGGCGGCCGACTTCATGTTGGCCAGCACCGACCGGGACACGTCGAGGTTCTCGTGCTCCTGGGCGTAGTAGCCGAGCTTGAGGCCGTGGCCGGGCTCGACCTCCCCGGTGTCCGGGGTGTCCACGCCGGCGAGCATGCGCAGCAGGGTCGTCTTGCCGGCACCGTTGAGCCCGAGCACGACGACGCGCGAGCCACGGTCGATGGCCAGGTCGACGTCGGTGAAGATCTCGAGGCTGCCGTAGGACCGGGACAGCCCGGACGCGCGCAGCGGCGTCCTGCCGCACGGCGCGGGGTCGGGGAAGCGCAGCTTGGCCACCTTGTCGGTGGTGCGGGCTCCCTCCAGGCCGGCCACCATGCGCTCGGCACGCTTGATCATGTTCTGGGCGGCGACGGCCTTGGTGGCCTTGGCACGCATCTTCTCGGCCTGCTCCATGAGGGCCGCGGCCTTCTTCGTCGCGTTCGCGTACTCGCGCTTGCGGGCGCGCTCGTCGGTCTCGCGCTGCTGGAGGTAGGGCTTCCAGCCGACGTTGTAGAGGTCGAGCTCGCCGCGGTTGGCATCGAGGTGGAAGACCCGGGTCACTACAGCGTCGAGCAGGTGGACGTCGTGGCTGATGACCACGAGCCCGCCCTGGTATCCCTTGAGGTAGTCGCGCAACCACGCGATGGAGTCGGCGTCGAGGTGGTTGGTCGGCTCGTCGAGCAGGAGCGTCTGCGCGCCGGAGAACAAGATGCGGGAGAGCTCGACCCGGCGGCGCTGACCACCCGAGAGGGTCGCGAGGGGCTGGCCGAGGATGCGCTCGTCGAGCGACAGCGCACTGGCAATGGTCGCGGCCTCGGACTCGGCTGCATACCCACCGGCAGCGGTGAACTCGCCCTCGAGGCGGGAGTAGCGCCGCATCGCCTTGTCGCGGGTCTCGTCGTCGGCCGACGCCATGGCGCCCTCGGCCTCGCGCATCTGGGTGATGATGCGGTCGAGGCCACGGGCGGACAGGATCCGGTCCCGCGCCAGCACGTGCAGGTCGCCGGTGCGCGGGTCCTGCGGCAGGTAGCCGACCTCCCCGGTGACGGTGACGCTGCCGGCAGCGGGCTGTCCCTGGCCCGCGAGGACCTTGGTCAAGGTGGTCTTGCCGGCACCGTTGCGGCCGACGAGGCCGACCCGGTCACCGGCGGCGATGCGGAAGGTCGCGCCGTCGAGCAGGAGGCGGGACCCAGCGCGCAGCTCGATCCCACTGGCGGCGATCACAGACGTACTCCAGACACATTTCGAGGAAGAACAGGCAGCTCAGCGTGGCTCCGCGCCGGTCCCGTGCGTCGATGCAGGGACGGTCACGACCGATCGGCGGGCGGCGCGCCGTGCACAGGTTGCGCCGGTGCCGCACAGCCGCTGAGATCACTAGTCTAGCGACGTCGCTCGACCCTCGAGTGCACGCCCGAGGCCCCGGAGGTCAGATGAGCTTCAACGACGACGTGCAGCTCGACACATCCCAGGTGGGGTCGGGCGGGGGCGGCGGCCGTCCCGGGGGCATGGTCGTCGGGGGCGGCGTCGGCGGCATCATCCTGCTGATCATCGCGCTGGTCTTCGGCATCAACCCGAACGACCTGCCCGGGGGCACCGGAACCGACCCCGGCACCGGCGGCTCGGGACAGGTCGAGCCCGGCGGCAGCACCGACCCCAATGCGTTCGCCGAGTGCAAGACCGGCGCCGACGCCAACCGCAGCGACACCTGCCGCGTCATCGCCACGGTCAACTCGGTCCAGGCCTTCTGGGCGGCAGAGCTCCCCCGCTACCGCCGCGAGTACACCCCGGCCAAGACGATCATCTACACCGGCTCCACCCAGTCGGCCTGCGGCACCGCGTCGAACCAGGTCGGGCCGTTCTACTGCCCGCTGGACACCCAGATCTACATCGACGCGAGCTTCTTCCAGATCTTGTCCGACCAGTTCGGATCGAGCGGCGGACCGCTGGCCCAGGAGTACGTCGTGGCGCACGAGTACGGCCACCACCTCCAGGACATCTTCGGCACCCTCGGCAAGGCGCAGCAGGACCCGCAGGGCGCCAACAGCGGCGGTGTCCGCCTCGAGCTCCAGGCGGACTGCCTGGCCGGCGTGTGGGCCAGCAACGCCACCCAGACCAAGGACGCCCAGGGCACGGCGTTCCTGAAGCCGTTGAGCGACAAGGACATCCAGGACGCCCTCTCCGCCGCCGCCTCGGTCGGCGACGACCGGATCCAGGAGAAGACGCAGGGCCGGGTCAACCCGGAGTCGTGGACCCACGGGTCGGCGGCAGCCCGCCAGAAGTGGTTCACCACCGGCTACGAGTCCGGCGACCTCAACAGCTGCGACACGTTCTCCCCGGCCACCGTCGAGTAGGGCTCAGTCCTCGATCGTGATGCGGATCGCCCTGCCCCGCTTCAGCGCGTCCTCGAGGACGGCTCTCCTGGGGTCCGGCAGGTCGTAGAGCTCACGGCGGGGCAACGCGTCGAGGTGGGCCAGCCGCGGGTCGTCGAGGACGGCCCGGACGAGGGCCTTGTCGCCACCGACCACGATGCCCGTGGCACTTCCCCGCGGCAGGATCCGCAGGGCGTGCTCGGCCACCGCGCGGACCAGCTCGTCGGCCTGGTTGCCCCGGCGCCGGGCGAACCGTTGCTGGGACCAGCCGCCCGCGGCCGTGCGCGACTGGACGTGCCGGGTGCCCACCTTGGACTCGGTGAAGGCGGCCCCGTGCGCCAGCCCGACGGCATACCCTCCACGGCGGATGAGCAGCACCGCCAAGGGGTCGTGCAGGAACTCGTCACGAGCCGAGATCTGTTGGCCCGCAGCGGGTTCAGGGTTGTTCGCGGCGAACCGTTCGAGCCAGCCGTCCAACCGCTCCGGAGACACCTCGACGACGCGACTCACGGTCGTGAGGGCGTCGTCGAGGGGACGGGACGGGTCAGAGGTTGAAGCCGAGCGCGCGCAGCTGCTCGCGACCGTCGTCGGTGATCTTGTCCGGGCCCCACGGCGGCATCCAGACCCAGTTCACGCGGTAGGACGCCACGAGGCCCTCGAGGGCCTGCTGCGTCTGGTCCTCGATGACGTCGGTCAGCGGGCAGGCCGCGGACGTGAGGGTCATGTCGAGGACGGCGTGCTTCTGGGCGTCGACGGTGATGCCGTAGACGAGGCCGAGGTCGACGACGTTGATCCCGAGCTCGGGGTCGACGACGTCGCGCATGGCCTCCTCGACGTCCGCGACGTTGGGGGTGGCGGTGGTCGTGTCGCTCATCGTGCCTCTTCTCTCGTGGTGCCGGCGGGAGCGGCGCTGCTGTCGGTGGTGCTGGTGTCGATGCCTGCCTGGTGCAACGCGTCCGTGAACGCCATCCATCCCAGCAGAGCACACTTGACGCGGGCGGGGTACTTCGCGACGCCGGCGAACGCGACGCCGTCGCCGATGACGTCCTCGTCGCCGGGGTCCTCGCCCTTGGAGGTGAGCATGACGCGCATCGCCTCGTGGGTGACCATCGCCTCGGCGACGGTGTGGCCGATGACCTCCTCCGCGAGGACGCTGGCCGACGCGGTGGAGATCGAGCAGCCGAGGGCGTCGTAGGAGACGTCCCGGACAACTGCGTCCGAACCCTGCCCCTCGACGTGGACGCGCAGCGTGACCTCGTCACCGCAGGTCGGGTTGACGTGGTGCACCTCGGCCTCGAAGGGCTCGCGGAGCCCGGCGTGCTGGGGTCGCTTGGAGTGCTCGAGGATGAGCTCCTGGTAGAGGTCCATCAGCTCGCCACCCCGAACACGTCCGGCACGCGGTCCAGCGCCACGAGGAGCGCGTCGACCTCCGCGGGCGTGGAGTATGCCGCGAGGCTGGCTCGCGTCGTGGCGGTCGCCTTCATCCGGCGGTGCAGGGGCCAGGCGCAGTGGTGGCCCACGCGTGCCTCGACACCCTGGTCGTCGAGGACCTGGCCGACGTCGTGCGCGTGGACGCCGTCGACGACGAACGCCACCGCACTCCCCCGGTCGACACCGTCGGCCGGGCCTACGACCCGGACCCAGGGACGCTCGGCCAGCCCGGCGAGGAGGCGCTCGGTGAGGGCCTGCTCGTGGGCGTGCACGCGGTCCATGCCGAGCTCCTGCAGCCACTCGATGGCGGCTGCCAGGCCGATCGCCTGGGCGGCGTTCGGGGAGCCGGCCTCGAAGCGCTGCGGCGGGGCTGCATACGTCGTGCCCTCCATCCGGACCGTCTCGATCATCGAGCCACCCGTGATGAAGGGGGGCATCGCCGCGAGCAGGTCGTGACGTCCCCAGAAGACGCCGATCCCGGTGGGGCCGTACATCTTGTGGCCCGAGAAGGCCGCGAAGTCGACCCCGAGGTCGGCGACGTCGAGCGCGAGGTGCGGAGCCGACTGGCAGGCGTCCAGCACCGTCAGGGCGCCCACCGAACGAGCCGCCTCGACGAGCCGGTGGACCGGGTTGACCGTGCCCAGCACGTTCGAGACGTGGGTGAACGCGAAGACCTTGGTGCGGTCGGTGAGCAGCTCGCCCAGGGCGGGGCCGTGGATCCCGTCGAGGTCGAGCCGGCCGTCGTCGGTGACGCCGACCCAGCGCAGCGTGGCGCCGGTGCGGTGCGCCAGCTCCTGCCACGGCACGAGGTTGGCGTGGTGCTCCATCTCGGTGATGAGGATCTCGTCGCCCTCGCCGAGCGTCAGCCGCGGGTCCTTGGCCTGGCCGACGACCGAGTTGGAGAAGCCGTAGGCCACGAGGTTGAGCGACTCGGTGGCGTTCTTGGTGAACACCACCTCGTCGGTCGCCCCGCCGATGAACCCGGCGATGGTCGCCCGGGCCTGCTCGTACCGGTCGGTGGCCTCCTCGCTGAGCTGGTGGGCACCACGGTGGACCGCGGCGTTCACCTGCTCGCTGAAGGCGCGCTCGGCGTCGAGGGCCCGCGTGTGCCGCTGCGAGGTCGCCCCCGAGTCGAGGTAGACGAGCGGGCGACCGTCACGGACGGTGCGCGTCAGGATCGGGAAGCCGGCCCGGATCTGGGCCAGCTCCCCGTCGGTGAAGACGGTCGCTGTCGCGGTGGTCGACATCTGGGGCACCCTCGGGGTGGAGTGGGTCAGCGGACTCAGGCCGTGGTGGTGGCAGCGGCGCCGACGTAACGGTCGTAGCCCTCGGCCTCGAGGCGGTCGGCCAGCTCCGAGCCACCCTCCTCGACGATCTTGCCATCGACGAAGACGTGCACGAAGTCGGGCTTGATGTAGCGCAGGATGCGCGTGTAGTGCGTGATGAGCAGGACGCCCACGTCGGTGTTGTCCTTGACGCGGTTGACGCCCTCGGAGACGACGCGCAGGGCGTCGACGTCCAGGCCGGAGTCGGTCTCGTCGAGGATGGCGACCTTGGGCTTGAGGAGCTCCATCTGGAGGATCTCGTGGCGCTTCTTCTCGCCACCGGAGAAGCCCTCGTTGACGTTGCGCTCGGCGAACGTCGGGTCCATGCGGAGCTCGTTCATGGCGCCCTTCATGTCCTTGACCCAGGTGCGCAGCTTGGGGGCCTCACCGTCGATGGCGGTCTTCGCGGTGCGCAGGAAGTTGCTCACCGTGACGCCGGGGACCTCGACGGGGTACTGCATCGCGAGGAAGAGGCCGGCGCGGGCACGCTCGTCGACCTTCATCGCCAGCACGTCCTCGCCGTCGAGGGTGACGGTGCCACCGGTGACGGTGTACTTCGGGTGGCCGGCGATGGAGTAGGCCAGGGTCGACTTGCCGGAACCGTTGGGCCCCATGATCGCGTGGGTCTCGCCGGACTTCACGGTGAGGTCGACGCCACGGAGGATCTCCTTGGTGCCGTTCTCCGTCTCGACGGTGACCTGCAGGTTGCGGATCTCGAGTGTGGACATGCTCAGCGCTCCAGGTGTGTGGGAGTGGTGTTCTGGGGGGTGGTGGCGACGTAGACGTCGTCGCCGTCGATCTTCACGGCGTACACGTTGATGGGGGCGAGCGCGGGCGGACCCGACGGCAGCCCGGTGCGGATGTCGAAGCGCGAGCCGTGCAGCCAGCACTCGAGCGTGCAGCCGTCGACCTCGCCCTCGGACAGCGACACGTTCGCGTGGCTGCAGGTGTCGTCGACCGCGTGGACGCTGCCGTCCTTGGTCCGGACGATGGCCACGACCGTGCCGCCGATGTCTGCTGCCGCGGCACCCACCTCGGGGAGCTCGTCGAGGCGGCAGACCCTCACGAAGTCCTCGTCGGGGACGAGCTCTGCTGCTGCGCTCACTCGTCGTCCCCGGTCGGGGTCGCCGTGCCACCCAGCTCGGTGTCGATGGCAGCCATGAGCCGCTCGGACACCTCGGGCACGCCGATCCGGGCCACGACGCTCGCGAAGAAGCCGCGCACGACGAGGCGTCGGGCGATGTCCTCGGGGATGCCACGGGCCTGCAGGTAGAAGAGCTGCTCGTCGTCGAAGCGACCGGTCGCCGAGGCGTGGCCGGCACCGACGATCTCGCCGGTCTCGATCTCGAGGTTGGGGATCGAGTCGGCCCGCGCCCCGTCGTCGAGGATGAGGTTTCGGTTGAGCTCGTAGGTGTCGGTGCCCTCGGCGCTCGCGCGGATGAGGACGTCGCCGACCCAGACGGTGTGGGCGGTCTCGCCCTGGAGCGCGCCCTTGTACTCGACGTTCGAGTGGCAGTGCGGCGCCTGGTGGTCGACGAAGAGGCGGTGCTCCTGGTGCTGACCGGCATCGGCGAAGTAGACGCCGAGGCCCTCGAAGGAGCCACCGGGACCGGTGTAGGTCGCGTTCGTGCTCAGGCGCACGATGCCACCACCGAGGGTGACCGCGATGTGGCGGACCTTCGCGTCGCGACCGACGACCACGTCGTGCTGGGCCAGGTGGATGCTCTCGTCGTCCCACTCCTGGACGCTCACGATGGTCACGTCGGCGCCGTCCTCGACGACGACCGACAGGACCTCGCTGTAGTCCGTCAGCCCCTGGTGCTCGAGCACCACGGTGGCACGGGCGAAACGACCCACGCGCACCATCAGGTGGCCGTGGACGGTCTCGCGCTCGGTGCCGGTCAGGCTGATGCGGACGGGCTCGTCGAGCTCGGCCTCGGCCGGGACCTCGACCAGGGCCACCCCGCCGCTGTGGGCGGCGGCCACCGCTGCGGCACGGTCGCCGGGGGCCGGGGCACCGCTCGCGCGCCACTCCTCCACCGGGATCGTGCGCAGGGTGACACCCTCGGGGAGCGACTCGCTCCAGTCGAGGCAGGCACCGGTCGCCTCGTCGCGGAAGAGCGCAGCAAGGCGGTCGACGGGGGTGAACCGCCACTCCTCCTCGCGGCCGCCGGGGACGGGGAAGTCCGCGACGGCGTACGAGGTCCGGCGCTCGGCGCGCGACTGGTCGGGGACGAAGGCGGCGGCGGAGTCCGTGTGGGCTCCGGCGGTCGCCTCGGGGTTCTTCTGGGCCAGCAGGCTCAACCTACGGCTCCTTCCATCTGAAGCTCGATCAGGCGGTTCAGCTCGAGGGCGTACTCCATGGGAAGCTCACGCGCGATGGGCTCGACGAACCCGCGCACGATCATGGCCATGGCCTCTTCCTCGGTCATGCCGCGGGACATGAGGTAGAACATCTGGTCCTCGGACACCTTAGAGACGGTGGCCTCGTGGCCCATCGTCACGTCGTCCTCGCGGATGTCGACGTAGGGGTAGGTGTCGGAGCGGCTGATGGTGTCGACCAGCAGCGCGTCGCACACGACGCTCGAGCGGGAGCCGTGGGCACCCTCGAGGATCTGGACGAGGCCGCGGTAGGACGTGCGGCCACCACCACGGGCCACCGACTTCGACACGATGGTCGAGGAGGTGTTGGGGGCGGCGTGCACCATCTTGGCGCCGGCGTCCTGGTGCTGGCCCTCGCCGGCGAAGGCGATGGACAGCGTCTCGCCCTTGGCGTGCTCGCCGAGGAGGAAGACGGCCGGGTACTTCATGGTGACCTTGGAGCCGATGTTGCCGTCGATCCACTCCATCGTCGCGCCCTCGGCGCACGTCGCGCGCTTGGTGACGAGGTTGTAGACGTTGTTCGACCAGTTCTGGATGGTCGTGTAGCGGACGCGGGCGTTCTTCTTCACGACGATCTCGACGACCGCGGAGTGCAGCGAGTCGGACTTGTAGATCGGCGCGGTGCAACCCTCGACGTAGTGCACCGAGGAGCCCTCGTCGGCGATGATCAGCGTGCGCTCGAACTGGCCCATGTTCTCGGTGTTGATCCGGAAGTAGGCCTGCAGCGGGATGTCGACGTGGACGCCCGGCGGGACGTAGATGAACGAGCCACCCGACCACACGGCGGTGTTCAGCGCGGCGAACTTGTTGTCACCGGCGGGGATCACCGAGGTGAAGTACTCGCGGAACAGGTCCTCGTGCTCGCGCAGGCCCGTGTCGGTGTCGACGAAGATGACGCCCTTCTCCTCCAGGTCCTCGCGGATCTGGTGGTAGACGACCTCCGACTCGTACTGGGCCGCGACCCCGGCGACGAGGCGCTGCTTCTCCGCCTCGGGGATGCCGAGCTTGTCGTAGGTGTTCTTGATGTCCTCGGGAAGCTCGTCCCAGGTGGTGGCCTGCTTCTCGGTGGACTTCACGAAGTACTTGATGTTCTGGAAGTCGATGCCGGTGAGGTCGGAACCCCAGTTGGGCATGGGCTTCTTGCCGAACAGGCGCAACGACTTCTCGCGCAGGTCGAGCATCCACTGCGGCTCGTTCTTGCGGGCGGAGATGTCGCGCACGACATCCTCGTTGAGGCCTCGCTTCGCGGTGGCGCCAGCGCTGTCGCTGTCCGCCCAGCCGTACTCGTAGCGGCCCAGGTCCTTCAGACCCGGGTTCAGCTCTTCGATGTTGGTGCTCATCGCGTAGACCCTTCTGTTCGTGTCACAGCAGTGGGGATGGTGGTGTTCGTGGAGCTCGTGGGGGCGGTGTCCGTCGCCGTCGTGGCGTGCTGGACGGTGCTGGTGGGGATGAACGTGGTGCAGACGTGGTCGCCGTGCGCCAACGTCGCCAACCGCTGCACGTGGACACCGAGCAGGCGCGAGAACGCATCTGTCTCAGCGTCACAGAACTGAGGAAATTCCCGGGCCGCGCCCTGCACGGGGCAGTGGCCCTGACAGAGCTGGATGCCGGTGAAGGGGCTGGCACTGCCGGGCTCGCCCACCGGGCGGGCCGAAGCGGCGAAGCCGTCGCGCGTCAGGGCGACCACGAGGGCGTCCACCCGTGCGGCCCGTGAGCTGCCGGCGGCGGCCAGCTCCACGGCATACCGCTGCTCGAGCTCGTGCACGCGCTGCTCGGCGAACCGGCGGACGGCGTCGTCACCGGCCTCCTCGGACAGGAAGCGCAGCGCCTCCATGGCGAGGTCGTCGTAGTCGGACTCGAGGGCCTGGTGGCCGGTGGCGCTCACGACGTAGGCGCGGGCCGGGCGACCACGACCGCGGTGCCCGGCGGCGGGACCCTGCTCGCGCTCGACGATGAGGCCGGCGTCGACGAGGTTCTCGAGGTGACGGCGGACCGCCGGGGCGGTGAGCCCGAACTCCTCGGCCAGGGTCGCCGCGGTCACCGGACCGCGCTCGCTGATCGCCTGGAGCACCCGGTCGCGCGTGCGCGACTCGAGCACCTGAGGCGCTTCGGCGATATTCACAACGCCGATGTTACGTAATTGCCCCGACCCCGCGATAGCAAGGTGAACCTAACCTGTCCGTCAGTCGAGAAGGCCGCGCTCCCGGGCGACGGCGACCGCCTCCCCCCGCCCGGCGACCCCGAGCTTGGCGAGGATGTTCGAGACGTGCACGCTGGCCGTCTTCGCGCTGATGAACAGCTGGGTCCCGATCTGCTTGTTGCTGCGGCCCAGCGCGACGAGGGACAAGATCTCCTGCTCCCGGGCCGTGAGGGACTCCCCCAGCCGTGACGGCGGACGGCTCGAGGGGCGGGTTCCTCCGGCGGCGCGGATCTCGGCCCGCAGGGGTTCGGCCCCGAGCCGGACGGCAACCTCGAGGGCTGCCGCCAGCTCGCTCGAGCCGTCGGTGCGTCCGGTCGAACGCAGGGCGACACCGAGTCGGGCCCGCGAGCGCGCGGTCTCGTAGGGGTGGCCGTAGGTCTCGAACGCGTCCACGGCCAGCCGCCAGGACCCGACGAGCTCGTCGGCATCGACGTCCTCGCCCCCCAGCCAGCGCAGCCGCAGCGCCTCGGCGCGGGACCTGGCCAGCCAGGCCCGCGACTCGGGACCGTCGTTGCCCGGGCGCGTCACGGCCTGGTCCCAGACCTCCTCGCCCGTCGAGGCGATGGCGCTCCCCCGGGCCAGCAGGTCGGGTCGCCGGGCCGTCGGCACGCGCTGGACGTGGTCGGCGAGCTGGCCGAGCAGCAGGGTCCCGAGGCGCAGCTGGCCCTGGAACAGCGGGTACCAGACCCGCGAAAGGAGGGCGACGACCTCGTCGTGGAGGGCGACGGCCCGGTCGAGCTCGTTGGCGTGGCCGTGGAGGTCGACGCCGGCGGTGCCGGCGATGAGGGCGACCAGCCCCTCCCGCTCCCACCACGGCCGGGTGCCGTCCAGCACCTGGAGCGCGGCGACGTCACCGCGACCGGCCGCGACGTACATCCGTGCCGCCCGCAGGGACGACCCTGCGGGCTCGGGGGCCGCCTCGCCCTCGAGGGCGAGGATGGTCAGCGACTCCTCCCACCGACCTCGTTCGTATGCGGCGATGCCGGCGAGGAGCCGACCGTCGAAGGCGTACGGCGCCCACGGCCGTCCCGCGGTGCGGGCCCGCTGGGTCCCCCGCAGGTAGACGTCCACGGCCTCGTCGAGCCGCCCGGCGCGGTGGTGGAGCCACCCGAGGTGGTGGAAGGCGCGGGCCTCGGCGGCCTCGCCGAGGGGGCCGGGTGAGCTGACGAGAGCCTCGAGGGCGCGTCGCGACCCCTCGGGATCACCGGCCTTCTCCGTGATGCGGGCGGCGACCACCCGCACCTCCTCGGCGAGCTCGTCGAGCCCTGCGGCCCGCGCGGCGGCCACGGCCTCGTCGATCCCGACGAGGGCCTCCTCGTCGCGTCCTCGGTCGGCGAGCGCCTGGACCCGGGCTGCGAGGAGCTTGGCCCGCACACGGGGGTGGTGCCCGTCGTCGCCATCCAGCAGCGTCAGCCCCTCGGTCGTCGTGGCCAGCGTGTCGAGGGTGCTCTCGGTGATGCGGGCGGCGGTCGCGAGGGCGGCGAGCAGCTCGGCACGCCCCACCAGCGGTGCATCGGCGGATCGCCGGTCGAGGCGCTCCTGGAGCAGGTCGAGCGCCTTGTGCTGCCGCCCGACGGCGACGGCTGCGGCGGCCGCCCGCAGGGTCACCGTGTCCACCTCGTCGTCCGGGGCGTGGTCCGGGGTGAGCGACAGGGCGTGGCTGAAGTGCCGCCAGGCCTCCTCGGGACCGGCCATCCGCAGGGCGGCGTCCCCCGCCCGGACGCTGGCGTCCCTGGCGACGTCCCGCTGCCCGGCGGCCGAGGCGTGGCGCGCCAGCTCCGCCCACGACCCCGCCGCGCGATCTCCGGTGAGGGCGGCGGTGAGGGCCGCGGCATACCTCTCGTGGGCGCGCACGCGCTCCCCCGGCAACAGGTCGTCGTAGACCGTCTCGCCGAGCAGCGCGTGGCGGAAGGCGTACCCGCCGGTGTCGAGCGGCACGAGGACGTGGTGCTCCACGGCGTCGCGCAGCCCGGCGTCGAGCTCGTGCTCGGGGAGGTCCGCGACCGCGGCGAGCAGCCGGTGGGAGACGTGCCGTCCGGAGGCCGAGGCCATCCTCACGACGTGCTGCCCCGATGTACCCAGCTGGTCGAAGCGCACGAGCAGCAGCCGCGACAGGTCCTCGGCGAGGCGGGCGCCCCCGAGGGCCGAGGCGGCCACGAGCTCCTCGGCGAAGAACGCGTTGCCCTCGGCGCGTTCGACCACGGCCCGGACGTCGCCGTCGTCGAGCGGGTGCGTCTGGAGACCGTGGACGAGCTCGCGGACCGCGGCGTCGGGCAGCGGCGGCAGGTCGAGGCGCTCGACCTCGGCGAGCCGGGACCAGTGCGCCAGCGTCGCGCGCAACGGGTGTCGGCGGTGCAGGTCGTCGCTGCGGTAGGAGACGACGACGCTCACGGGGTGGGTGAAGCCGCGCGTGAACAGCAGGGTCAGCAGGTCGCGCGAGGACTGGTCGGCCCAGTGGACGTCCTCGATGACGACGAGCAGGGGCGTGGTGGCCCCGATCTCGTCGAGGGCGGCGTGCACCGCTGCGACGAGGTCGCCGCGGTCGGTGGCCTCGGGGCCGTTCGCGCCGGGGCCGTTCGCACTCGGCCCGTTCGCGCCGGGGATCCCCGGGGCGTAGGCCTCCGACCGGTGGCCCGGCAGGAGCCGGGACAGGCTGGGGTGCGCTCTGGCGGATCGCTCGACCTGCTCGGGGACGAGCGCCTCGAGCCGGCCGAACAGCTCGAGGAAGGGCAGGTAGGGCAGCGACTGCCCGGCCTCGCTCAGGCAGTGCCCGACGAGGACCGTCCAGCCCTGGTCGCGGGCCGTGCGGGCAACCTCCGCGAGCAGGCGCGTCTTGCCGATCCCCGCATCCCCGGACAGGACGACGCTGCCGTGCCTGGCACCGGGAGCCCCGGCACCGGGACCACGAGCACCGGGACCACCAGCACCGGGACCACCAGCACCGGGACCACTGGCGCCAGGACCACCGACCCCAGGCGAGCCCACTCCGGTGAGGGCGACGAGGCGGCGGGCCTCCTCGGCCCGCCCCACGAACAGGCTGCTCCCGCCGGCATCCAGACCCACGCCGTCGATCATGTCAGAGGCGTTCGCCCCGGCGGGGTGGGTCCGAAGCGCCGACGGGGACCCTGTCGCGGTGCCCACGACGCCCACGACGGCCGCGCTGCCCACGTCAGGCCGGACGCGCGGCACCGTGGCGGTGGTGCAGGCGGGGGCTGCGCTGCAGGAGGCTCTCGACGAGGCCGTGGTGGCGACGGGCCCGACCCACGGTCGGCAGCCCGGCGGACAGGCTCTCGCGGCGGTAGGCGACCTCGGCGGCGACGGACAGCGGGTCTGCACTGATGCTCATGGTGTTCTCCTCGGTTTCTCGTGGTGGTGCTTCGACGGGTCCCACGCTGCGCGGCTGAGGTGGGGGGCCACATGGGGCAGATGCCTTATCCGGACCGGCGACCGGTCCGGGACACCTCAGACGGGCCGTGCGCGGTGCCGTGCGTCGTGCCGCTGGACGTGCAGTCCTGTCAGGGCGAGTCCCAGCACGGACCGCAGCCGGATGCGGGTCCTGGACGGGCGACGGGGCGCCAGGTTCGCGTGGCCGAGGCTCTGCTGCTTCCACTGCTGCTCGGCGAGGACGACGTACGGGTGGGCGGTGAGGCTCATGGTCGACTCCTTCGGTCCTGCCGCGTCCGGGCGGGTGCGGCAGGACCGAGACTTCGCGCCTGAGGTGCCCCTCCACATGGGGCAGGTGCCCAGTCCGGGCCCGCGTCCTGGCGTCGCACGACCGCCTGAGGCCCCGCAGCACCCGAGGCGGGCCGCGGGCGTGCGCGGACCTACACTCGGGCCGTGCCACCTGCAGTCGCCGTGTCCGGCCTCGTCAAGCGCTACGGCGGCGTCGTCGCCCTCGACGGGGCCTCCTGGTCGGCGCAGTCGGGGCAGGTCACCGCCGTCCTCGGCCCGAACGGCGCCGGCAAGACGACGATGGTCGAGTGCTGCGAGGGCCTGCGCCGCGGTGACGCCGGCGAGGTCCGCGTCCTGTCCACCGACCCGTGGAACGCGGGCGCCGACCACCGCGCCCGTGTCGGCGTGATGCTCCAGGACGGTGGCCTCCCGAACGCCGCGCGTCCCCTCCCCCTGCTGCGGCACCTGCGTTCGCTGTATGCCGCCCCGGCTCCCCTCGACGAGCTGGTCACCCGCCTCGGGATCGCCGACTTCGCGAGCACCTCGGTCCGGCGCCTCTCCGGTGGCCAGAAGCAACGCGTGGCGCTCGCGGCCGCCCTGGTCGGACGCCCCGAGGTCGCGTTCCTCGACGAGCCGAGTGCCGGGCTGGACCCGCACGCCCGGCTGGACGTCTGGGACCTCGTCCGGGAGGTCGCGGATGCCGGCGCCGCGGTCGTCCTCACGACGCACTCGTTCGAGGAGGCCGAGCGCCTCGCCGACCACATCGTCGTCGTCGCCTCCGGGCAGGTCGTCGCGCAGGGCTCGCTGGCCGAGGTCACCGCGGGCGAGCGCCTCGAGGACCGCTACTTCGCCCTGACCCGCAGGTCCGCCGCATGAGCGCCGCGTCCGACGCACCGGAGACCCGCGTCACGCCTGCAGCGGCGCGGGCCCGCGACCGGGTGCTGGCCCAGGCACGGTTCGAGGCCACCACGCTCCTGCGCAACGGCGAGCAGCTGCTCGTCGCCCTGGTCCTGCCGGTCGCCGTCCTCATCGGCCTCGTCCACACCACGGGCATCTCGGTCGGTCAGGGGCGCCGCGTCGACCTGGTCGTGCCCGGCGTGCTGGCCCTCTGCGTGATCTCGTCGGCCTTCACCGGACAGGCCATCTCCGTCGGCTTCGACCGGCGCTACGGCGTGCTGCGCCTGCTCGGCGTCTCGCCGCTGGGGCGGACCGGCCTCCTGCTGGCCAAGGCGACCGCCGTGCTCGCCGTCATCGCCCTCCAGTTCGTCGTCATCGCCGGGGTCGGCCTCGTGCTCGGCTGGGAGCCGCGCTGGGGCGGCATACCGGCTGCGCTGGTCTCGACACTGCTGGGCACATGGGCGTTCGTGGCCCTCGCCCTCCTGCTCGGGGGGACGCTGCGCGCCGAGGGCGTGCTCGCCCTGGCCAACCTCGTGTGGCTCGTCCTGCTCGCCCTCGGTGGGGTGGTCGTGGCGGGCAGCGAGCTGCCGGACCGGTTCGCGCCGGTCGTCGGGCTGCTGCCGTCGGCAGCGCTCGGCGACAGCCTGCGCGCCGCACTCGTCGACGGGGCCGCGAGCCCGGCCCACTGGGCGGTCCTGGCCGTGTGGGGCATAGTCGCGACCGCGCTCGCCCGGCGCCTGTTCCGCTGGAGCGACTGAGTCGCGAGCTCCCGACGGAAGGCGACCACCGTCGCCCCCAGCGCGAGACCGCCGAGCAGCCAGAACGGCTCGTAGACCAGCACGTACCGCCACCGGGCGTCGCTCACCCCGTTGCCTGCGGCGACCCCCGGGAGGGCGAAGGCGATGTTCGACAGGACGTGGCCCAGCATCACGGCCGTGCCCACCTGGGCCGGCCACAGCAGCCACGCCCGGTGGCGCAGCTTGCCGGCGCGCTGTCCGGGCCGCAGCAGCCACGCGGTCACGGCGCCGGCGAGGCACAGCGGGATCGCCACGAGGTCGATGACCAGCAGCGCGGGGTGCTCCGTGACCACGACCCCGGGCGGCAGGAGGCCCGTGCCGCCGAGCCCCCAGTAGGTGTGGATCCCCGCGAACAGCAGCATCCACGCGGCGCTCAGCCTCCAGGCGTTTCTCGTCATGGCCCCAGTCAGCCAGCGGTCGACGGCCACGACCATCGGGGGCCTCCCCCAGCGACGTCAGGGTTCCACCTGAGACGTACCCTCGTCCTGTGACCGCACCACCCCTCTCGGCCCCCTCCACCACCGCTCCGGCGGCCTCGACCGGAGCCGTCTGGCTACCCCGGATCCTGCTGCTCAACCTCGTCGTCGAGGTGCTCATCGTCGTCACCGGTGGCCTCGTCCGGCTCACCGGCAGCGGTCTGGGCTGCCCCACCTGGCCGCAGTGCGTCCCCGGGTCCTACACCCCCGTGCCGCACCAGGAGGAGGGCTTCCACCGCTACATCGAGTTCGGCAACCGGACGCTGACCAGCGTCGTCGGCATCGCCGCCCTGCTGGCCATCGTCGCCGTGTGGCGCTGGGCGGACCGGCGCCGCGACCTGCTCGTGCCCGGGTTCGTCGTCCTCGGTGGCGTCGCGTTCCAGGCCGTCCTCGGTGGGATCACCGTGCTGACCGGCCTGAGCCCCGTCACCGTGGCGGCGCACTTCCTCGTCTCGATGGTCCTGGTCACCGCTGCAGCGCTGCTGTTCTTCCGTGCACAGGAACCGGCTGGCCCCCGCGCGCTGACGGTGCACCCCTTGGTCGAGCGGCTCGGCTGGGTCACCTGCGGCGTGGCCGCGGTCGTCCTGGCCCTCGGCACCGTCGTCACGGGTTCGGGCCCGCACTCCGGCGACGCCGACGAGCCGGCCCGCCTCGGCTTCGACCCCCGCACCGTGTCCTGGCTGCACGCGGATGCCGTGATGCTGTTCGTCGGGCTGCTCGTGGCGACCTGGGTCGCGGCCCGCCTCACCGGGACCTCTTCCCGCCCCGGGCGAGCGTGGGCCGGCGTCTTCGCGGTCACCGTCGTCCAGGGACTCGTCGGCTACACGCAGTACTTCACCGGCCTGCCCTGGGCCGTCGTCGTGGTGCACATGCTCCTGGCCACCCTGCTGGTCGTGGCCCTCACGCGGGCGGTCCACAGCCAGCGCAGCACGCTGCTCCAGCACGCAGCCTGAAACCCTGTCGCCACCGCACCTATGGATGCACACTCGTGGCATGACCACGTTGCGGGGGACCATCAACCGCACTGTCGCACTTCGCGTGGTGGTGCTCGTCATCCTGGCCTGGGCGTTCTGGCAGGCCGCCCAGCCGACACCCGAGTGCACCCAGTGGGGCAAGGGCAACGCCGTCGAGTCGGCCATGCCGGCGAGTGGGCTCGTCCAGGTCCCGGTGACTTGCCAGCGCTGACCTATTGCACAAGGACTCTTGTGCAATAGGTCTTGTGCATCTAGTCTCAGGGGCATGAACAGTCCCCGAGAGCACGACGGCGTGCGCCGCGTCACCGAGGCGAAGGCCTTGTCTGCGATGGCCAACCCCTTCCGGTCGCGGATGATGGACGCCCTCAAGGTCGACGGACCCTCCACCGCCTCGGGCCTGGCCCAGCGCACCGGGCAGGCCGTCGGCAGCGCGAGCCACCACCTCAAGGTGCTTGCCGAGGCCGAGCTCGTCGAGGAGGCACCCGAGCTCGCCAAGGACCGTCGCGAACGCTGGTGGCGCCTGGTCGACCCCGGCACCCGCTGGTCTCGGGCCGACTTCGCCGACGACACCGCAGCCGTCACCGCCGCCCACGCCGCCGAGGCCCTGGCCCTGCAGCGCCAGTTCGAGCGCACCCAGCAGTGGAACGCCAACGCCGAGTCGGCACCCGAGTGGGACTCCGCCGCCTTCGCCACCCAGAACTGGCTGCGGCTGACGCCCACGGAGCTCGACGAGGTGTCGGCCGAGATCGTCGCGGTCCTCATGCGTTGGTCCGGTCGCGAGCTGCCCGACGACGGGCAGGAGCGCGAGCCCGTGTTCGTCTTCGCCCGAGGGTTCCCGGCCCAACCATGACCTCCCGACCCGCACCGGTCGCCGCGCTCCCCCTGCGCCGCAACCGGGACTTCAGCCTGCTCTGGTTCGGCGAGGGCGTCAGCGTCCTCGGCAACGCGACCACGTCGGTCCTGCTCCCCCTGCTCGCCGTCGTCGCGTTCGACGCCGGCCCGGGGTGGATGGGCATCCTCACCGCTGCCGCCTGGCTCCCCTGGCTGGTCATCGGGCTCCCGGCGGGGGCCCTGGTCGACCGGCTCCCTGCACGACGGGTCATGGTGGCCAGCGACCTCGTCGCTGCCGCCGTCCTCGCCAGCGTCCCGATCGCCGGGGCCCTGGGGCACCTCACCCTCACCCACGTGGTCCTGGCCGCCCTCGGCAACGGGGTGTGCACCGTCTTCTTCCGCGCGGCATACCCGGCCCTCGTCCGACAGGTCGCCCCGGCCCAGCAGCAGGAGCAGGCGTTCGCCCGCCTCTTCGGCACCGAGTCGGCCATGCAGGTGGCCGGCCCCGGTGTGGGTGGCCTGCTCGCACAGCTCGGCTCGGCCGCCCTCGGCCTCGTCGTCGACGCGGCGAGCTTCCTCGTCTCGGCCGCCTGCCTCGCGAGGCTCCGCCTCTCCCCCGGCGGCACCGACCCCGACACCGTCACCGCCCGTCCGAGCCTGCGGACCAGCATCGGCGAGGGCGTGGACTACATCCGTGGCGACCGGATCCTGCGGTTCTTCACCGTCGTGGGCGGCGCGTCCAACTTCGGGCTCACCGGGTATGGCGCGCTGCTCGTCCTCTTCCTCGTGCGGGACCTGGGCCTGTCACCGGCTGCGGTCGGCATCGTCATGGCCACGGGGAGCATTGGCGGGTTCCTCGGGGCGGCCCTGGCGACCAGGGTGTCGGCGCGGCTGGGCAGCGCGCGGGCGCTGCTCTGGCTCCAGGTCCTGGCCGGTCCCACGTCCCTGCTCATCCCCCTGGCCACCCCCGGTCCGGGCGTTGCCTTCCTCGTTGCCGGACAGCTGCTCGTCGGCACCGGTGTCGTCGCGGGCAACGTGGTCCGGGGGGCCTGGCGCAACCGCTACGTGCCGGAGGCCATGCTCGCCCGCCAGGTCACCACGGCGCAGGTCGTCAACTACGGGACCATGCCCGTCGCCGGCCTGGTCGCCGGGGTCCTCGGCACCCACTTCGGGCTGCGGCCCACGATCCTGGTCATGGCCGGCACCCACACCCTGGCCTGCCTGGCGATGTTCTGGAGCCCGCTCCGGGGCCTGCGCGAGATGCCTGCTCAGCGGAGCGGAAGGTAGAACAGGGGGTCGAGCGCGACGCCGAGGAAGAGGATCCCGACGTAGGTGATCGAGAAGTGGAAGAGCCGCATCGGCTTGAGCACGCTCGGTCCCTCACCGGCCTTGGCGGCACGCTGCAGGCGGTGGGCCTCGGCGAGGAAGAGCGCGCCGGTGGCGATCGCCGTGACGAGGTACAACCACCCCATCGGGTGGACCCAGACGAGCAGCAGCGAGGCCGCCACCATCGCCCACGAGTAGGCGACGATCTGCCGGGCGACGACGACGAACTTCTCGACGACCGGGAGCATCGGCACGTGCGCTGCGGCGTAGTCGTCCTTGAACTTCATCGACAGCGGCCAGTAGTGCGGCGGCGTCCAGAAGAAGATCACGAGGAAGAGGACCACCGCGGACCAGGACACCGAGTTCGCCACGGCGGACCACCCGATGAGGACGGGCATGCACCCGGCGGCCCCTCCCCACACGATGTTCTGGGCGGTGCGGCGCTTGAGCAGCATGGTGTAGCCGACGGCGTACATGACGATGGCGCCGAGCGACAGGGCCGCCGACAGCCAGTTGACGACGAGGGCGAACCACACCGTGGAGGCGAGGGTGAGGACCGCACCGAAGACCAGGCCCTCACGCGGCGTGATCTCGCCGGTCACCATCGGCCGGTTGCTGGTGCGGTGCATCTCGGCGTCGATGTCGCGGTCGTAGACGCAGTTGAAGGTGTTGGCGGCGCCGGCGCTGAGCGCGCCACCGACCAGGGTGGCCACGATGAGCCACAGGGAGGGGACGCCTCCCTCGGCGAGGAACATGACCGGCACCGTCGTCACGAGCAGCAGCTCGATGATGCGTGGCTTGGTCAGCGCCAGGTACGCAGCGGCCTTGCGCCGAGGCGGCATCGGGGACGCGGAGATCCGGGCAGTCGGATCGAGTGCGGTCACGGCGTCCTTCGCGGGTGCTGCTGGGGGTCTCACGGGCGGGGCAAGTCTATCCCCGTCCGGACACCGCGCTGCGCCGGGACTGGATGCGACGGCGGTCACGCTCAGGACTAGTCTCGTCACGAAGCCTCGAGCCGCCTGTGCAACTCAGTGTGAGGAGAACCATCAGTGCCCACCACCACCCGTTCCACCAAGGCCACCGCCGCGAGGAAGCGCAGCACCACGCTGCGCCGTCCCGTGGCCCGCAAGGCCGGCTGGACCGACCTCGACGTCCGCGCGGTCGACACCGCGCGACTGCTCGCCGCGGACGCCGTCCAGAAGGTCGGCAACGGCCACCCCGGCACCGCCATGAGCCTGGCCCCCGCGGCCTACCTGCTCTACCAGAACGTCATGAAGCACGACCCGACCGACGCCGCATGGCTCGGCCGTGACCGCTTCGTCCTGTCGGCCGGCCACTCCAGCCTGACGCAGTACGTCCAGCTGTTCCTGTCGGGCTACGGCCTGGAGCTGAACGACCTGAAGTCGTTGCGCACGTGGGGATCCCTGACCCCGGCCCACCCCGAGGTGCACCACACCACGGGCATCGAGATCACCACCGGGCCGCTCGGCTCCGGCATGGCCTCGGCCGTCGGCATGGCCATGGCGCAGCGTCGCCAGCGCGGCCTGCTCGACCCCGACGCGAAGGCCGGCGAGAGCCCGTTCGACCACCACATCTGGGTCATCGCCTCCGACGGCGACCTCATGGAGGGCGTGACGGCCGAGGCCAGCTCGCTCGCCGGTCACCAGCAGCTCGGCAACCTCACCGTCATCTACGACGCCAACCAGATCTCGATCGAGGACCAGACCGACATCTCGTTCTCCGAGGACGTCGCCGCGCGCTACCGCGCCTACGGCTGGGACGTCGTCGACGTCGACTGGCGCGGCGACGGTGACGGCGCCGCGTACGTCGAGAACGTCGACGCGCTGCTCGCCGCCCTGGAGAAGTCGAAGAAGGGCAAGCGCCCGACGCTGGTCCAGCTGCACACGATCATCGCGTGGCCCTCGCCGACCAAGCAGGACACCGGCAAGTCGCACGGCTCGGCCCTCGGCGACGCCGAGATCGAGGCCACCAAGGAGCTGCTCGGCTTCAACCCCGCGAAGACCTTCGAGGTCGACCGTGCGGTGCTGACCCACACCCGCCTGGCGGGCAAGCGCGGCAAGGCGGCGCACAAGGCGTGGGACAAGACGTATGCCGCGTGGCGCAAGGCCAACCCCGACCGTGCGGGCCTGCTCGACCGCCTCGTCGCCGGTGAGCTGCCCGCCGGGCTCGACTCGGCGCTGCCGGTCTTCGAGGCCGACGCCGAGAAGGGCATGGCGACGCGCGCCGCGTCCGGCAAGGTCCTGTCCGCCCTCGCCGGCGTCATGCCCGAGCTGTGGGGCGGCTCGGCCGACCTCGCCGAGTCCAACAACACGACGATGGAGGGCGAGCCGTCCTTCATCCCCGTCAACCGCCAGACGCGTGAGTGGAAGGGCGGGCCCTACGGCCGCACCCTGCACTTCGGCATCCGCGAGAACGGCATGGGCATGATCCTCAACGGGATCGCGCTCGAGGGACTGACCCGTCCCTACGGCGGCACGTTCCTCGTCTTCTCCGACTACATGCGCCCCGCCGTGCGGCTCGCTGCCATCCAGCAGATCCCTGTCACCTACGTGTGGACGCACGACGGCATCGGCCTCGGCGAGGACGGGCCGACCCACCAGCCGGTGGAGCACCTCGCGTCCCTGCGCGCCATACCGGGCCTGGACGTCGTCCGCCCCGCGGACGCGAACGAGACCGCAGCCGTGTGGGGCCAGGTCCTGCGCAACGCCCGCCCGGCAGCGCTGGCCCTCACCCGCCAGAACGTGCCGGTCCTCGACCGCAGGGTCTTCGCCAAGGCGTCGAACGCGGCCAAGGGCGCCTACGTCCTCATCGACGGCGGCAAGGACGGCAAGTCCGCTCCGGACGTCATCCTCATCGCCACAGGGTCCGAGGTCGCCATCGCCCTCGACGCGCGGGAATCTCTGGAGCGCCAGGGCGTTGCCACTCGTGTGGTGTCCATGCCGTGTCGCGAGTGGTTCGAGCAGGCCGGCAAGGCCTACCAGAACCGCGTCCTCCCGCCGGAGGTCCGGGCGCGCGTCAGCGTCGAGGCCGCGGTGTCGATGGGCTGGCACGACCTCGTCGGCGACGCCGGTCGCAGCATCAGCCTCGAGCACTTCGGTGCCTCGGCCGACTACAAGACGCTGTACCGCGAGTTCGGGATCACCCCGGAGGCCGTCGTGAAGGCGGCCAAGGACTCCCTCAAGGACGCCAGGGCGACGGCGCGCAAGAGCGCCGCACCTGCCGTCAACCAGACCCGGCCCCGCGCCGCGGTCTCGCCGACCAAGGCGACCGACACCACGACCAAGCGCAGCGCCGCAACGAAGAGCGCTGCATCCAAAGGGAAGTGACCCACGTGACTGACAACGCACTCAAGGCCCTCGCCGACCAGGGCGTCTCCGTCTGGCTCGACGACCTGTCGCGCGAACGGATCGAGACCGGCAACCTCAAGGACCTCATCGACAAGGGGGTCGTCGGCGTGACGACGAACCCGTCGATCTTCCAGGCGGCCCTCGCCAAGGGCGAACGGTACGACGCCGACCTGCGTGCCTTCGCCGCCGACGGCAAGACCGTGGACGAGACCGTGTTCGGCCTCACCACCGAGGACGTCCGCAACGCCTGCGACCTGTTCCTGCCGCTCTACGAGTCCACCGACGGCGTCGACGGCCGCGTGTCGATCGAGGTCGACCCCCGCCTGGCCAAGGACACCGGCAAGACCGTCGCCGAGGCGAAGAAGCTCGTCGAGGCGGTCGACCGCCCCAACGTCCTCATCAAGATCCCTGCCACCGTCGAGGGCCTGCCGGCCATCTCGCAGGTGCTGGCCGAGGGCATCAGCGTCAACGTCACGCTGATCTTCTCCCTCGACCGCTACCGCGGGGTGATGAACGCCTTCCTCACCGGCCTCGAGCAGGCCCGTGAGAAGGGCAAGGACCTGTCGAAGATCCACTCCGTCGCGTCCTTCTTCGTCTCCCGCGTCGACACCGAGATCGACAAGCGCCTCGACGCGCTCGGCACCGACGAGGCCAAGGCGCTCAAGGGCAAGGCCGCCGTCGCCAACGCCCGCCTCGCCTACCAGGCCTACGAGGAGGTCTTCTCGACCCCGCGCTGGAAGAACCTCGAGGACGACGGCGCCCACGCGCAGCGCCCGCTGTGGGCCTCTACCGGCGTCAAGGACCCGGCCTACTCTGACACTCTCTACGTCACCGAGCTGGTCGCCGCGAACACGGTCAACACCATGCCCGAGAAGACGCTCGACGCGGTCGTCGACCACGGCGACGTCACCGGTGACACGATCACCGGCGAGTACGCCGACGCCGCCGAGGTGCTCGACGCCCTCGAGGGCCTGGGCATCTCCTACTCCGACGTCACCTCGCAGCTCGAGCGCGAGGGCGTCGACAAGTTCGAGGTCGCCTGGGGCGAGCTGCTCGACGAGGTCCAGAAGGACATCGACCTCGCCCGTGCCGACGTGGGCGCCGACACGCCCGACAACGAGTCCGGCCACTCGGAGCAGGTCGACCGGTGAGCTCCCTCGGTGTGGTCGCCTCCGGCCCCGCCGCGGACGCGATCGCTGCATCCGTCCCGGTCCTGGTCGAGGCGCAGTTCGCGAGCAAGCTGTTCGCCCAGGACGCGACGCTCTGGGGTCCCGAGGCGGAGTCCGAGTCGGCCATCCGGCTGTCCTGGGTGAACCTCGCCCGCACCTCGCGGCCACTGCTCGGCGAGATCGCCGCCCTGCGGGACCAGCTCCGCGGTGACGGCGTCGACCGCATCGTGCTGTGCGGCATGGGCGGTTCGTCCCTCGCGCCCGAGGTCATCTGCGCGACGGCCGGGGTCGACCTCGTCGTCCTCGACTCCTCCCAGCCGGACATGGTCCGCGACGCGATCGTCGACCTCGAGCGCACGGCCGTCGTCGTCTCGAGCAAGTCCGGCTCGACGGTGGAGACCGACTCCCAGCGGCGTGCGTTCCAGGCGGCGTTCGAGGAGAAGGGGATCGACCCGACGACCCGGATCATCATCGTCACCGACCCGGGCAGCCCGCTCGACGATCAGTCGCGCGCCGACGGCTACCGCGTCGTCAACGCCGACCCCAACGTCGGTGGCCGCTACTCAGCCCTGACCGCGTTCGGGCTGGTCCCGTCCGGTCTCGCCGGTGCCGACATCGAGGCCCTCCTCGACGACGCCGAGGCCGTGGCCGACGTGCTCAGCGCCGATGACGACGGCAACCCGGCGCTGCGCCTGGCTGCCGCCATGGCGGCGACAAACCCGTTGCGCGACAAGCTCGTCCTCGTCGACGACGGCTCCGGCATCGTCGGTCTCCCCGACTGGGCCGAGCAGCTCATCGCCGAGAGCACCGGCAAGCAGGGCACCGGCATCCTGCCGGTCGTCGTGGGGTCCGAGGAGGACCCCGAGGTCGCCCACCCCGACGCCGACGTGACCGTCGTGCGCCTCAAGGGCGACGACGAGGACTCCGACAGCGCTGACGAGCTGGTCCAGGCCGACCGCTCCGACGTCGCCGTCAGCGGTCCCCTCGGCGCCCAGCTGCTGCTCTGGGAGGTCGCCACCGCGGCCGCCGGACGGCTGCTCGGGATCAACCCGTTCGACCAGCCCGACGTGGAGAGCGCCAAGAAGGCGTCCCGCGCGCTGCTCGACCAGGGCATGGGGGCCGGCGACGAGCCCGCCGCCACGGACGGCGCCGTCGAGATCCGCGCCCTGGGTGGCGACTGGCTCGGCGACGCGACCACCGTCCCGCAGGCGATCGACGCCCTCTTCGCCCAGCTCGACGCCGACCGCGGCTACCTCGCCGTGATGGCCTACCTCGACCGGATCGCCGACGCGGAGCTCGCCTCCGTGCGGCCCGGGCTGGCACGCCGTACCCACCGCCCGGTGACCTTCGGCTGGGGGCCGCGCTTCCTGCACTCCACCGGCCAGTTCCACAAGGGTGGACCGGCCACCGGGGTCTACCTGCAGATCACGACGGCGCCGCACGAGGACCTCTCGGTCCCCGGACGCGAGTTCAGCTTCGGTGAGTTCGTGGCCTCCCAGGCCGCGGGTGACGCCCAGGTCCTCGCGGAGCACGGGCGTCCGGTCCTGCAGCTCCACCTCACCGACCACGACGCCGGACTGGCCCAGGTGCGCGAGTCCCTCGCTGCCGCGGCCTCCGGTGGCGACGACGACCCTAAGGGCAGTGCATGAGTCCCACCCGTGTGACGCAGGAGAACAACCCGCTGCGTGACCCGCGTGACAAGCGCCTCCCCCGCATCGCCGGGCCCTGCGGCCTGGTGTTGTTCGGGGTCACCGGCGACCTGGCCCGCAAGAAGCTGATGCCGGCCATCTACGACCTGGCCAACCGCGGCCTGCTGCCGCCGGGCTTCTCGCTCGTCGGCTTCGCCCGTCGCGACTGGGCCGACCAGGACTTCGGCAAGATCGTGTACGACGCGGTCAAGGCGCACGCGCGGACGCCGTTCCGCGAGAGCGTGTGGCGCAACCTCGCCGAGGGATTCCGTTTCGTGCCGGGAACGTTCGACGACCCGAACGCCTTCGACCTGCTGGCCGAGACGGTCAAGTCGCTGGAGGAGGAGCGTGGCACCGGGGGCAACCAGGCGTTCTACCTGTCCATCCCACCGGGCTCGTTCTCGACGGTCTGCGAGCAGCTCGAGCGCTCCGGCCTGAGCCGCCCCGAGGGTGACTCGTGGCGCCGGGTCGTCATCGAGAAGCCGTTCGGTCACGACCTCAAGAGCGCGCGTGAGCTCAACGACATCGTCGAGAGCGTCTTCCCCGCCGACTCGGTGTTCCGCATCGACCACTACCTCGGCAAGGAGACGGTCCAGAACCTCCTGGCGCTGCGCTTCGCCAACCAGATGTTCGAGCCGGTCTGGAACGCCAACTACGTCGACCACGTGCAGATCACCATGGCCGAGGACATCGGCATCGGTGGCCGCGCCGGCTACTACGACGGCATCGGCGCCGCCCGTGACGTCATCCAGAACCACCTCCTCCAGCTCCTCGCGCTGACCGCCATGGAGGAGCCTGTCTCCTTCGCCGCGGAGCACCTGCGCGCCGAGAAGGAGAAGGTGCTCTCCGCGGTCCGCCTCCCGAAGGACCTGTCGAAGGCCACCGCCCGCGGGCAGTACGCCGCCGGCTGGCAGGGCGGCGAGGAGGTGGGCGGCTACCTCGACGAGGACGGCGTCGCCCCCGGCTCGCGCACCGAAACGTATGCCGCGCTGAAGCTCGAGATCGACTCCCGCCGCTGGGCGGGTGTCCCCTTCTACCTGCGCACCGGCAAGCGCCTCGGCAAGCGTGTCACCGAGATCGCCGTGGTGTTCAAGAAGGCCCCGCACCTGCCGTTCAACGACACGGCGACCGAGGAGCTCGGGCAGAACGCCATCGTCATCCGCGTGCAGCCCGACGAGGGCATCACCATGCGCTTCGGCGCCAAGGTGCCCGGCGCGCAGATGGAGGTCCGCGACGTGACGATGGACTTCGGCTACGGCCGCGCCTTCACCGAGTCCAGCCCCGAGGCCTACGAGCGTCTCATCCTCGACGTGCTGCTCGGCGACCCGCCGCTGTTCCCGCGCCACGAGGAGGTCGAGCTCTCCTGGAAGATCCTCGACCCGGTCGAGGCGTTCTGGTCCAAGCAGAAGGGTTCGGTGGAGCCGTACCTGTCGGGCGGCTGGGGACCGGCCAGCTCCGACGAGATGATGCACCGCGACGGACGCGTCTGGAGAATGCCTTGACCACCCCATCCAGTTCTGCGTTCGTGCCTCACTCCGATACTGAACGGGGACCCCGGTGATCATCGACCTGCCCAGCACCTCGACCGTGGCGATCAGCAAGAAGCTCGTCGCCCTGCGCCAGGACACCGGCGCGATGGCGCTCGGACGCGTGCTCACCCTGATCATCGTCGTCGACGAGCAGGATGCCGACGAGGCGATCGAGGCCGCCAACGACGCGAGCCGGCAGCACCCCTGCCGCATCATCGCCGTCGTCATCGGCAACAAGCGCGGCGCCTCGCGCATCGACGCCCAGATCCGCGTGGGTGGCGACGCCGGCGCGAGCGAGGTCGTCGTGGCCCGGCTGTACGGCGCCCTGACCGACCACGGCCGCAGCGTCGTCACGCCGCTGCTGCTGCCCGACTCCCCCGTCGTCGCGTGGTGGCCGCGCGAGGCCCCGGCCAACGTGTCGAAGGACCCGATCGGCTCGATGGCCCAGCGCCGGATCACCGACGCGGCCGAGGCCAAGAACCCGCGCAATGCCCTGGCGAACCGCGCCGAGACCTACGCCGGTGGCGACACCGACCTCGCGTGGACCCGCGTCACCCTCTGGCGTGGCCTGCTCGCGGCGGCGCTCGACCAGCGTCCGTTCGAGCCGGTCACGGAGGCCACCGTCACCGGCGGCAGCGACTCCCCGTCGACCGACCTCCTGGCCGGTTGGCTGGCGCAGACGTTGCGCTGCAAGGTGACTCGCGCGCGCAGCCGTGCCGGCACCGGGATGATCAGCGTCCGGCTCGACCGCAAGAGTGGTCCTGTCGACCTGGTCCGTCCCGACGGCACGGTCGCCACCCTCAGCCAGCCGGGCCAGCCGGTGCGGCGCATCACCCTGGCCCGTCGGGCCACGGCCGAGTGCCTGGCCGACGAGCTGCGACGCCTCGACCCCGACGACATCTACGAAGAGACCATCCGCAAGGGCCTGCCCCGAGTCGGACGCAAGGGCGTGACCGCCAGCGAGGCCGTCCGTGAGGGCGAGGCCCCGTCGACGGCGGAAGCGGCCGCAGAGGCACGCAAGCTGTCCCGCGCCCACAAGGCCGGGAGCGCTGCGATGGTGCAGGCCCCCGATCCCGAGCAGAAGACGAGCAGCACGGCGACGGTCAAGAAGGCGGCCGCACGCAAGCTCGGCAAGGCCAAGGCCGCCCGGTCGACCGGTGGGAAGACGGCTCCGACCAAGGCTCCGGCCGCGAAGGCTCCTGCAGCCAAGAAGGCGGCGGCTGGCAAGGCTGCGGCGAAGAAGGCGGACTCGTGAGCAGCGATCCCGTCGTCCTCGTCCACGCCACCAAGCAGCTGCTCTCCGACGCTGCGGCAGCCCGGCTCATCACGGCCCTCGTCGACGCGCAGAACGCACGCGGCGAGGCCCACGTCGTCCTCACCGGCGGCACGATGGGTTCGGCGATCCTCGCGTCCGTCGCAGCCAGCGCGGCCCGCGACGCGGTCGACTGGACCCGCCTGCACGTGTGGTGGGGTGACGAGCGCTTCCTGCCCGACGGTGACGCCGACCGCAACGAGACCCAGAACCGCGAGGCGCTGCTCGACGCCGTCCCGCTCGACCCGGCCAAGGTGCACGCCATGCCGGGTCCGGACGGACCCGACGGTGACGACGTGGCCGCAGCCGCGACCCGGTATGCCGCCGAGCTGGCCGCCGCTGCGGGCGACGGTGCGCCGTCCCCGACGTTCGACGTGCTCCTGCTCGGGGTCGGTCCCGACGCCCACGTCGCGTCGTTGTTCCCCGGCCACCCGGACCAGCTGACCGCCGGGGTGGCTGCCGCGCCGGTGCACGACTCCCCCAAGCCGCCGCCGACCCGGGTCACCCTGACCTTCGAGGCGCTGGCCAGGGCCGAGCGCACGTGGTTCATCGTGGCCGGTGCGGACAAGGCGCACGCCGTCAAGGTCTCGGTGGCCGGTGCTGCTCCGGCGGAGTCCTCCGCCGCCCAGGTCAAGGGCCGGCGCGAGACCCTCTGGCTGCTCGACGCCGACGCCGCCTCCGAGCTCTCCTGACCCAGCCACGAGCCCACCCCACCCTCACCCCACCCCGCCCTCACCCCGCTTCGTGCCGATGACGCTCGCTGGTCGCGGCGTGACGCAGCGTCCTGACGAGCGCTAGTCGCACAAGGCCGGGGTGGTCGCGGTGGGGGTCAGGACTGTGACGGGGTGGACAGCCGGGTCCGGGGTGGTGACGGCGTCGGCGAGGTCGCGCAGGTAGGTGGCGAAACCGCCGGTGACGCGGGCGTCGAGCCGTCCGGCGGTCCGCACCCGCGTCGTGTCCGTGGCCAGCCAGGGGGCGCCGGTGGCCTTGACCGCCTCGACCAGCAGCACGTCCTCGTGCAGGGCGACCCCGGGGAAACCGCCGACCTCGACGTAGCGCGAGGCGCGCACGCCGAGATTCGCGCCGTGAACGTGCGGGTGCCCGTCGAGCAGCCGGTGGCGTCTGGCCCACCGGCCGAGCAGGTGGTCGTCGAGGTCGTGCGGCTCCACCGTGCCGAGGACCAGGTCCCAGCCGTTCTCCGCGAGCTCGACCTGGGTGACGAGCCAGTGCGCAGGGACGACCGTGTCAGCGTCGGTGCTGGCCAGCCACAGCTGGTCGTGGGTGTCGTACCCCGAGAGGACGTGAGAGGCGCCCGTGGCCCGCGCCGTCCCGACGCAGCCGGCCGAGACCATCAGGCTCTCGACACCCGGCTGCCGCGCGACCACCGAGGCAGAGCCGTCGAGGCAACGGTCCAGGACCACGAGGACCTGCACCCTGACGTCCGGTCGGTGGCGGTGCAGCTCCTGCCGGGCAGCCTCGAGGGAGCCGAGGCAGTCTGCGAGGACGAGCTCCTCGTCCCGAGCCGGCACGACGACGGCGACCGAGGTCACGGTGCTCACGCGAGCCCCTCGCGGGTGGCCGGGGTCTGCCATGCACCGGCGGCCAGCACGTCGAGGCGGAAGTCGGTCTCGACGTGGCTGACCACCACCCGCAGCCCCGGGAGGCCGACCGCGGCCTCGTGGACCATGTCGCCGTCCAGCGGCCACCCGTCCACCGGGTGCCGCCAGTGGCACAGCAGCAGCAACCCGTCCTCGGTCAGCGAACCCACCGACAGGGCCAGGGCCCGGTCGAGCTCGTCGGGCTGCCAGAAGTAGCCGACCTCGGACAGCACGACGAGGTCGAAGCTGCCCTCGGGCCACTGCTGCGGCGACCGCAGCTGCCTGATCGTCACCGCGTCGTTACCGGCCAGCCGGGCACGGGCGCGGTCCACGGCGCGCGCACTGACGTCGGTCCCGACCACCGTCGTGGCCCGCTGCGCCAGGGCGCTGGTCAGCACCCCGGTCGAGCAGCCCACCTCGAGGACCGCGCCGAGGTGCTCTCGCGGGAGGGCTGCCAGCGTGACCGCCCGCTTGCGCTGCTCGTACCAGCTGGACTCGAACCGCCACGGGTCGTCGGAGCCGTCGAACATGTCGTCGAAGGCGGCGTCCGAGTGCCGGGTGGCCGAGCGTTCTGTGAGCGAGGCGATGAAGACCTCGTGGGGACGGGTGAACCGCTCGAGGACGTGCGCGGGGAGCAGCACCTCGTCGCCCGCCTGCGGGGAGAGCGCGTGCACCTGGGAGACGTGCGCCGCCTGGGCCGCGGCCCTTCGCGTGAGCGCCTCGACACCGAGGGGCAGCCGCACCACGACCTCACCGGCCAGATCCGACCCGCTGCCCCAGTGCCACAGCCACACGGGGTACTCGAGCAGCGTCGCCCCGACCGCGGTCGCCACCTCGGCCGCGACCGCACCGGCGGTGTCGTGGTCGGTGTGGCCGTCCCGACGCCAGGGCGCGGCGAGCACCGTCCGGGGCCCGACCACCCCGGCCAGCGACTCGGCCAGGGCAGCCCGCTGACCGGCCAGTCCCCCGTCGGGCAGCCGCAGGAGCACGAGCAGAGCACCCGGGTGGACGGCCCGCAGCGCGGCCGTGACCTCACGTTCCCGGACGGCCGCCAGCTGCGCAGGGGTATGGGTCGCGGACCGTGGGTGCGATCCCTCACCGGAGGTCGCGACCACGAGGATCGCCCGTCGTCCCAGGGCCGCAGCCTCCGCGAGCAGGCCGCCCGCGGCGAGGGACTCGTCGTCGGGGTGGGCGGCGAGCACCACGAGGTCACTGCCGGATGGGAGGAGGTCGGGAGCGGTCACCGGCCGTGCCACGTCGTCCAGCACCCGGGTCCAGTGGGCCTCCGGTGTCCCGGGCGCGTGCGGGTCGAACCCCGCAGGCGCGTCGGAGCCGGTCACGTGGTGGGCCGCGAGGCGGGGGTCTGCCCCAGCCACCCCGTCAGCGCCTGTCGCCCCAGCGCCGCGTCGTCCCGTTCGGCGTGGTGCTGGCGCAGGTAGACCGTGAGGTCGGCGACGCGCGCCGCGTGGGCTGCGTCGGCGGTGAGCGGCCCGGGCCCCAGGGCGTGACCGACGCGCGTGAGCACGTCCTCGCAGGTGGCCGCCACGACGGCCCGGACACGGGCGGCGAGCAGGGCCCCGGCGTCACCGTCGGCACCACCGGTGTCCACGGTGTCGGCTGCCTCGGCGAGAGCGCACCGGGCCGCGTGCAGGCGGGCGTCGACCGCGCCGAGGTGCATCAGGGCCACCTGGTCGGGCTCACGCCGGCCGCAGGCGCCGGCGAGCGTGCGGGCGAGGCCGACAGCGGCCCCGTACCAGCACGCAGCGACCCCGATGCCACCCCAGGCGAACCCGGGTCGGGAGAGGTACCAGTCGTCCGCGCCCACGGCGACGGCGGGCACGCCGTCGTAATGGGTGGCCACGGAGACGAGCTCGACCAGGCCGCGCGACACCCATCCCCGGGGGTCGTCGTGCGTCGCGCCGGGGTGAGCCAGGTCGACGACGAAGGCCCTCCGCGTGGTGTCGGAGGTGTGGGCCGTGACGACGGCGTGGGTGACGTGCTGCGCCAGGGAGCACCACGGTTTGGTCCCGTCGAGCCGGAACCCGTCGTCGGTCAGGGTCGCGTCGAGGCGTGCACCAGGCGCGTGTGCCGCCCACACCCCCCAGGTGCTGTCGGGTGCGGGCGGCGCCAGACCGGCCTGGTCCATGATCGCGAGGGCGTCGAGGTGCGGCTCGACCACGCGGGCGACGGTCAGGTCGACAGCTGCCAGGGACGCCAGCGTGGACCAGAGGTCGAGGGTGCGCCCCCGACCGGGCAGCGGCGTCGAGGCGAGGTGGGGGAGCAGCGCCATCGCCGCCGGGACGTCCCCGGCTGCGGCGGTGGCTCGCGTCAGCAGCCCATCCTGGCCTCCTGCCGCCCCAGCAGGCCGGTCAGCGGCCGCGTCGGGGGCCAGGGACACCCAGGCGGGGTCGGACGGTTCGGGGGCCACAGGCATCTCCTGACTGGTGGGCGGGCGCCACATGAGCAGTCGCCGGAAGCCGTCCACCCACACGGTGTGTGCCCGCTGCGGCCCGGTCCAAACCCCTGACCGAGCAGATTCCTTCGCACCACGGGGCGGGTACGGCGAAGGGCGCCTCGGACCGTGGTCCGGGCGCCCTTCGAGCGGGTCGTGCGTGCTGCTACTGGATGAGCTTGCGGTCGCGCAGCGTGGCCAGCGCCTCGTCGAGGATGGCCTTGCCGTCGGCGTCCGAGCGGCGCTCCTTCACGTAGGCGAGGTGCGTCTTGTACGGCTCCACCTTCGGCGGGGCCGGGGGGTTGGCCTCGTCCTGCCCGGCGGGGAACCCGCAGCGCGGGCAGTCCCACGTCTCGGGGACGGCCAGGCCGGGCTCCTCGGCGAAGCTCGGACGGGTCTGGTGGCCGTTGGCGCACCAGTAGGAGATGAAGACCCGGGGGGCTGCGTCGCCGCGCTCCGCCTCGCCCATGGGTCCGGCGCCGACTCGGCTGCCTCGGATTGCGTTGCCACCTGCCATGTTGGAGTGCTTCCTTTCGGGTCAGGCGGAGAAGCGGTCGATGAGACCGATGCCGACGATGCAGGCGAACCAGACGATGCCGACAGCGACGGTGAAGCGGTCGAGGTTGCGCTCGGCGACGGACGAGGAGCCCAGCGAGGTGGACATGCCACCACCGAACATGTCGGACAGACCGCCACCCTTGCCCTTGTGCAGCAGGATCAGCAAGGTCAGGATCAGACCACCGATGACCAGCAGGACCTGCAGGCCAATGCGTACGGCTTCCACGGTTCACCCATCTTCGTCGACAACAGTTCGCCACCGAATCGGCAGCAGCGGTCAGGATACCTTCTCGCCACGCCGGGCTGAACCGACCGCGCCGATCTGGCTCAGCTGGTCTTGTTGTGGTCGCGGTAGCGGCAGATCGAGGAGAACTCCTCGGGGACGATCGAGGCGCCACCGACGAGTGCGCCGTCGACGTCCTCCTGGGCCATGATGGCGGCGACGTTGTTGGCCTTCACCGACCCGCCGTAGAGCACGCGCACCGCGTCCGCGAGGTCGCCCGAGTACAGCTCGGCGAGCTTGGTGCGGATGGCGGCACAGACCTCCTGCGCGTCCTCGGGCGTCGCGACCTCGCCGGTGCCGATCGCCCAGACCGGCTCGTAGGCGACGACGACGGACTTCGCCTGCTCGGCGGTGACCCCGGCGAGACCGGCCTCGACCTGCGCGAGGACGTGGGCGACGTGCTCACCGGCCTGACGGACCTCGAGGCCCTCCCCGACGCAGAAGATCGGTGTGAGTCCGTGCTTGTAGGCCATCTTCACCTTGGTGTTGACGACCTCGTCGGACTCCGCGTGGTACTCGCGCCGCTCGCTGTGCCCCACGGTGACGTAGGTGCAGCCGAGCTTGGCGAGGAACGCTCCCGAGATCTCCCCGGTGTAGGCACCCGGGTCGTGGGCGGACAGGTCCTGGGCCCCGTGGCGCAGCTCGAGCCGGTCGCCGTCGATGAGGGTCTGGACCGAACGCAGGTCGGTGAACGGCGGGAGGACGACGACCTCGACGGCCTTGAAGTCGTGCCGCCCGTCCTTGAGGGTCCAGTCGAGCTTCTGGACCAGGTGGGTGGCCTGGAGGTGGTCGAGGTTCATCTTCCAGTTGCCCGCCATGAGCGGGACACGGCCGGAGGTCTTGGCTGCCATCAGGCGGGGTCCTTCGTCTCGTCGAGCACGGTCAGGCCGGGGAGCTCCTTGCCCTCCAGGTACTCCAGGCTCGCCCCGCCACCGGTGGAGATGTGCCCGAACTGCGCGTCCTCGAAGCCGAGCTGGCGGACGGCGGCGGCGGAGTCGCCACCACCGACGACGGTGAGGGCGCCCTTCTGGGTGACCTCGACCAGGGCCTTGGCCACGGCAGCCGTGCCCGCGGCATACGGCTCCATCTCGAACGCGCCCATCGGCCCGTTCCAGAACACCGTCTTGCAGTCCTTGAGCTTCTCGGCGAACAGGACCCCGGACTCCGGTCCGATGTCCAGTCCCATCCGGTCAGCCGGTATGGCGCCGGCCGGCACCACGTCGTGCTCGGCGTCCGCCGAGAACTCGGTCGCGGCGACGATGTCGACGGGCAGGACGATCTCGACGCCACGCTCCTTGGCCTGCTCGATGTAGCCGCGGACGACGTCGAGCTGGTCGGCCTCGAGGAGGGACTTGCCCACCTCGTAGTCCTGGGCGGCCAGGAAGGTGAAGACCATGCCGCCGCCGATGAGCAGGCGGTCGGCGGTGCCGAGGAGGTTGTCGATGACCCCGAGCTTGTCGGACACCTTCGCGCCACCGAGCACCACGGCGTACGGGCGCTCGGGCTCCTCGGTGAGGCGCTTGAGCACGCCCACCTCGGTCTCGACGAGGCCACCCACGGCGGACGGCAGCAGCCGGGCGACGTCGTAGACGCTGGCCTGCTTGCGGTGCACGACCCCGAACCCGTCGGAGACGAAGACGTCGGCGAGCCCGGCGAGCTGGCCCGCGAACTCGGCCCGCTCCTCGTCCGTCTTGGCCGTCTCCCCCGCGTTGAACCGCAGGTTCTCGAGCAGCACGACGTCGCCGTCCTGCGCGCCGTCGACGGCCGAGCGGGCGCTGTCCCCCACCGTGTCCGTGGCGAAGGTGACGTCCCGGCCCAGCAGCTCGCCGAGGCGGGTCGCGACGGGAGCCAAGGAGTACTTGTCCTCCGGCGCGCCCTTGGGCCGCCCGAGGTGGGCGCACACGATGACGCGTGCGCCCGCCTCGGAGAGAGCCTTGATCGTCGGGACGGAGGCACGGATGCGGCCGTCGTCGGTGATCGTGGTGCCGTCGAGCGGCACGTTGAGGTCAGACCGGACGAGGACGCGCTTCCCGCGCAGGTCGCCCAGCTCGGAGATCGACTGCATGCGTCAGAGGGACTTGCCGACGAGCGTGACGAGGTCGGCGAGGCGGTTGGAGTAGCCCCACTCGTTGTCGTACCAGCCGATGACCTTGACCTGGTTGCCGATGACCTTGGTCAGGCCGGCGTCGAAGATGCACGAGGCCGGGTCGGTCTCGATGTCCTTGGAGACGATCGGGTCCTCGGTGTAGACCAGGACACCCTTGAGCGGGCCCTCGGCAGCCTTCTTGACGGCGGCGTTGACCTCCTCGGCGGTGACCTCGCGGCCGGCCTCGAAGGTGAGGTCGGTGGCCGAGCCGGTGGCGATCGGCACACGGAGGGCGAAGCCGTCGAGCTTGCCCTTGAGCTCCGGGAGGACCAGGCCGATGGCCTTGGCCGCACCGGTCGAGGTGGGGACGATGTTGAGGGCCGCGGCGCGGGCGCGACGCAGGTCCTTGTGCGGGGCGTCCTGGAGGTTCTGGTCCTGGGTGTAGGCGTGGATGGTTGTCATCAGGCCCTTGACGATGCCGAACTCGTCGTTGAGGACCTTGGCCATCGGGCCGAGGCAGTTCGTCGTGCAGGACGCGTTGGAGATGATGGTGTGCTTCGACGCGTCGTAGTCGCCGTCGTTGACACCCATGACGATGGTGATGTCCTCGTTGGAGGCCGGCGCGGAGATGATGACCTTCTTGGCGCCACCGTCGATGTGGGCCTTGGCCTTGGTCGCGTCGGTGAAGAAGCCGGTCGACTCGACGACGATGTCGGCGCCCACGGCGGCCCAGTCGATCTTGGCCGGGTCGCGCTCCTCGAAGACGCGGAAGGTCTTGCCCCCGGCGGTGATCGAGGTGTCGTCGTAGGTCACCTCACCCGGGAAGCGCCCGAGGATGGAGTCGTACTTGAGCAGGTGGGCGAGCGTCTTGTTGTCCATGAGGTCGTTGGTGGCCACGACCTCGATGTCGGCTCCCGACGCCACGACGGCGCGGAAGAAGTTGCGACCGATGCGGCCGAAGCCGTTGATGCCTACGCGAACAGTCACTGTGCCAGGTCCTTCTCAGGTGGGGACGGTGTGCCGCGTGACGCGGCACGTGGAGTCGTTCCCGACCCTATTGGATCGCCGTGTGGTGCCGACAGGACGGTCCGGTGTACGGGCGGGTAACCCTGGGACCCACTGGTCGACCTACTGGTCGCCGCCGAACAGGTCGCGCGTGTAGACCTTGTCCACGACGTCGGCGAGCTCGGGCACCACGCGGTTCGCGACGATGATGTCGGAGGCCGCCTTGAACTCGGCGAGGTCGCGCACGACCCGGGAGCCGAAGAAGTGGTCGTCGGCGACGGCGGGCTCGAAGACGATCACCTCGACGCCCTTGGCCTTGATGCGCTTCATGATCCCCTGCACGCTGCTGGCCCGGAAGTTGTCCGACTCCGCCTTCATGATGAGGCGGTGGATGCCCACGACGCCGGGGCGGCGGGACAGGATGTCGTTCGCCACGAAGTCCTTGCGCGTGGCGTTGGCGTTGACGATCGCCTCGACGAGGTTCTGCGGCACGTTCTGGTAGTTGGCCAGCAGCTGCTTGGTGTCCTTGGGCAGGCAGTAGCCGCCGTACCCGAAGGACGGGTTGTTGTAGTGGCTGCCGATGCGCGGGTCGAGGCCCACCCCGTCGATGATCTGTCGGCTGTCGAGGCCGTGGGTCGCCGCGAAGGTGTCGAGCTCGTTGAAGAACGCCACCCGCATCGCGAGGAAGGTGTTGGCGAAGAGCTTGATCGCCTCGGCCTCGGTGCTGTCCGTGAGCAGGACGGGCACGTCGTCCTCGAGCGCCGCCTCCGAGAGCAGGTCGGCGAAGTGCTGGGCCCGCTCGCTGCGCTCCCCCATGACGATGCGGGACGGGTGCAGGAGGTCCCACAGCGCCTTGCCCTCGCGCAGGAACTCCGGGCTGAAGACCACGGTGTCCAGGCCCAGGCGGTCCGAGACGTCGCGGGTGAAGCCGACCGGCACGGTGGACTTGACCACCAGGGTGGCCGACGGGTTGTGCGCCGCGGCGTCCTTGAGCACCGCCTCGACCGACGAGGTGTTGAAGTAGTTGGTGTCGGGGTCGTAGTCGGTGGGGGTGGCGACGACGACGAACTCCGCGCCCGCGTAGGCCTCCGCCGCCTCGGTCGTGAAGGTGAGGTCGAGGTCGTCGGTGGCGAGTGCCGCCTCGATCTCGGCGTCGTGGATGGGACTGCGCCCGTCCTTGAGGCCCGCGACACGAGCGGCGTCGATGTCGAGCGCCACCACCGGGTGGTGCCGGGACAGCAGCACCGCGATCGAGAGTCCGACGTACCCGGTGCCGACGACGGCGATCTGTGTCATGCGTCCAGCATGTCAGCGGTGAGGTTCGCGTCCGTACCGGGGATGCCGAGGTCCTGGGCTCGCTTGTCGGCCATCGCGAGCAGTCGGCGGATCCGCCCGGCGACCGCGTCCTTGGTCATCGGCGGCTGGGCGAGCTGGCCGAGCTCCTCCAGGGACGCCTGCTTGTGTTGGAGCCGCAGCTCCCCCGCCTCGCGGAGGTGGTCGGGGATCTCCTCGCCGAGGATCTCCATCGCCCGGTGGACCCGGGCCCCGGCTGCCACGGCGGCCCGGGCGGAGCGGCGCAGGTTGGCGTCGTCGAAGTTGGCCAGGCGGTTGGCGGTGGCCCGGACCTCGCGACGCATCCGGCGCTCCTCCCACGCCAGGACCGCCTCGTGGGCGCCGAGCCGGGTGAGCATCGCGCCGATGGCGTCACCGTCACGGATGACGACGCGGTCCACGCCACGCACCTCGCGGGCCTTGGCCTGGATGCCGAGGCGTCGGGCGGCACCGACGAGGGCCAGTGCGGCCTCCGGACCGGGGCAGGTGATCTCCAAGGCTGAGGACCGACCGGGCTCGGTGAGCGAACCGTGCGCGATGAAGGCACCGCGCCAGGCCGCCTCGGCGTCGCAGGCCGAGGCACTGACGACCTTGGGGGGCAGCCCACGGACCGGGCGACCCCGCGCGTCGATGAGACCGGTCTGGCGGGCCAGGGCCTCGCCGTCCTGGACCACGCGCACGACGTAGCGGCTGCCCTTGCGCAGGCCACCGGCCGCCAGCACGAGCACCTCGGACGGGTGGCCGTAGAGGTCGCCGATGTTCTTGCGGAGCCGCCGGGCCGCGTTGGCCGTGTCGAGCTCGGCCTCGACCACGATCCGCCCGCCGACGATGTGCAGTCCACCCGCGAACCGCAGGGTCGCCGCCACCTCCGACTTGCGGCAGCACGGTTTCGTGACGTCGAGTCTGCTCAGCTCGTCCTTGACCCGCGCCGTCATCGCCATGCCGTCATCCTGCCATCTCGCCGTGGTGCTTCGGTCGGGTCCGCGGACCCGGGGTGAACTGTTCTGCCGTCGGGGTGCCGCCCGACCCGGGTGGCCTCACCCGAAGATGTCACGGTACGCCGCGGCGAGCCGCAAGGAGTCGTGGTGGCCGGGCGCTCCGCGCTGGGCGATCGCCGCGACGACGACCTCTGCGCCGAGCCGGGCGGCGGCCTCGCGCAGCTGCGCCTCGTCGTCGACCGCACCGGGGTCGGCGAGCACGACGTCGAGTCTCAGCCGGGGCGCGTGGTCGGCCAGCGCGTCGACCTGGCGCGCGCACGAGAAGCCGGCGGTCTCCCCCGAGTGCTCGAGGTTGAGAGTCAGCAGCCGCTTGGCCGAGGTGTCGTGCAGGGCGTCGCGCAGCGCGGGGACCATCAGGTGGGGCATCACCGACGTGAACCACGACCCGGGACCGAGGATGACCCAGTCGGCCTCTCGGACGGCGTCGATGGTGTCGGGCGCCGACGGCGGGTCGGCCGGCTCGAGGGCGATGCTGCGCACCTGCCCACGGGTGCTCGCCACCGCGACCTGACCGCGCACCGTGTCCACCCGCTCCGGGTCGCCCGGGTCGGTGCCGGCGATCTGGGCGGTGATCTCCAGGGGGACGGCCGCCATGGGCAGCACCCGGCCGCGCGCGTTGAGCAGCCGGCCGACGAGGTCGAGCCCGGCGACGGGGTCGTGGTGCAGGTCCCACAGGGCGGCGATGAGGAGGTTGCCGAGGGCGTGACCACCCAGCGGTCCCTCCCCGCGGAACCGGTGCTGGAGGACGTCTCGCCAGGTGTGGCCCCACTCGGTGTCGTCGCACAGCGCGGTGAGCGCCATCCGCAGGTCGCCGGGCGGGAGGATCTCGAACTCGTCGCGCAACCGGCCGGACGAGCCGCCGTTGTCGGCCACCGTGACCACCGCGGTGATGTCGTCGCAGACGAGCTTGAGGGCCTCCAGCGACGCGGCCAGGCCGTGCCCCCCTCCGAGGGCGACGACCGCAGGACCCGTCACTCCTGCCCCAGGTCGCGGTGCACCACGAACGTCGCCACGTCGTCGCTGGTCAGCCGGGTCCGCAGCGCCTCGGCCACGGCCACCGAACGGTGCTTGCCGCCGGTGCACCCCACGGCGACCGTGGCGTACCGGCGCCCCTCGCGGACGTAGCCAGCCACCACGGGTTCCATCAGGGCGGCGACACGCTCCACGAACTCCGGCGCGCCTTCCTGGCCCAGCACGAACTCGGCGACCGGGGCGTCCTGACCGGTGAAGTTGCGCAGCTCGGGGATCCAGAACGGGTTGGGCAGGAAGCGCATGTCGAAGACGAAGTCGGCATCGAGCGGCACGCCGTACTTGAACCCGAACGACATCACCGCGATCCGCACCTTGGGCCCGGAATCGCCGTCAGCGAAGACCGGGTGCACCTTCTTGGCGAGCTGGTGGACGTTGAGGCCGGACGTGTCGATGACGACGTCAGCGACCGCCCTCAGGTCGGCGAGCAGCTCGCGCTCCCGCACGATCCCGTCGAGCAGGCGTCCCTCGCCCTGGAGCGGGTGCGGTCGACGCACCGACTCGAACCGGCGGACCAGGGCCTCGTCCGTCGCGTCGAGGAAGACGAGGTTGGGGTGCCAGTCGCGCAGCCGCAGCTCGTTGAGCGCGGTCTGCAGGTGGGCGAAGAACCCGCGAGCGCGGACGTCGACGACCGCGGCGATGCGCGGGAGGTCCGCGCTGCGGCCGACCCCGCTGGCCAGGTCGGCGAGCGAGACGAGCAGGTGCGGCGGCAGGTTGTCGACGACGTACCAGCCGGAGTCCTCCAGGACGTTGGCCGTCGTGGACCGCCCGGCCCCGCTCATGCCGGTGACGATGACGAGCTCGGGTCTGGGCGTCGTCGACCCGTCGTCGTCTGCTCCGGTGGAGCCTGTCCCTGGCGCGCTGGTCACTGCGCTGCTCCGTCCTCGTCGATGATCTCGCCGGTCATGAGGTTGACGGCTGGCGTGCCCGATCCCTGCGTGGCCAACTCTGCCGCAATCGTGGCCGCGAGCGCAGGCCCGATGCCAGAAACCTCGGTGAGCTCCTCGGCCGTCGCCGCCCGGATCTTCTTCACCGACCCGAAGTGGCGCAGCAGGGCCTTGCGCCGGGTCTCCCCCAGGCCCGGTATGGCGTCGAGCACGCTGGCGGTCATCGCCTTGGACCGGCGCTGGCGGTGGAAGGTGATGGCGAACCGGTGCGCCTCGTCGCGCAGCCGCTGCAGGAGGTACAGGCCCTCGCTCGTGCGCGGCAGGATGACGGGGTAGTCCTGGCCCGGCACCCACACCTCCTCGAGCCGCTTGGCGAGGCCGACCACGGCGATGTCGTCGATGCCCAGGGCCGCCAGCGCGGCCTTCGCGGCGTTGACCTGGGGCAGGCCACCGTCGACGACGACGAGGTTCGGCGGGTAGGCGAAGCGTTTCGGCTTCCCGGTGTCGGGGTCGATGCGCTCGGGTCCGGAGTCGGGGTCGCGTCCGAGCTCGAGGTCGCTGGACTGGTCCCGCTCCTCGAGGTAGCGGCTGAACCGACGTGTGAGGACCTCGTCCATGGCGGCGGTGTCGTCGACCTCCTCGCCGCGGATGACGAAGCGGCGGTACTCGCTCTTGCGGGCCAGGCCGTCCTCGAAGACGACCATCGAGCCGACGACCTGCGAGCCCTGGATGTGGCTGATGTCGTAGCACTCGACGCGCAGCGGGGCGTCGGGCAGGTCGAGGGTCTCCTGGAGCTGCTGGAGCGCCACGCTGCGGGCCGTGAGGTCGCCGGCCCGCGCGAGCTTGTGCCGGGCCAGCGACTGCTTGGCGTTGCGGTGCACCGTCTCCAGGAGCGTCTTCTTGTCGCCGCGCTGCGGCACCCGCAGGTCGACGTTCGACCCGCGTAGGGCGCTCAGCCACAACGAGACGGCCTCGGGGTCCTCGGGCAGGACGGGCACGAGGACCTCGCGAGGCACGCCCTCACCGGACTCGCCGCCATACACCTGCTGGAGGAGGTGCCGGACGATCTCGGGGACGGTCTCGGCGTCCATCTCGGCCACCCAGCCGCGCTGGCCCCGGACCCGGCCGCCGCGGACGTGGAACACCTGGACGGCGACCTCGAGGCCGTCGTCCTCGAGGGCGAAGACGTCTGCGTCCGTGCCGTCGCCGAGGACGACGGCTGACTTCTCCAGCGCCTTGCCGAGGGCGACGAGGTCGTCACGCAGGCGGGCAGCCTGCTCGAACTCGAGCTCCTTGGAGGCGTTGGCCATCTCGCGCTCGAGCCGCTTGACGAAGCGGGTGGTGTTGCCGGCCATGAAGTCGCAGAAGTCGTCGGCGATCTCGCGGTGCTCCTCGGGGCTGACCCGACCGACGCAGGGCGCCGAGCACTTGTCGATGTAGCCGAGCAGGCACGGACGGCCCACCTGGCCGGCGCGCTTGAAGACCCCCGACGAGCAGGTGCGTACCGGGAAGACTCGCAGCAGCAGGTCGAGCGTCTCGCGGATCGCCCAGGCATGGGCGTACGGCCCGAAGTAGCGGGTGCCCTTGCGCTTGGCGCCGCGCATGACCTGGGCGCGCGGGAACTCCTCGCCCATCGTCACGGCGAGGTAGGGGTAGGACTTGTCGTCGCGGTACTTGACGTTGAACCGCGGGTCGAACTCCTTGATCCAGGAGTACTCGAGCTGGAGGGCCTCGACCTCGGTCGACACGACGGTCCACTCGACGCTGGCCGCGGTGGTGACCATGGTCGCGGTCCGCGGGTGCAGGGCGGAGAGGTCCTGGAAGTAGGAGGAGAGCCGGGGCCGGAGCGACTTGGCCTTGCCGACGTAGATGACGCGTCGCGCCGAGTCCCTGAACCGGTAGACGCCCGGGTCCACCGGGATCTCCCCCGGCGCAGGACGGTAGGTCGACGGATCAGCCACGGCACCACTCTATGGAGCGGCACCGACGCCGCCCACGTCGAGGGGTGTGCCCCGCGGACCGCGGAGCACACCCCCGGCCGACGCCGTTGTCGACTCAGCTGACGGAGATCCCGTCGCCGCTCACGGTGACCGACTTCTCGGGGAGCGGGGACGTGGCCGGGCCGTTCTTGACGGCACCGGTGGTGATGTCGAACTTGCTGCCGTGGCAGGCGCAGTTGATCGTGCCGTCGGCGACGTCCGCGACCACGCACGACTGGTGCGTGCAGACGGCGCTGAACGCCTTGAACTCCCCCGAGGCGGGCTGGGTGACGACGACCTTATGGTCCGGGAACACCTTGCCACCGCCCACGGGGATCGTCGCCTTCGAGATGGCGTCCTTGACGGCGTCGGTCGCGGCGTTGGACGCGCTGCTCGCCACGTCGTTGGCCGCCTGCTCGGCCGCGCCGCACCCGCTCAGGGCGACGGCGCCGATGCCCGCTGAGGCCAGCAGCACCCGACGGCTCGGACCGGTGGCCGCCAGGGGGGAGGTGGACGGTGCCGTGGTGGGCTCGTCGGTGTGGGTCATGGGTACGCCTTTCGGTGGGATGGCCCCTCGCTGAGGACAGACACGTGGTGCCAAGTATGCAGCGCCACACTGTGTAGACGAGTGAGGAGCCCGTGGAGTTCGCCTTGCGGGACACGGGTTCTCACGGTCCCACCCGTGGCGCTCGCCCGGCGCAGATCGGTTTCTCGTTTCCCTACACCGCCGGAGGATGTCGCCGTCTCGTTGCGCCAAACAGCAAGACCTGTGATAACGACACGGTCACGCCTGAGGCCGAAGTCCCCAACCCCGCGACCTCCGGGGTCATAGTCTGCCCATACCCCAACCGGGGACCGTGGGCGCTGTGACCCTGCCGCCTCCACGTGCACCATGTGACTTCAGGAGGAGTCTTGCGTTCCGTGTTCAAGATTGGCGCGCCCCTCGTGGCGGCCGCGCTCGCGCTGAGTGCCTGTGGCGGCACCACCAACGACGCCGAGTCCACCAGCGGTGGCAAGGCCTGCGACCTCAAGATCGGCTTCTTCGGTGCACTGACCGGTGACGCCGCCAACCTCGGCATCAACATCAAGAACGGTGCCGAGCTCGCCGTCAACCAGTACAACGAGAAGAACGCCGACTGCAAGGTCACCCTGACCTCGTTCGACAGCCAGGGCGACCCGGCCATCGCGCCCGGTCTGGCCCAGAAGGCCGTCACCGACAAGAAGCTCGTCGGCATCGTCGGCCCCGCGTTCTCCGGTGAGTCCAAGGCGGCCGACCCGATCTTCGAGCAGGCTGGCCTGAACACCATCTCGGCCTCCGCCACCAACCCGGCGCTGTCCGAGAACGGCTGGAAGACCTTCCACCGCATCCTCGGCAACGACGCCACGCAGGGCCCGGCGGCTGCCAAGTACATCAAGGACATCCTCAAGGCCGACAAGGTCTTCGTCTCCGACGACACCTCGGAGTACGGCAAGGGCCTGGCCGACATCGTGAAGAAGGACCTCGGTTCGGCTGTGGCCGGCACCGACCAGACTGCTGCCGACGGCAAGCAGGACGACTTCTCCGCGACGGTCACCAAGGCCAAGTCCTCGGGCGCCACCGTGTTCTTCTACGGCGGCTACTACTCCAACGCCTCCAAGCTCGCCAAGCAGCTGAAGGACGGTGGCTTCACCGGCACCTTCGTCGCGGCTGACGGCGTCAAGGACGACGGCTTCATCAAGGGCGCCGGCGCGGCGGCCGAGGGTGCCATCATCACCTGCCCGTGCCTCCCCCCGGACAAGGCTCCGGAGTTCGTCGAGGCCTACAAGAAGGCCTACAACTCCGAGCCCGCCACCTACTCGGCCGAGGCCTACGACGCGGCCAACGTCTTCCTCGCCGGCATCGCCGCGGGCAAGACCGCGTCGGCGGACATGACCGCGTTCATCGGTTCCTACTCGGCCCAGGGCGTCACCAAGAACGTCAAGTTCGACGCCAAGGGCGAGCCGGCCGAGGTGTCGGTCTGGGCCTACAAGGTCACCGACGGCAAGATCGTCCCGGACCAGGAAATCAAGTAGTTCCACGCGTAGCGGCCAAGGCTCTCGGCATCGGGGGCCTTGGCCGCTACCGTGTTCCCACCCGGACGCGCGGGACCAGCCTGGTCTTTCCCCTGACCCAGGTTTGAGACGCCCCCCTACTCGGAGGTCTGATGGATCTTCTGCTCAACAACTTCTGGGAACTCACGATCACCGGGCTGGCCTACGGAGCCATCTACGCCCTCATCGCCCTGGGTTACACGCTCGTCTACGGCGTCCTTCGCCTGATCAACTTCGCGCACTCCGAGGTCTTCATGTACGGAGGCTTCGCCTCGGTCTGGATCCTCACCGCCCTCGGTGCGAGCAAGGCGACCGGACTCGGCACCGCCGGCTTCCTCGTCGTCGCCTTCGCGACCGCCATGGCGATGTCGGCGCTGGTCGCCCTCGTCCTGGAGTTCGTGGCCTACCGTCCACTGCGCAAGCGCAACTCTCCCCCGCTCATCGCCCTCATCTCGGCGATCGGCGCATCGTTCGCCCTCGCCGAGGCCATGGGTCTGCGCGACAAGCCCTTCAAGTGGTTCGGCGCCGACGCCGACTTCGTCGAGTACGTCGGTCGGCCCCGTGAGGCGTCGCCGTTCCCGCTCGGCATCGAGACCACCCGGTTGTTCTACATCTTCGACTACCACGTCTCGAACATCGACCTCATCGTCCTCGGTGCGGCGATCGTCATGATGGTCGTCCTCGACCAGTTCGTCAGCCGGTCCCGCCTGGGCCGCGGCATCCGCGCCGTCGCCCAGGACCCCGAGGCCGCTGCCCTCATGGGCGTCAACCGGGACCGCGTCATCCGCCTCACCTTCGTCCTCGGTGGTGCGATGGCCGGAGCTGCCGCGGTCATGTACCTGCTCAAGGTCGGCCAGATCCGGTACAACTCGGGCTTCATCCTCGGCGTCAAGGCCTTCACCGCCGCCGTCCTCGGCGGCATCGGCAACCTGCGGGGCGCCCTGCTGGGTGGCTTCGTCCTCGGCGTCGCCGAAAACTACGGCCAGGCCGTCTTCGGTGGGGAGTGGCGCGACGTCGTCGCATTCACGCTCCTGGTCGTCATCCTCCTGTTCCGCCCGACCGGCCTGCTCGGTGAGTCCCTCGGAAAGGCACGCGCATGAACGCCGTCAGGAACTTCCTCCACGGGGTGGGTGACCGCTTCCGCGCGCTGCCCCGCTGGGCCAAGATCGTCCTTGCCATCGCGGCGGCGCTCTTCGTCTACCTCCTGCCGATCATCAACCCGCCGCTCATCACGACGACGGACTCCGACTTCGGTGCCGTCCTGTTCCTCTGTGCGCTGTACGCCCTGGTCGCGATCGGGCTCAACATCGTCATCGGGTACGCAGGTCTGCTCGACCTCGGCTACATCGGCTTCTTCGCCATCGGCGCCTTTACCGTGGGCATCCTCGGTTCGGCGCACGGCAACATCCCGCTGCTGCTGTGCATCCCGATCGCGATGGCCGTCACGCTGTTCTCCGGCATCGTCCTCGGCGCACCGACGCTGCGGGTGCGGGGCGACTACCTCGCCATCGTGACGCTGGGCTTCGGTGAGATCGTCCGCCTCGTCCTCGTGAACGCCGACGGCCTCACCGGCGGCTCGCGCGGCATCTCCAACATCCCGACTCCCCCGAGCCTGGACCTGTTCGGGGTGCCGCACCTGGTGTGGGACGGTTTCGTCGCGAAGATCGACCTGAGCAACCAGACCCGGTTCATCGAGTTCTCGGTGACCGACTCGATCCCGTACTACTGGCTGGCCCTCACCCTGGTCTTCATCGTCCTGTTCCTCGACTGGCGGATGCAGAACTCCCGCGTCGGCCGGGCCTGGGAGGCGACGCGTGAGGACGAGGACGCCGCCGAGCTCATGGGCGTACCCACCTTCCGGTTCAAGCTGCTGGCCTTCGCCACCGGCGCGGCCGTCGGTGGGCTCTCCGGGGCGCTGTTCGCCACCAAGCAGCAGTTCATCAACCCCGACAACTTCACGATCCTGTACTCCGTGCTCTTCGTCGCCATGGTCGTCGTCGGTGGCCAGGGCAACCGGTGGGGCGTCATCCTCGCCGCCGCCCTGCTCACGTGGGCGCCCGAGAAGTTCCGCTTCCTGTCGGACGCGCGCTTCCTGCTCTTCGGGCTCGCGCTGATGGCCTTGGCCATCTTCCGCCCGCAGGGCCTGCTGCCGCCGCGCAGATCGGTCCGCGCCAAGCGGGCAGACGAAGAAACCGAGGTCCTCGAGGAAGGGGCAGCGCATGCCTGACACGACTGCCGGCTCGAGCGGCGCGGACGAGACCCGCGGCGCCCGCGTCGACGACGACACCCCCCTGGCCCCCGACGAGGAGGCCGTGCCCGACACGTCGGTCGACATCTCCGTCGAGGAGGTCGCCGACCTCCCGAAGGGCAAGATGCTCGAGGTCGACGACGTCACCCTCCGCTTCGGCGGTGTCACGGCGCTCGACGGGGTCTCGTTCCACATCAACACCGGCGAGATCCTCGGCCTGATCGGTCCCAACGGTGCCGGCAAGACCACGTGCTTCAACGTGATGACCGGCGTCTACCAGCCCACCTCGGGTGGGGTGAAGTTCATGGGTGAGCCGCTGGGTCGTCGCAAGAAGTTCCAGATCACCAAGATGGGCATCGCCCGCACCTTCCAGAACATCCGTCTGTTCCACAACATGACGGCCTTGGAGAACGTGCTCGTCGGGGCCGACGCCCACCACTCCACCGGAATGGGCTCGGCGCTGCTGCGGCTGCGCAAGCACCACGAGGAGGAGAAGGAGGGGATGGAGCGGGCCTACGAGCTGCTCAAGTTCATGGGCCTGGAGAAGCGCGCCGACGAGCTCGCGCGCAACCTCCCCTACGGCGACCAGCGTCGTCTGGAGATCGCCCGGGCCCTGGCGACCAACCCCAAGCTCCTCTGCCTCGACGAGCCGGCTGCCGGCTTCAACCCGGCGGAGAAGGCTCGCCTCATGGAGCTCATCCGGTCCATCCGCGACCAGGGCTACACCGTGCTCCTCATCGAGCACGACATGAAGCTCGTCATGGGTGTCACCGACCGGATCGTCGTGCTCGAGTTCGGCAAGAAGATCGCCGAGGGCGTCCCGTCGGAGATCCAGAACAACCCGGCGGTCATCGCCGCCTACCTGGGAGTTGATGAAGATGCTTCTTGAGGTCGACGACCTCTGTGTCAACTACGGGCGCATCGAGGCCATCCGCAACATCTCCTTCACCATCGATGAGGGTGAGATCGTCACCCTCATCGGGGCCAACGGTGCCGGCAAGACGACGACCATGAAGACCGTGTCGGGCCTGCGACCGGTCCGGCAGGGCACGATCAAGTTCCAGGGGCAGGACATCACCGCGATGCCTCCCCACGAGCGACCCGTGCTGGGCATCGCGCAGTCCCCCGAGGGCCGCGGCTGCTTCATCGGGATGACCGTGCAGGAGAACCTCGACATGGGCGCCTACGCGCGCCCCGACCGCAAGTCCCCGAAGATCGGGCAGGACCGCGACCGCGTGTTCGGCCTCTTCCCGCGGCTCGCGGAACGACGCACCCAGGTAGCCGGCACGATGTCCGGTGGCGAGCAGCAGATGCTGGCGATGGGGCGCGCCCTCATGGCCAACCCCAAGCTGCTCCTGCTGGACGAGCCGTCGATGGGCCTGGCACCCAAGCTGATCCAGCAGATCTTCGACATCATCACCGAGATCAACAACCAGGGCACGACGGTGCTGCTCGTCGAGCAGAACGCCGCGCAGGCGCTCAAGCGCGCCGACCGCGCCTACATCCTCGAGACCGGCGAGATCGTCCGCGAGGGCTCCGGCAAGGAGCTCGCCAACGACCCGGCGGTCAAGGCCGCCTACCTCGGCGGCGACGTCTGAGACCGGCATGGCGCCCGGGTCACCCGGGCGCCATACCGTCAGCTCCGCTTGGCTGCGGCCGAGCGGGGTGAGCGTGCGGCCTTCGTGGCCTTCTTCGCAGCAGCACCGGGGGCAGCGACCTTGCTGGGCTTCTTCGCGGAGGCGGACTTCGCAGCAGACTTCGAGGTGGCCTTGGTGGCGGCCTTCTTGGTCGTGGTGCTGCGCGACGTCGCTGCCGCCGCGGTGCGCTTCGCTGCCGTCGCACGGGTGACGACCGCAGCCTTCTCCGCGCCGGCCCTGGCGACGGTGGCGCCGGTCGGGCGTGCCGTGGACCGCGCGCTCTTGGCCAGCACCGGCCCGAGGAACCGGCCCGTGTGGCTGGCCTCGACCTCCGCGACCTGCTCGGGCGTGCCCTCGGCCACGACGAGGCCACCGCCGTTGCCGCCCTCGGGACCCATGTCGATCACCCAGTCGGCGTTCTTGATGACGTCGAGGTTGTGCTCGATGACGATGACGCTGTTGCCCTTGTCCACCAAGCCCTGCAGCACCTCGAGCAGCTTGCGGATGTCCTCGAAGTGCAGACCCGTGGTCGGCTCGTCCAGGACGTAGATGGTGCGACCGGTCGACCGCTTCTGGAGCTCGGAGGCGAGCTTGACGCGCTGGGCCTCGCCACCGGAGAGCGTCGGAGCGGGCTGACCCAGCCGGACGTACCCGAGGCCGACGTCGTTGAGCGTCCGCATGTGCCGGGCGATCCCCGGGACGGCGGCGAAGAAGTCGGCGGCCTCCTCGATCGGCATGTCGAGGACGTCAGCGATGGTCTTCCCCTTGAAGTGCACCTCGAGCGTCTCGCGGTTGTAACGGGCGCCGTGGCACACCTCGCACGGGACGTAGACGTCCGGGAGGAAGTTCATCTCGATCTTGATCGTGCCGTCACCGGAGCACGCGTCGCAGCGGCCACCCTTGACGTTGAACGAGAACCGACCCGGCTGGTAGCCGCGGATCTTCGCCTCGGTGGTCGTCGCGAACAGCTTGCGGATCGCGTCGAACACCCCGGTGTAGGTGGCGGGGTTGGACCGCGGGGTGCGGCCGATGGGGCTCTGGTCGACGTGGACGACCTTGTCGAGGTTGTCCAGGCCCTTGACGGTCTTGTGCCGGCCGGGCACGTGGCGCGCACCGTTGAGCTTGTTGGCCAGGACGTTGTAGAGGATGTCGTTGACCAGGGTCGACTTGCCGGAGCCGGACACCCCGGTCACCGCGACGAGGTTGCCCAGCGGGAACGACACGTCGACGCCGTGCAGGTTGTGCTCGCGCGCCCCGACGACCGTGACCTCGCGGCCCTTCTCCTGGGCCCGCCGCGTGAGCGGCGTCGGGATCTCGAGCCGGCCCGAGAGGTACTTGCCGGTGATCGAGTCGGGGTGCTCGAGCAGGCCCTTGACCGGCCCGGAGTGGACGACCTTGCCACCGTGCTCGCCGGCACCGGGGCCGATGTCGACCACCCAGTCGGCGGTGGCGATGGTGTCCTCGTCGTGCTCGACGACGATGAGCGTGTTGCCGAGGTCGCGCAGGCGGGTCAGCGTCTCGATGAGCCGGTGGTTGTCGCGCTGGTGCAGGCCGATGCTCGGCTCGTCGAGGACGTAGAGGACCCCGACCAGGCCCGACCCGATCTGGGTCGCCAGGCGGATGCGCTGGGCCTCGCCACCGGACAGCGTCCCGGCGGGACGGTCGAGGGAGAGGTAGTCGAGCCCGACGTCGAGCAGGAACCCGAGGCGTGCCTCGATCTCCTTGATGACGCGCTCGGCGATCTGGCGCTCCCGTGCCGTGAAGTCGACGGTCTGCAGGAAGGTCGCGCAGTCGGCGATGGCGAGGGCACAGATGGCCGAGATGCTCTGACCGCCGATCGTGACGGCCAGCGACTCGGGCTTGAGGCGGGCGCCCTGGCACTCGGGGCACGGCACCTCGCGCATGTAGCCCTCGTACCGCTCCCGGCTCCATTCGGAGTCCGTCTCGGAGTGGCGCCGCTTCACGAACGGGACGACGCCCTCGAAGCCGGTCGTGTAGGACCGCTCGCGGCCGTAACGGTTCTTGTAGCGGACGTGGACCTTGTAGTTCTGGCCGTGCAGCAGCGCCTCGCGGGCGCGTGCCGGCAGGGCGCTCCACGGGACGTCCATCGAGAACTTGAGGTCGTTGCCCAGGGCGGTCATGACCCGCTGGAAGTACTCGGCGGAGCCGCTCCCCTGCGCCCAGGGTGCGATCGCGCCCTCGCTCAGAGAGAGGTCCTCGTCGGGGACGAGCAGCTCGGGGTCGACCTCGAGCTCGGTGCCCAGGCCGCTGCACTTGGGGCAGGCGCCGAACGGGCTGTTGAAGGAGAATGAGCGGGGCTCGACGTCGTCCATCGACAGCGGGTGGTCGTTGGGGCAGGCCATCCGCTCGGAGAAGCGCCGCTCCCGGGTGGGGTCGTCGACGTCCTTGTCGACGAACTCGACGACCAGGACTCCGCCGGCGAGGCCGAGGGCGGTCTCGACGGAGTCGGTGAGGCGGCGCTTGGCCCCTGCGTCGGAGCCCTTGGCGACCAGGCGGTCGACGACGACGTCGATGGTGTGCTTGATCTGCTTCTCGAGCTTGGGCGGCTCGGTGAGCGACACGACCTCGCCGTCGACACGGGCCCGGGAGAAGCCCTTGCTCTGCAGCTCGGTGAAGAGATCGACGTACTCCCCCTTGCGGGCCCGCACGACCGGGGCGAGCACCTGGAACCGGGTCTTGTCCGGGAGCTCGAGGAGCCGGTCGACGATCTGCTGCGGGCTCTGCCGGGTGATCGGCTCGCCGCACGTCGGGCAGTGCGGACGGCCCGCGCGGGCGAAGAGCAGGCGGAGGTAGTCGTAGACCTCGGTGATGGTGCCGACGGTCGACCGGGGGTTGCGGTTGGTCGACTTCTGGTCGATCGACACCGCGGGCGAGAGCCCCTCGATGAAGTCGACGTCGGGCTTGTCCATCTGGCCCAGGAACTGTCGGGCGTAGGCCGACAGCGACTCGACGTAGCGGCGCTGGCCCTCGGCGAAGATCGTGTCGAAGGCGAGCGAGGACTTGCCGGAGCCGGAGAGCCCGGTGAACACGATCATCGAGTCGCGGGGCAGCTCGACCGACACGTCCCTGAGGTTGTGCTCGCGGGCCCCACGGACGACCAGCTGGTCGTGGTGGGGGCGGATGGGGGGTGTGGTGGGGTGCACTGCGGTCACGCGCTTCATGCTAGGTGCCCGCACTGACAGGCGCGTCACGGGCGCCTACGGTGAGCGGGTGACGACGCCGCTGCAGCCGACGCCCATCGAGGAGTACGCCGTCCTCGGCGACACCGAGACCGCCGCCCTCGTGAGCAGGGCTGGGTCGATCGACTGGCTCTGCCTGCCGAGGTTCGACTCCCCCGCGTGCTTCGCCGCCCTCCTGGGCACGCGCGACCACGGGCGCTGGCTGCTCGGCCCCGTGCAGGAGGCCCGCAGCACCCGCCGCTACGTCGACAACTCGTTCGTCCTCGAGACCGTCCACGAGACCGACTCCGGCACGGTCACCGTGACCGATCTCATGCCCATCGGCGACGGCCGGGCCGACATCATCCGCAGCGTCCGGGGCGATCGCGGCACCGTGCGCATGCGGCACGAGTGGGTCGTCCGGTTCGACTACGGCAAGGTCCGCCCCTGGGTCTCGCGCGGCGTGGGGCACCGCCTCGACAGCGACGTCATCACGGCCATCGCAGGACCGGACATGCTCGTGCTCCGCGGCACCCGCCTCCCCGAGCCGGAGGACGGCCACCACGTCGACGAGTTCGACGTCGCCGCCGGGGAGACCTACACGTTCTCGACGACATGGTTCCCTTCGCACGAGCCGGTGCCGGAGCCGCTCGACATCGACTCCCGGATCAAGGAGACGGTCGACGTCTCCAACGCGTGGGCGCACCGGTGCACCTACGACGGGCCCTACCGCGAGGAGGTCGTCCGCTCCCTGCTCACCCTGCGGATGATGACGCACTCGCGCTACGGCGGGATCGTCGCCGCCCCCACGACGAGCCTGCCCGAGGACTTCGGCGGCGAGCGCAACTGGGACTACCGCTTCTGCTGGTTGCGCGACGCGTCCCTCACGCTCGAGGCGCTCGTCGCCTCGGGCTACCTCGACGAGGCCCGGCTGTGGCGCAACTGGCTCATCCGCGCGGTCGCCGGTGACCCCGAGGACCTGCAGATCATGTACGCCATCGACGGGTCGCGACGGCTCCCCGAACGCACCCTCGACCACCTCCCGGGCTACGCCGGGTCCACCCCGGTGCGGATCGGCAACGGCGCCGTGGACCAGCGCCAGTCCGACGTGCTCGGCGAGGTGATGATCGCGCTGGACGAGGCACGACGGGCCGGGCTCGAGGTGTCGGCCCAGGGCTGGGCGATGCAGCGGGCACTGGTCGACGACCTCGCCACGCACTGGGACCAGCCGGACAACGGCCTGTGGGAGATCCGCGGTCCGCTGCGCCACTTCACCCACTCGCGGGTGATGGTCTGGGCGGCCTTCGACCGGGCGGTCCGCACCGTCGAGGAGCACGGCCTCGAGGGCCCCGTGGAGCGCTGGCGCGAGGTCCGCGACGCCGTGCACGCGGAGGTCCTGGCCAAGGGGTTCGACCCGGGGCGCGGCACCTTCACCCAGCACTACGACACCCACGAGGTCGACGCGTCCCTGCTCCTCATCCCGCTCGTCGGCTTCCTGCCCGCCGACGACCCCCGCGTGCTCGGCACGGTGCGCGCGGTCGAGACCGACCTCATGCGGGACGGCTTCCTGCTGCGCTACCGCACCGAGTCCGGGGTGGACGGGTTGTCCGGGGACGAGCACCCGTTCCTGGCCTGCTCGTGGTGGCTCGTGACGGCGTATGCAGCGTGCGGCCGGGTCGACGACGCCCGGGTCCTGATGGACCGCCTCGTCGGCCTGCTCAACGACGTGGGGCTGGTGTCCGAGGAGTACGACCCCGTGAACCGCCGGATGGTCGGCAACTTCCCCCAGGCGTTCTCCCACCTCACCTTCATCGGCGCCGCCCACGCCTTGGCCGCGGCCGAGGAGAAGGCGGCTCGGGCTGCCCACGGCACGCCCGCGGACTAGCGTGACCGACGTGAACCCCGACGACGTGTCCCCCGCCCACGACCGCGACCTGCTCGCCGACCACACGGCGCGCCTGCTTGCCACCACAGCCCGGCTGGACGACGTCTCGGCGCCGTCCCTGTGCGACGGCTGGAGCCGAGGTCACGTCCTGGCCCACCTCGCCCGGAACGCCGAGGCGATCGAGCGGCTCGCAGGCTGGGCGGTCACCGGGGAACGCCAGGACATGTACCCCGGCGGGACCGCGTCCCGGGACGCCGAGATCGAGGCCGGAGCCGGCCGGGGTCCCGCCGAGCAGCTGGCCGACCTCACGCGGACGGCCCGGTCCCTCGAACCGGCGCTGGAGGCCCTGGACGGGCCTCTGGCCGCCGAACGCGTCGAGATGCGTGGCGGGTACGAGGTCGCCGCCGTGCGGCTGCCGTTCCTGCGCCTGCGCGAGGTCGTGTTCCACCACGTCGACCTCGACGCAGGGTTCTCGTTCGACGACGTGCAGCCCGAGCTGTTGCGCGGGTTCGTCGGTGACGCCGTGGACCGCCTGGCCGTGGGGAGGACCCCACCCGACGTGACGCTCGTGGCCGACGAGGGCGACTCGTGGCAGGTCGGTGCGGGCACGACCACCGTCCGCGGGAGCCTCGGCGGACTGGTGCTGTGGCTGTCGCGCCGCATCGACACCGGCGTGACGAGCCCGGAGGGCACGGTGCCCGGACTGCCCCGCGGAGCCTGACCCCAGGGCTCCCCTGCTCGTCAGCTGGTGAGGATGGAGGCTCCGGTGACGCCGGCGCGGCGCGCGATGGCCACCGCAGCGAGGGCCGAGTGCACCTTGAGCTTGTGCAGGATGCTCTGCACGTGGGTGCGCACCGTGTTGGGCGAGACGTGCAGCAGCTCACCGATCTCGGTGCGGCTCATGCCCTCGACGAGGCAGCCCAGCACCTCGAGCTCACGGGTGGTGAGGTCGCGGATGCCCTGGACGTGCTCCAGCGGTGCCCGCTGCTCACGGGAGAACGAGACCAGCACCCCGGCGAGGAGATCGGCCGGGATCCGCGTCTCACCACGGGCCACGCCCTTGATGGCGTCGACGAGCTCCTCGGGGGTGACGGTCTTGGTGACCCAGCCGCGCACGCCGAGCTGGACCGCCTCGACCACGCGGTCGGACGCGTCGAGCCCGGTGGCGACGACCACCCCGGCGCCGGGGTTGAGGCGCAGCGCCTCCCGAGCCAGCCGGAGGCCGTCCTCGCCGGCGAGGTCCAGGTCGAGGACCATGACGTCGTAGGCAGCCTGGTCGAGCAGGCGCATCCCGGACTCCAGGCTGGTGGCCGTGCCCACGACCGCCACACCGTCGAAGTCACCGAGACAGACAGCCAGGGCGTCGACGAAGACCTCGTGATCATCAACGACGAGGATGCGCGTGGGGGCAGGCATGGCCTCACCATCTCGTCTCCGGACCGATTTCCCCACCAACTGGTGCTGGAGAACCCCCTACGTCAAAAGGGTGATTTCTTCCCGGACCGGCCCAGTGGCCCCGAAACGGCCACCACCGACACAGCGAGCCGGGCCCCGGTACCGACGCTGGACGTCGGTACCGGGGCCCTGTTCACGCGGGTGCAGCTCAGCGCAGGTGGACCGGCCACGACTCGTGCGAGCCGTGCGCGGACATGAGCGCCGCTGCCTGGAGACGGGAGTGGACCCCGAGCTTGGTCAGCAGGTTCTGGACGTGCGTGCGCGCGGTGCTCCGCTGCACGCCCAGGGCACCGGCCATCTCTTCGGTGGTCTGTCCCTCCATGATGCAGCGCATGACCTGCCACTCACGGTCGGTCAGGAACTGCAGGGCCCACAGCGGGTCCTCGGTGGTCTTCTGCGGGCGCAGCGCGCGCTGCAGCAGCGCCGGCTCCACCGCGAGCTGGCCGCGCACGGCACGGTCCAGCATCTCGATGATCTCGACGATCGGCTTCTCCTTGCCGACGTACCCGGAGGCACCTTCGGCGATGGCGCGACCGACCACGGCGTGGTCGGCCTCGGCCGAGAGCATGACGACCTTGGTCTCCGGCGAGATCTCCCTGATCTGGTGGATCGCCGCGACGGAGTTGCCACCGGGGAAGTTGACGTCGAGCAGACAGACCTCGGGCCGGTGCATCGCCACTGCGGCGATGGCCTCGTCCGGCGTACCGGCCAGGGCGACGACGTCGTGCCCCTTGGCTCCGAGGGCGAGGCCGAGGGCCTCGAGAAGGAGGAGATGGTCATCGCAGACGACGATCCTCATGATGCAACCACCTGAAGGGTCGGAAGCGCCGGGAGCGCCTCGCGGTCGGACACGGACGGGGGGAGGCAGATGTCAGCGATGACTCCACCCTCGTCGGCCGTGTAGAGACGGAAGGACCCCTTGCAAGCAGCCACCATGGCGCGCGTGGTCGTGAGTCCAAGCGATGTGACAGAGGCGATGCGCCCGAGGCCGGGCCCGTCGTCTCGCACGGTCACGTGGACGCCGGCGCCATCGGTGTGGACGGTCACGGTGACGTGACCCTCTCCACCAGCTGCCCGGACGGCGTTGTCCAGGACGCACGCCAGCGCACGTCCCAGAGCCACCGGTCGCGCCCAAGCCTGCGGCGCACCCACGACATCGATCTTGATCGGGCACGAGGCAGTCACCTGTGCACGGTCAACGGTCCTGTGGACCAGAGTGGTGAGGTCGATGCTCTGGACGTCGTCCTCGGACGCGTCGACCAGCACCGCCTCGACGAGCTCGGCCATCCAACGAGCCTGGCCTTCGATCAGATCCATCTTTCGTCCGTTGTCCCCACCCTCGGTCCCCGAGAGGAGCAGAATGGCGGCCAGCGGTTGCCGCAGGTCGTGCAGCAGTGCTCGGACGGTGTCGATCTCTCCACCCGCGACCGGGCGCGGGTAGTCCTCAATTGATGCAGCCATGTTGTATCCCTCACCAACCCGCGGACGGGAGACTGCACCCCCTGTGAGGCCCCCGTTGCTTCCGCGACGGGATAAACGTATGGGTTCAAAAAGCTGAGCAGCAATAGTCAATACGAACTAGGCCAACCTACTGATTCGGCATGATTGCGTGGTCTCACGGCAGAATGCGTGACATGACCTACGACGGACATGTGAAAACGGCGGGTCCAAGTGAAAAAAGGACCCTCAATCTTCTCAGCATCTGGAAGATCTCGGTCTCAGGGATGGACAACAACGCCTACCTTCTGGCATGTGCCCGGACCGGCGCACAGCTGCTCATCGATGCGGCGGACGAGTCGCAGCGCCTCCTGGAGCTCGTCGACGAGGGTTCGGGCCGGCTCGACGCCGTGGTGACGACGCACCAGCACTGGGACCACCACCGCGCGCTTCCCGACATCCTCGAGGCGACGGGGGCGACGAGCATCTGCGGGGCCGACGACGCCGACGGCCTCCCCGTGCCCCCCGACCGGACGGTGGGGCACGGCGACCAGATCACGTTCGGTGACGTGGTGCTCGACGTCATCCACCTGCGCGGGCACACCCCGGGGTCGATCGCCCTGGCCTACGACGACCCGGACGGGCACACCCACCTCTTCACCGGCGACTCTCTGTTCCCCGGCGGTGTGGGCAACACCAAGAACGAGGGGCAGAGCTTCGCGTCGCTCATCGAGGACGTGTCGACTCGGGTCTTCGACGTCTACGACGACGACACGTGGGTCTACCCCGGCCACGGCGACGACACGACCCTGGGTGCCGAACGGCCCCACCTGCAGGAGTGGCGCGACCGCGGCTGGTGAGCGGCGAGGCGTGACCGACATGGCGTGACCGACATGGCGTGACCGACATGGCGTGACCGACATAGCGTGACCGGCGGGGCGTGCCCGTATGGCGCCTGCGCCGTCACGCGCCCCTCACCCGGCGGGCGTGGACCACGTCCCTCGCCCGCCGGTCACGCTCTATACAGTCGCGCCATGGCGACGACGCGAGCCCCGGCCTCCCCGCTGCTGCTCGTCCTCACCGCTGTCGTGTCCGTGCAGTTCGGCGGCGCGTTGGCCGCGACGCTCGTGCCGGAGATCGGGGCGGCCGGATCGGTCACGCTGCGTCTGCTCTTCGCCACCGCCATCCTGCTCGCCTGGGCGAGGCCGTCGCTGCGGGGCCACTCCCCCACCGCCTGGCGCACCGTCGTCGCCTTCGGCCTGGCCCTGGGGCTGATGAACCTCGCGTTCTACGCCTCGCTCGAGCACCTGCCGATCGGGGTGGCGGTGACGGTCGAGTTCCTGGGCCCGCTGACCCTGGCCACCGTCCTGGCCCGTCGGGTCCGCGACCTGGCGGCCGTCGCCGCGGCCGCGGTCGGCGTCGTCCTGATCTCCCGCGCCCTCGAGGTGCCCCTGGCGTCGGTGGAGTGGACCGGGCTGGCCCTGGCGGCCGCCGCGGGCGCCTGCTGGGCGGCATACATCCTCGCGAGCGGCCGGGCCGGGCGGGAGTTCGCGAGCTTCGACGGACTGGCCCTGGCGATGACGGTCGCCTTCGTCGTGACGCTCCCGCTCGGGCTGCGCACCGTGCCCCAGTGGAGCGGGGAGTCGGTCCTCAAGGGGCTCGGCATCGCCGTGCTGTCCTCGGTGCTCCCCTACTCGCTCGAGCTCGCCGCCCTGCGGCACCTGAGCGCCAGGGCGTTCGGGATCCTGCTGAGCCTGGAACCAGCCGCTGCAGCCCTGGCCGGCTTCCTCGTGCTGCACCAGCGGCTCACCGGGCGCCAGTTCGTCGGCATGGCCCTGGTCGTGCTCGCCAGCGTCCTGGTCATGGGTGCCGGGCAGCGCAGGGAGCCCGCGGCAGCCGGCGGGTGACGCGCTCGTGCCCGCTGCCGGCACAGGGCCGGACAGCGGGCACGAGGGGGCCGACAGCAGCTGGTCAGGCGCTGGGCGTGGCCGCCTTGTCGTCCTTGCGGGTCTTGAGCAGGCTCGCGACCGTGGTGACACCGAGGATGAGGACGATGGCGCCGAGCGACACCGAGATCGGGATGTCCGGGGCCCACTCGATGTGCTCGCCACCGTTGATGAACGGGAGCTCGTTCTCGTGCATGGCGTGCAGCACGAGCTTGACGCCGATGAAGGCGAGCAGGACGGCGAGTCCGAGGCTGAGGTAGACGAGGCGCTTGAGCAGACCGCCGATGAGGAAGTACAGCTGGCGCAGGCCCATCAGGGCGAACAGGTTCGCGGTGAGGACGAGGTACGGGTCCTTGGTCAGGCCGAAGATCGCGGGGATCGAGTCCAGCGCGAACAGCAGGTCCGTGGTGCCCAGCGCCATGATGACGATGAACATCGGCGTGGCCAGCTTCTTGCCGTCGACCTTGGTGAAGAGCTTGGCGCCGTCGTACTCCTTGGTCGCCGGGAAGCGCTTCTCCACGAACTTCATGAAGCGGTTCTCCTCGTACTCGTCGTCGTCACCCTCGCCCTCCTTGGCGAGCTTGACGGCGGTGTAGATGAGGAAGGCACCGAAGATGTAGAAGACCCAGGCGAAGTTGTTGATCGCCGCGGCGCCCACGGCGATGAAGATGCCGCGCAGGACGATGGCGATGATGATGCCGATGAGCAGGGCCGACTGCTGGAGCTTCTCCGGCACGGCGAACCGCGCCATGATCAGCAGGAAGATGAACAGGTTGTCGATCGACAACGAGTACTCGGTCAGCCAGCCCGCGTAGTACTCCGTCATGAACTTCGCGCCGTGGGCGTCCTTGGTGAACCACCAGACACCGAGGCCGAACAGCACGGCCGCACCGACGTAGGCGGCCAGCGCGACGCTGACCTCCTTGGTGCTGGGCACGTGGGGACGCCGCGCGATGATGAAGACGTCGAAGAGCAGGACCGCGGCCATCAGCCCGATGGTGAGGTACCAGACCCACGGGGCGACATCCATCTGGTCCGCATCAGCAGCGGCATAGACGAGGGAATTCACAAGCACGACCCTTCCGGTCACGACTGAGGTGGCCGGAGGTCTCTCCCGCCCAGGACTGGTGCGGACCGGCTCCCCGGGCAGGGCACCACGAGGCCGGGAAGCCGCGCAGCACGCTGCCGTGATGACGAGGACACCGCGTGGGGATACTCCCCTCCGATGAACAAATCACAAGCATCATCGGGGGGACCCGCCCCTCCGATGAACAAACACAAACCTGACCCTGCCGGTGGGCGTGCGTGCCGTCCCGGCCGGGGCCGTCGATCAGTCTCCCAGAGATCGCCCAGAACCTCGATTCGGGTCCACCTGACGACGCGCAGCCGACGCCGGAGCCCATGCCGCTGCACCGCGCACCGGCTGCTAGGAGGTCGCGTTCGACATCTGACGGAGCTCCTTCTTCAGGTCGCCGATCTCGTCGCGGAGCCGGGCCGCCAGCTCGAAGTGCAGGTCCGTCGCGGCCTGGTGCATCTGCGTCGACAGCTCCTGGATGAGGTTCGCGAGGTCGTTGGCCGGCATCCCGCGCAGCCGGTCGGTCGCCACGCCCGCGTCGGCCTGCACGGTGCCGCGGCCACCACGGCCACCGCCCTTGCCCCGCGACTGGCTGCGACCCGACCCGATGAGGGCCTCGGTGTCGGCGTCCTCACGGTTGAGCAGGTCGGTGATGTCGGCGATCTTCTTGCGCAGCGGCTGCGGGTCGACCCCGGCGGCGAGGTTGTACGCGATCTGCTTCTCGCGCCGACGGGAGGTCTCCTCGATCGCCTCGGCCATCGAGGGCGTGATCTTGTCGGCATACATGTGCACCTGGCCGGAGACGTTGCGGGCCGCGCGGCCGATCGTCTGGATGAGCGACCGGGCCGAGCGCAGGAACCCTTCCTTGTCGGCGTCGAGGATGCTCACGAGCGAGACCTCCGGGAGGTCGAGCCCCTCACGCAGGAGGTTGATGCCGACCAGGACGTCGTACTCCCCCATCCGCAGCTCCCGGAGCAGCTCGACGCGGCGCAGGGTGTCGACCTCGCTGTGCAGGTACCTCACCCGCACCCCCTTGTCGAGGAGGTAGTCGGTGAGGTCCTCGGCCATCTTCTTGGTCAGGGTCGTCACCAGCACACGCTCGTTCTTCGCCGTGCGCTCGCCGATCTCGTGGAGCAGGTCGTCGATCTGGCCCTTGGTCGGCTTGAGCACGACCTCGGGGTCGATCAGGCCGGTGGGGCGGATGATCTGCTCGACCACGCCGGTGCTCTGGGCGAGCTCGTAGGTCCCCGGCGTCGCCGAGAGGTAGACGGTCTGGCCGATCCGCTCGAGGAACTCCTCCCACCGCAGCGGCCGGTTGTCCATGGCCGAGGGCAGGCGGAACCCGTGGTCGACGAGCTGGCGCTTGCGCGACATGTCGCCCTCGTACATCGCCCCGATCTGGGGGACCGTCACGTGGGACTCGTCGATGACGAGGAGGAAGTCCTCAGGGAAGTAATCGAGCAGGGTGTTCGGTGCGGTCCCGCGGGCGCGGCCGTCGATGTGCATCGAGTAGTTCTCGATGCCCGAGCACGAGCCGACCTGCCGCATCATCTCCACGTCGTAGGTCGTCCTCATCCGCAGCCGCTGGGCCTCGAGGAGCTTGCCCTGCTTCTCGAAGGTCGCGAGCTGGTCGGCGAGCTCGAGCTCGATGCCCCGGATGGCCCGCTCCATGCGCTCGGGACCTGCCACGTAGTGCGTCGCCGGGAAGACGTACATCTCCGTCTCCTCGCGCACGATCTCGCCGCTGACGGGGTGCAGCGTGTAGATCCGCTCCACCTCGTCGCCGAAGAACTCGATGCGGACGGCGAGCTCCTCGTAGACCGGGATGATCTCGACGGTGTCGCCGCGTACGCGGAAGGTGCCGCGGGTGAAGGCCAGGTCGTTGCGGGTGTACTGCATCTGGACGAACCGTCGCAGCAGCTCGTCGCGGTCGACCTCCATGCCGACCTTGAGCCGGGCCATCCGGTCGACGTACTCCTGGGGCGTGCCCAGGCCGTAGATGCACGAGACCGAGGCGACGACGATGACGTCGCGGCGGGTGAGCAGCGAGTTGGTCGCGCTGTGGCGCAGCCGCTCGACCTCCTCGTTGATCGAGGAGTCCTTCTCGATGTAGGTGTCCGTCTGCGCGATGTACGCCTCGGGCTGGTAGTAGTCGTAGTACGACACGAAGTACTCGACCGCGTTGTTGGGCAGCAGCTCACGGAACTCGTTGGCCAGCTGGGCTGCCAGCGTCTTGTTGGGCGCCATGACCAGGGTCGGTCGCTGCACCTCCTCGATCAGCCAGGCCGTCGTCGCCGACTTGCCGGTGCCGGTGGCGCCGAGCAGCACGGTGTTCTGCTCGCCGGCACGGACCCGCTTGGCGAGGTCGGCGATGGCCGTCGGTTGGTCACCGGCTGGCTTGAACTCGGAGACGACCTCGAACGGGGCGACCGTGCGCTGCAGGTCAGTCGTGGGACGCATGGGTCAACCGTATGCCTCGCCACCGACAGCCGCCGCCGGCGGACCCCGGGGGGCTCGCCCGCGGCGTCCACGCGCCGTACGGACGCCGTCCCACCATCCGGTGAGACGCGGCTGCGCCACCCACCCGGCCGACGTTGACTGGGGCGGTGCCCGCCACCCGTCCCGCTGCGGAACCGGTCGCCCAGGTGGCGTCGGCCCGCCGCTGGGGCATGCTCGGCGCCACGACCGTGGCCCAGGCGGCATCCGCGGTCGCGGTCCACGGCCCGGCGTTCCTCATCCCCGCCCTCGTCGCCCGGTCCGGGCTGACGCTCGCCCAGGCAGGGCTGGTCGCGGCCGCCCCGGTGCTGGGGACGATGCTCACCCTCGTCGCCTGGGGCGCCGTGGTGGATCGTCGCGGCGAACGGCTGGTCCTGCTGGTCGGGTTGGCCGCGACCGGCGCGGCGTCGCTGGTCGGGGTGCTGTCGAGGGGGACGACCACCCTTGCTCTCGCCCTCTTCCTCGCGGGAGCGGCCGCCGCGTCGGCGAACGCCGCGAGCGGACGCGTCATCGTCGGGTGGTTCCCGCCGCAGCGCCGCGGGCTCGCCATGGGGATCCGGCAGATGGCCCAGCCCCTCGGGGTCGGCGTCGCGGCCGTGAGCATGGCGGTCGTCGCAGACGCGCACGGCGTCTCCGCCGCCCTGTGGGTGCCGACCGCCGCCGCCGCCCTGGGCATCGTGCTCGTCTCCGCCGTCGTGGTCGACCCGCCGCGACCGGCGCGCCCCGAGCAGCCCGCTGACAGCCCGTACGTGCGCGACCGCTACCTGCCGCGGATCCACGGCGTCTCGATGCTGCTGGTGGTGCCCCAGTTCGTCGTCTGGACCTATGCACTGGTCTGGCTGGTCTCCGAACGTGGTTGGTCGCCGGGCGCCGCGGGGGTCCTCGTCGCCGTGACGCAGGTGGCCGGTGCGTTGGGACGCATCGGGGTCGGCCAGCTGTCGGACGTCGTCGGGAGCCGGATGCGCCCGCTGCGGTGGGTGGCGTTCGGTGCCGTGGTCGCGATGGCCGCGCTGGGGATCACGGCCCGCTTGGGCTGGGACGCCGCCGTCGTGCTGCTCGTCGTCGCCTCGACGGTGACAGTGGCCGACAACGGCCTCGCCTTCACCGCGGTGGCGGAACGGGCCGGACCGTTCTGGAGCGGACGCGCGCTGGGCTTGCAGAACACCGGCCAGTTCCTGGTGGCCGCGTGCGTGCCCCCGGTGGCGGGCCTGGTCGCCACCCACGCCGGGTATGCCGCGGCCTTCGGTCTCGCGGCCGGGTTCGCCGCTGCGGCCCTCCCGCTCGTCCCCGTGCGGCAGGAGCGCGAGCTCACCTGAGCTGCGCGATGCCCACGGCCACGCCGCCCACCGCGCACAGGACGGTCACGGCAGCCACCTGCACCAGCGGCGGCGCGGGCGAGTAGCCACGGTCGTCGTCCGCGAGCTGGCGCAGCCGGGTCCGCACCGAGAAGACGAGCACCCCGCTCACCACCATGGCCACCCCGCCGCCACCGGCGACCACGGGCAGGTCCAGGCGCAGCGCCACGACGACGAGTGGGACGAAGCAGACCAGGGCCGTCATCGCCGTGCGCTGCCAGGCCAGCGCGGTGCGCTCGGGCTGCAGGGCGCTGCGCTGCGGGATCGGGCTCACGAGCGAGGGGGGCAGGCTGCGGCGTCCGGTCCGCCGGCCGGCGCGGTGGTGGGAGCCGTCATCGCCGACCCAGCTCGACGAGGGCGAGCACCAGGGTCAGGACCCCGAGGACCACGACCCCGCCCGCGAGGACCGCGAGGGCCCGGGGCGCCGGGAGCGGCTGGTGGAGCCGCAGGGCGCGTTCGACGGCGGCCCAGGCCCCCACCGTGCGCAGCGCCAGGGCTCCACCGCCGAGGCAGGCAGCCGCCCCGACCAGCGCGGTCCAGGCCGGGAGGGTGTCGAGACTGGCCAACGACACCATGGCGACACCGCCACCGACGAGGGCCAGCGCGGTCCGCATCCACGCCAGCGCCGTGCGTTCGTTGGCGAGGGAGAAGCGGGGGTCCGGCTCCTCCCCCACGCCGTAGACGCTGCGGGGGCTGCGCAGGGGGTGGTCGTCCTCAGCCACGCGGGTGGCTCCAGCCGGAGGCCTCGGCCCACGCGGTCGCGCGCTCGTGCACGCTGTCGAACCACGGCTCCTTCGCGTCGGCATACTCGCCCACCGTGCTGAGGGTGGCGGCGAGGCGGCGCTTCTCGGCCGCATACTCTTCACGGGCGCCCGGGTCTGCCCGCATCCAGTCGCGGAAGGCCAGGGCCCACCGCCACCCCGGGCTGTCGACCTCCCGGACGTGGACGTGGGCGACCCTCCCCGGGTCGGCGCTGCCCAGGAAGCGCTTGGGCCAGACCGTCCCGTCCTTCCCGTTGTCCTGCCGGTTCTCCGCGACGTCCGGGAACCCTGCCGCGCGGAGCCGCTCGAGCAGCTCCGGGTCGTCCACGTCGGTCAGTGAGCGCACCCCGATCTGGAGGTCGATGACGTCCTTGGCGATGAGTCCCGGCACCGCTGTGCTGCCCACGTGGTCGGCCGTGACGAGCACGTCACCGAAGGCCCGGCGCAACCTGCCGAGCAACCTCTCCGCCTGCTCCGGCCAGGCGGGGTCGGGCTCGTGCAGGGCGAGTCGCTCCGGGCGACGCGACCGGGTGCCGGTACGGAGGTTGTGCTCGAAGGGCACGAGCCGTTCGCTCCAGAGAAGGTCGACGGCGGCCAGCAGCTCGTCCCGAGACCCGTCGTTGTCGAGCCAGACGTCGGCGGCGGTCCGGCGCTCGTCGTCCGTGGCCTGGGCAGCGATGCGGCTCTGTGCCTCCTCCAGCGTCATGCCCCGGGTGGCGGCCAGGCGCTTGGTCCTCGTCGACTCAGCGGCGCCGACGACCACGACGAGGTGGTAGCCCGGACCCATGTGCTTCTCGACGAGCAGCGGCACGTCGTGGACGACGACCGACCGCTCCCCCGCCTGCTCGGCCAGCTCTGCCGTCCGCCTCGCGATCAGGGGGTGGGTGATCTCCTCGAGGTCCCTGCGGGCCTGCGCGTCGGCGAACACGATGGCACCGAGGGCGGCTCGGTTGAGCGAGCCGTCGGCCTCGAGCACGTCCTCACCGAAACGCTCGGCCACCGCGGTGAGGCCCGCCGACCCCGGGGCGACGACCTCGCGAGCCAGGACGTCGGAGTCGATGACGACCGCCCCGAGGGTCGAAAGCCGTTGGGCCACAGTGGATTTGCCGGACCCGATGCCTCCGGTGAGGCCGACGCGCAACATGCCGTCAGCCTAGACCTGCCGTCAGTTCGCGAGTCAGTTCGCGAGGCGGGCGGGAAAACCGCCGGTCGCGATGGGCGACCACCGCGTCGGGGTGAGCCGCAGGATCGACTTGCCCTGGTCGAGCATGGCCTGGCGGTACTCGTCCCAGTCGGGGTGCTCTCCCGAGATGCACCGGAAGTAGTCCACCAGGGGTTCCACCGAATCCGGTGCGTCGATGACCTCGCAGTCGCCGTCGACCTGCACCCACGCCCCGCCGAAGTCGTCGGAGAGCACCATGACGCTGACCTCGGGACGCTTGCGCGCGTTGTTCGTCTTGGCGCGCTCCGGGTAGGACGAGATGACGATCCGACCCTCCTGGTCCACGCCACCGGTCACCGGCGAGGCCTGCGGGCGCCCGTCGGAGCGCGTGGTGATGACGACCATCTGGTGGCGCGGCCGGACGAAGTCCAGCAGCCCTTCAAGGTCGACCTCGGTGTTCGTCGCGATGCTGCGTGCCATGGTGGGAACGCTACCGGCCGGGCCCCTCCGCGCCCACTCGGGTCCGGCGCCCCGCCCGTTCCCGGGCGTGCCAGACGAGGCAGACCGCGAGCAGCCCCAGCCCGAGACCCAGCCCGCCGCGGGTCACCAGCCGGAACAGCATCGACTCAAGGTCCGGGGGCGAGGTCACCAGCCCGACCAGCGACCCGACGAGCAGTGCCACGAGCACGACGAGCAGTGCGCCGAGCTGCTCCTCCAGCCGGGCCGAGCCCTGTCGCGGCGGTGCCGTGGAGTCGTCCCTGCACAGGCGGGCGACCACCCAGCCGAGCACCACGACCCCACCGACCGCACCGCTCGCCAGCTGGGCCCACTGGTGCCCCGGCACCCCGCCGTGGTCGTCGCCGAGCCACCCGATCCACCGGACCCCGAACCTGCCCGGGTGGGTGAAGGCGTCCCAGACCACGTGGGTGACCGCGCCCACGACGACCGCCCCGGCCAGCAGCGGCAGGTCGCGCGGTCGGGTGGCGGCCGGGACCGGGAGGAGCCTGGCGACGAGGGAGGGCAGCAGGTCCCGCACCGGCAGCGCCACGACGTGGCGCCACAGCAGCACCCCGAGCACTCCCACGACGACGTCCACGGTCAGCACGCCGGGTGGGTGCGGCCGCACCCGACACGGGGAAGGCCGAGAGGCCCGGCACCCCCGCAGGGGAACCGGGCCTCTCGAAGCCGTGCCCGCTGCATACCGAGGTATGCCGCGGACGTGGGCTCAGTTGCCGGTGAGCTTCTCGCGCAGTGCGGCGAGGGCCTCGTCGGAGGCCAGGGTGCCCTCGGACGCCGGGGCGGCCGGGCGGCTGCTGCTGCCCGAGTCGCTGTCGGACGCCGACGAGGAGGACGAACCCGAGTCCGAGGAGTAGGACGTCGCGGCACCGGCGTTGGCGGCAGCCTCGGCGTCGGCCTTGGTGGCCTCCTCGATCTGGGCCTTGTGGGCCTCCCAGCGGGTGTGGGCCTCGGCGTACTGCTTCTCCCACTTCTCGCGCTGGGTGTCGAAGCCCTCGAGCCACTCCTGGGTCTCCGGGTCGAAGCCCTCGGGGTACTTGTAGTTGCCGGCCTCGTCGTACTCCGCGGCCATGCCGTAGAGGGTCGGGTCGAACTCGGCGACGGGCGCGCTGTCGTCGTTGGCCTGCTTGAGGCTCAGCGAGATCCGGCGACGCTCGAGGTCGATGTCGATGACCTTGACGAAGATGTCGGAACCGACCGTGACGACCTGCTCCGGCAGCTCCACGTGGCGCTCGGCCAGCTCGGAGATGTGGACCAGGCCCTCGATGCCGTCGTCGACGCGCACGAACGCACCGAACGGGACGAGCTTGGTGACCTTGCCCGGGACGACCTGACCGATCGCGTGGGTCCGGGCGAAGTGCTGCCACGGGTCCTCCTGCGTCGCCTTGAGCGACAGGGAGACACGCTCGCGGTCCATGTCCACGTCGAGAACCTCGACGGTGACCTCCTGGCCCACCTCGACGACCTCGGACGGGTGGTCGATGTGCTTCCAGGACAGCTCGGACACGTGGACGAGACCGTCGACGCCGCCGAGGTCCACGAACGCACCGAAGTTGACGATCGAGGAGACGACGCCGGAACGGACCTGCCCCTTCTGGAGCTCCTTGAGGAACGTGGTGCGCACCTCGGACTGGGTCTGCTCGAGCCACGCACGACGCGACAGGACCACGTTGTTGCGGTTCTTGTCGAGCTCGATGATCTTGGCCTCGATCTCCTTGCCCACGTAGGGCTGGAGGTCGCGGACGCGACGCATCTCGACGAGCGACGCGGGGAGGAAGCCTCGCAGGCCGATGTCGAGGATGAGTCCACCCTTGACGACCTCGATGACGGTGCCGGTGACGACGCCGTCCTCTTCCTTGATCTTCTCGATCGTGCCCCAGGCGCGCTCGTACTGCGCACGCTTCTTGGACAGGATCAGGCGACCTTCCTTGTCCTCCTTCTGGAGGACCAGGGCCTCGACCTCGTCGCCGACCTTGACGACCTCAGAGGGGTCGACGTCGTGCTTGATCGACAGCTCGCGGGAGGGGATGACACCTTCGGTCTTGTAACCGATGTCGAGCAGGACCTCGTCCCGGTCGACCTTGACGATGACACCTTCGACGATGTCGCCGTCGTTGAAATCCTTGATGGTCGCGTCGATCGCGGCAAGCAGTTCTTCCTCGGTGCCGATGTCGTTGATGGCAACCTGAGGGGCGGTCTTTTCGACCGTGCTGGCAGTCATGTAGTAGGAACTCCGATGATGGACAGTGAATAGAAGAGGGTTGTTGTGCTCACGCTTGTCGGGCCACCGGACGGCGACACGACGAAGCGCGCACACGGATGTGCTCCCCCACACTACCGACGCGGTCCCCGCGCGGTCAAAACACGAGAGGACCACCGGTGAGCGAGTTTGCGCAGGTCAGCCGTCGCGAGGCCGGAGCCGAGGAGACGGCCGCCGCGAACCGCTCCTGGTGGGACGCCGAGGCGGGCGAGTACTACGCCGAGCACGGCACCTTCCTCGGTGACGCGCAGTTCGTCTGGGGACCCGAGGGCTGGCGCGAGGAGGAGCTCACCCTGCTGGGTGACGTGGCCGGCAAGCGGGTGCTCGAGATCGGGGCCGGCGCAGGGCAGTGCGCCCGGTGGGTCGCCGCGGCCGGCGGCACCGTCGTGGCCACCGACCTGTCCGCCGGCATGGTGCGCCAGGGCCTCGACCTCAACATGAGGTCCAGCTCCACCGCGGTGCCGTTCGCCCAGTGCGACGCCGTGGCGCTCCCGTTCGCCGAGGCCAGCTTCGACACCGTCTTCACTGCATACGGTGCCGTTCCCTTCGTCGCGGACACCGCCCTGCTCATGCGCGAGGTCGCCCGGGTGCTGCGACCGGGCGGACGGTTCGTCTTCTCCACGACCCACCCGTTCCGCTGGGCCTTCCCCGACGACCCCGGCCCCGCCGGGCTCACGGTGGGCCAGTCGTACTTCGACCGCACGCCGTACGTCGAGAGCGACTCCGACGGCGAGGCCACCTACGTCGAGCACCACCGGACCCTCGGCGACCGGGTCCGCGAGCTCGTCGCGGCCGGGATGTTCCTCGTCGACCTCGTCGAGCCCGAGTGGCCCGATCGCAACGACGAACCTTGGGGCGGGTGGTCACCGTTGCGTGGCGGGCTCTTCCCCGGGACGGCGATCTTCGTCTGCTACCGGCCCTGACCTGCGGGTTCCCCGCCTGCGTTGCGCTCCTCGGGGTGCGGATCGTCTCGGTTGGTCCTAGCGTTCTCGCGGCGCCCGCCCCCACCGGGGCCCGCGCCGGTGAACTCAACGAGGAGGAACTGTGGCGTCAGACGTCGAGACAGGACGCATCACCACCGACATCCCGGCCCGGCTGGACCGGCTGCCCTGGGCGCGGTGGCACTGGATGGTCGTCATCGGGCTGGGGACGGTGTGGATCCTCGACGGCCTCGAGGTGACCATCGTCGGCTCCATGTCGGAGGCCCTCAAGCCGGAAGGCACCGGTCTCGGGCTCAGCAGCTCGGACATCGGCCTGGCCGGCGCGGTCTACGTCGCCGGAGCATGTCTGGGGGCACTGTTCTTCGGACAGCTCACCGACCGGTTCGGTCGCAAGAAGCTGTTCCTGCTGACCCTGGGCGTCTACACCTTCGCCACGGTCCTCACGGCGTTCGCGCCCAACCCGCTCTGGTACTTCATCGCCCGCTTCATCACGGGTATGGGCATCGGCGGGGAGTACGCCGCGATCAACTCCGCGATCGACGAGCTCATCCCCAAGGCCTACCGCGGACGGGTCGACGTCGCCATCAACGGCTCCTTCTGGATCGGGGCCGCGGCCGGTTCGCTGCTCACCATCCCGCTGCTCGACCCGAAGCTGCTCGACCCGGCCCTGGGCTGGCGCCTCGCGTTCGGCCTCGGCGCGATCCTTGCCATCGGCATCCTCATCGTCCGGCGCCACGTGCCGGAGAGCCCGCGCTGGCTCTTCATCCACGGCCGTGAGGAGGAGGGCGAGCAGATCGTCAAGGACATCGAGGGCAAGGTCCACGAAGACACCGGGCGCGACCTCCCCGAGGTCGAGGACGAGCCGATCACCATCCGTCAGCGTCGGACGATCTCCATCCCCGAGATCGCCAAGACCGTCTTCACGCTCTACCCGCGACGCACCATCTTGTGCTTCTCGCTGTTCGTGGGACAGGCGTTCCTCTACAACGCGTTCTTCTTCACCTACGGCGACAGCCTCTCGACGTTCTTCGGGGTCGAGCAGACCGGGTGGTACATCGCCGTGTTCGCGGTGAGCAACTTCCTCGGGGCGATCCTGCTCAGCCCCTTGTTCGACTCCGTGGGCCGGGTGCGGATGATCACGGGCACGTACATCCTGTCGGGCGTGCTCCTCGCCATCGCCGGCTTCAGCCTGGGCGGCCTGAGCGCCGTCACCCTGACCATCTTCGGCTGCGTGATCTTCTTCTTCGCCTCCGCCGGGGCCAGCGCCGCCTACCTGACGGCCAGCGAGGTCTTCCCGCTGGAGACGCGGGCGCTGTGCATCGCCTTCTTCTACGCGATCGGCACGGCCGCCGGTGGCATCAGCGGTCCCCTGCTGTTCGGCAAGCTCATCGACAACGCCTCGGAGTCCAAGGACATCACCGGTCTCGCGGTCGGCTACTTCCTCGGCGCCGCCCTGATGGTCGCCGGTGGCCTCGCGGAGGCCTTGCTCGGCGTCAAGGCCGAGGGCCAGTCGCTGGAGAGCATCGCCCAGCCCCTGACGGCCGACGAGGCGGACGGCTCCTCCGGACCGACCGACGGCAGCTCCGGAGGGAGTGCCGGGACGGGGCCGCGGTCGCCGCAACCCTCGACGGCCTGACGGTCTCGCGGCTGCCGCCTGCGCCCCGGATCCTGCTCCAAGGGTCCGGGGCGCAGTCCTGTCCCGTGGACGCTCGCCGCGACAACTCGACGATGTCGCGCTATACCTGAAAGACCACATTTCGTTCCGTGCCCCTCGCAGCAACCGCGTCATCCCCCACCGACGCGAGCTGCGACCGGCACCGCCGCGGCCGTCGGGTCGGCAGGGAGCAGCCACTCCGCCGACCCCACGGCCCTCCTCGTCGCCCGACGACACGAGGGCCCGACCGGTGTCCGGTCGGGCCCTCGGGCGTGGGTCGTGAGGCGCGTCAGGCCGTGCGGCGCCCCGGACGGGCGCCGAGGGTGAGGAAGATGCCCACGGCGATGAGCAGGATGCCCAGGCCGATGCCGACCGGCGTGAGCGCGCCGCCGATGAAGCCCAGCAGCGCCCCCTTGCTGGACCAGTCCTCGACGTTCTTCTTCACGGTGGCGTCGCTGTAGCCGATGGTGCCCAGCGTGGTCGCGACGTCGTCGTAGCCGTCGGCCGACAGGGACTTCTCGACCTGCTCCTGGCCCTTGATGAGGACACCGGTGTTCGGCTCCACCCACAGGGTGCGGATGTTGCCGTACATCACCGACGCTTGGACGTTGCCGGAGGTCTTGTCGCCGAAGATCCCCTTGGGGACCTCGCGCTGGGCGACCTCGCCCTTGTCGATCGTCTGCCGGAAGACGTAGGTGGTGAGGCCCTCGAGCTTCTCCTCGCGGACGAACTGGATGTCGGTCGCCCGGCCGAGGTCGCCGTCCCACCACTGGTAGGTCTTCTTCTCGACGCCGAAGGGGAACTTGAAGAAGTTGCCCTGGTGCTGGACCGGCACCGTCTTGTCGGGGTTGTCGAGGTCCCCGGCGGACTTGTAGTCACCGCAGCAGTTCGTGGCCGTGCCGGTCTTGCGGGAGAAGGAGACGCCCTCGTTGCTGTAGCTGAGGTCGGTCCACTGCCCGTCGATCTGCGCCTGCGAGCGCACCGTGGTCTGCCAGAACGCCTGCTCGCCCTCCTTGCCCGCGGCCTTGGCGCGACCGGGGATGCCGATCACCTGACGGGTGCTGCGGAGGGTGACGTTCTCGAGCTTGTCGAAGACCGCGGCGCCGTCCACCTCGTGCGCGTAGAGCGCAGACATGCCGGAGCCCTCCGACGTGGAGGTCGATCGCTGGTCGAGGCTCACCGTCGCAAGCCGGTCATAGAGGACGGGCTTGGCGAGGATGCCGATGCCCAACAACAGAACTCCCAGAACTGTGGCAACGCTGCCCAGCACTCGACGCATGTGCGGATCTCCTTGAGATATGAGGTTGCTGGACCCTACCAGCGGGTAGCCTGACGCCGTCGTCAATCCGAACGAAGAGGCATCGATGCGCCGGTGGGCACCCAGCTCGCGTGACTTCGCCACACGACTGGCGGTGGTCGCCATTGTGGTCCCCCTCGTGCTGGGGCTCGCGACGGCGCGCGGGTCGTGGTTCGCCGACGACCTCGACCTGCTCGTGTACGGACAGCGCGGGTTCTCCCCCGGCGTCCTGTTCGCCCCGGCCAACGACCACATCGTCCCGGGGCTGCGGGTGGTGTTCGCCGTGTTCGCCGAGTTCGGGGACTTCAGCTACACGTTCACGGTCGTGTGGCGCTGCCTCTTCCTCGCCGCCGACATCTTCCTGCTGGGTTCGCTGCTGTTCCGCCTGGTCGGCTCGAGCACCTGGGCCCTGCTCGGTGCGGCCTGGTACGGGGTCTCCCCGCTGCTGCTCCAGGCGTTCGCCCAGCTCTCGGCCGGTGTCAACGACGTCCACGCCCAGTTCTTCGCCCTCGTCCTGCTGCACTGCGCCGTCGACTGGTTCGCGGACCACCGTCGGCGGGCCCTCGTCTTGGGACCCGTCGCGCTGGCACTGGTCCTGTCCTTCTGGCTCAAGGCTGGTCTGGTCGTCACCACCGCCCTGGCGCTGGGCTGGATCATCAGCAGGGTCGGCGTCCGACGGCGCCTCGTGGACGTGGCCCTGTGGTCGGTGACCATGCTGGTGCCCGTCGTCGCGTATGCCGCGGTGGTCCTCCCCCGGCGCCGTGCCGACACGGCGCGCTGGCCGGGGGTCGAGGTGGAGCTGCGCCTGCTCTTCGACTCGGTGCGCGAGTCGGTGCTGATGCCCTTCGTCGGTGGGCCCTGGACGTGGACCGACACCGCACCGTACGGCTTCGCCGACCCTCCGGTCGTCGCGCAGCTGCTCGGCGCAGTGGTCCTGCTGTTCCTGCTCGTCCTGACCTGGCGACACCACCGCGCGGTGCTCCTGCTCTGGCTCTCGGCCGCCGTGTTCGTGGTGGCCACCGTCCTGCTCGTGTCGGTCGGGCGCTACTTCCAGTTCGGCGACAGCCTGACGAGGCACTACCACTACTGGTCCGACCTGGGGCTGCCCCTGGTCCTGGCCACCGTGCTCACCCTGCACCGGGCCCTGCCGTGGCCTACGGGTGGCCGCCCCGGGCTGGTCGCCTCGGAGCGCCACGTCCCACGCGGGCTCCCGACGAGGCTGGTCGTCCCCCTCGTGGGCGCCTGGTTCGTCGGCGCGGTCGTCTCCCACGTGACCTTCGGGGCGATGTGGGGGCAGAACCCGGCTCCGGCCTACTTCGCGACGCTGGCCGACGAGGTCGACGAGGCCGGCAGCCCGCCGAACATCTGGGACACCACCGTCCCGACGACGATCGCCCCCTTCATCAACGAGCACCGGCGACTCGGCGACATCCTGTCCGTCGCCGGGATCGACGTGCGGTTCCAGCAGCCGGACGGTGCGCCCAGGGTCGTCGACGAGAGCGGGCGCCTGCGCCCCGCCGACTTCCAGGTCTGGGCCACGGGGGTCGTGCCCCCGGACTGTGGGCTCAAGCTGGTCGGCGCGGGTACCGTGACGATCCCCCTGGACCACCCGGTCCCCGAAGCGAACTGGTACGTGAAGATGGCCTACCTGGCGAACCCCGACGCGCGGGTCCGGGTCGAGCTCGTGGACGCCCGTGACGGCAGCGTCTCGGCGTTGACCTCCCACACCGAGGCCTGGCCGTCCGGGCTGCTCACGGCCTACCTCAACGACCCGCTCGCGGTGGTCGGCAAGCCCGCGACGGAGATCCGGCTCGTGTCCACCGACCCTTCGACGTCGGTGTGCATCGGGACCACCGAGGTCGGCCTCGTGGAGCCGACCCGATGAGGCTCCACGACATCACGCTCCGGGACCGTTTCCCGGCCGTCGACGGCCTGCGCGCCATCGGGGCGCTCGCCGTGATGACCACGCACGTCGGGTTCACCAGCGGAGCCTCGGTGCAAGGGGCCTGGGGAGGCTTCCTCGCCCGCCTCGACATCGGCGTGGCGCTGTTCTTCGTCGTGTCCGGGTTCCTGCTCTACCGACCCCACGTCGTCGCACGGATGCTCGACACCGCGTCCCCGTCCACCCGGCCCTACCTCTGGCACCGGGCCGTGCGCATCCTCCCTGCGCTGTGGGTGGCCGTCCTCCTCGCGGCGGTGACCCTCCCGCACGCGGACGACGTGGGCCTCTCGCGCTACCTGCGGCACGCCCTCCTCGTCCAGATCTACCAGGACGGGCAGCAGGTCGCCGGACTGACGCAGCTGTGGAGCCTCGCCACGGAGGCGGCCTTCTACCTCCTGCTGCCCGGCGCCGCGGTGCTCCTGCACCGGCTCCCCGGCAGCCCCCGCCGCTGGGCCGGGTCCACCGTAGCCGTGCTGGCCCTGACCGTGCTGGCCGGACCCGCCTGGATGGCCGCGGTCACCGCGACCGACCACAGCCTGTGGGGTCTGTGGCTGCCCGGGTACCTCGGGTGGTTCGGGCTGGGCATGGCCCTCGCGGTGTGGAACGTGGCCCGGGCCTCGGGGCACGCCAGCACCCCTCGGCTCGACGAGCTGGCAGCGCACCCGTGGACCTGCTGGGCGTTCGCCGCCGCGGCCTACGCCTTCCTGACCACGCCCGTGGCGGGTCCGCTCGGCCTCACCGAGACCACCCCGGGCGCCGCCTTCACCAAGTCGCTGGCCTACGGCCTCGTCGCTGCCCTCGTGGTCCTCCCGACCGTGAGCGCCACGAGACGGCAGGACGAAGCAGGTCCTGTGCGCTCGCTCGGCTCGGCTCCCTGGGCGTTCGCCGGCGGCATCTCCTACGGCTTCTTCCTCTACCACGTGACCGTGCTGGCCTGGCTGGAGCGGGTCCTCGACCACCGCCCCTTCGACGGCGACTTCCTGCGCCTGTGGGTCGGCACGCTCCTGGTCACGGCAGCCGTGGCCAGCGCGAGCTACCACCTGCTCGAACGACCGCTCATGCGCCGGGGACGCCGCGACCGGGGCTACGACGTGCGCCGCTCCTCGTCCCTGGACGACCTCGACGGTGCCGGTGAGGCGATCCCGACCGCGACGACCACCCCCGCGAGCACCAGTCCCTGAGCCAGCACCGAGTCGGTGGCGGCCGCACCACCGGTCCACGGCTGCGCGGCGACGACCACACCCGAGGACAGGGCGAGGGCCGCTGCCGCCGCCGACCGCGTCCACCCGGCCCACAGCCGTCCGGTGAGGTGGGCGACGGCACCGCCGACGACCGTCGCCGCGAGCCCGACCCACCCCGCCACGAGGGACAGGGCCACCCCCACGAGGATCAGCCCCACGACAGCCGGTCCCGTCCGGGCCGCGAGCGCCGTCCATGCCGGTGCCGGGAGGAGGCGTCGTCCACGACCCCGCAGCAGGGTCAGTCCGAGGAGCACGGCCACGAGCGGTCCGGTGGCCAGGGCTGCGCGGTACGCGGTGTCGGCACCGAACTGCGCCGTGACCGTGGTCGACCCGCCCGCCGGCAGCACCCAACCCTGCTGCCACCCGTCGACCCTGACCGCAGTGAGGTCACGACCGTAGGAGTCCACCGCGGACCACCCGGCACTGAAGTTTTGCGGCACGACCAGGAGACCGGGCGTCGACCGGGTCGGGACCGACAGCCGCATCGACGTGGGGGTGTCGCGTTCCAGCGAGGCACTCGTCCCGGGTCCGACGAGGCGACCGGTGAAGGTGTCACGGTCGACCAGGGACGCCGTCAACGGGGCGAGCTCCGCCGTGGCTCGAACGGTCAGCCCGTGCTTGCCGGGGCCGAGGTCGACCCGACCTGCGTCAAGCCCGCACGGCTCGAGCTGCACGTCCCTGCGGTCGAGGACGGCGCCGACGGTGGTCCGCAGAGACGTCACCAGGTCACGTCCGTCGACCCGGACCGTCGGGGCGAACCCGCACGGGACGCTCACCTCCCGGTCGCGGCCCACGGGCCGGCGCAGGTCGTCCGCGCCCAGGACCCTGATCTCGCTGACCCCGACGGGCCGCTGCGAGCGGAAGCCTGAGACCGCGTCGATGTTGACGAGCGGGGTCGACCTGACGAAGTCGATGCGCACCCGGTCCCCCCGGGTGGCCGGCAGCCGCACCGTCCCGTCGGCGTCCACGGAGACGCGTCGGCTGGGACCGTCGCCCACCCGGACGTCGACCTGGGACGGTCGCGAGGCAGCGAGGAAGTCGTCCCGCAGGAGCTGCAGACCGCTGACCGTCCGGGTGCGTGGGAGGAACAGGTCCAGGGTCGGCGTCTCGTCGGTGGGTGCGGCGATCCACCCGGTCCCCAGGTCCCGGTCGACAGCCGCCCCCGGGCGGCCCTCAGGAGCCTGGACCTCGCGCGAGCTCGCCTCGGCCCTGATCGAGTCCGGCACCTCGAGGAGTCGTTCGAGGGCCTGGCCGTCGCGGGCCCGCGCCGTGACCGACGTCGTGTAGGTGCTCCGCGCCGTGAGGTCGAAGGTGCGAGACAGCCCTCGGGGCTCCTCGTCCGCCCGCTCGAACCGCGCGCTGCACAGTGGCCGGGAATCCTGGTGCAGGCACCCGGACCGGCCCGGCCGCTCGTCACGCACGATGATCGCCCCGACACCGACACCGACACCGACACCGACACCGGCACCGGCACCGGCGTCGCCGGCGACCACAGGACCGTCCGGGCCGGCAGGTCGCACCGTGGTGGGGCGGGCGGGCACCGCGACGACCGGATCGGCGGCCAGGCCGGGCAGCTCGATCTCGGCGACGGCGAAGCCGTTGGGCTGCCCCCCGGCCTCGACGGCCGACAGCTGCAGTCGCAGTCGCTGCGTCGGCCCGGGTGGGGCGATGACCGGCTCGGCCGAGCCGTCTGCGACGACGACCGCCGTCCCGGTCCCGGTGTCCGTCCTGACGGTGACCTGGGTGGGACGTCTCGTGACCGGGGCCGCGGTGCTGAACCGCACCCGCAACCCTTCGAGGGATCGTGCCTGCCCGAGGTCCAGCTCCAGCCACTCGCCCACCGCCGACAGGTACCTGCCCGACACCCAGCGGGTGGTCGGGTCGCCGTCGACGGCAGCAGCTGGGGACGACCCCGGCCCCAGCCGGATCGTGGCGCCGGCGTCGGAAGCCGAGGAGGACGCCGTCACCCCGGCGATGCCCGACCAGGCCAGCACGCTGCGCGGCGCGCCCGGGTCCGAGTCGTAGTCGAGGGCCCGGCGTCCGAGGCGGCCCGGGTCGTCGGCCGTCAGCGTGGTCGAGGTGTTGTCGGTCGGCGTCCCGAAGAACGTCTCGCGACGCCGGTTGCCGTCGGTGAGCACGTGCCGCCCGGAGTCCGCGAGACCCGGCGCCCCGCCCGCGTCGGAGCCCAGCAGACCGGCGCTGCCGACGCCGGTCACCTCCCGCAGCTCGGGGAGGTTCTCCGGGCCCGCGGTCGCCGTGTAGACGTCGGAGGCAGCCACGAACCGAGCGCCGGCCGGCCGCACCTCGTAGACCTCGAGACTGCGGAACGCCAGCAGGGTGCGCTCGTCGACGGTGAGGTCCGGCGTCTCGACCGGGCTCTGCACGGTCGGCCCGAACGCGGCTGCCACCGTCAGCCCCGACTCACGCAGCGCCTCGTGCACGGCCATCGGCGGGGAGCCCTGGGCTGCGACGGTGAGGTCGTTGCGCACGAGCACGTAACGCACACCCAGCGAGCCGATCAGCGACGCCAGGTCCTCGCCTCCACGTCCCTGTCCGAGGCGTCCCTCCACCTCGTCGAGCACCCGCGTGGCTCCGGCGGACCCCAGCGGCACGGCGTCCCGGACGACGAACGCGCGGTCGGCGATGGCCTGCAACGGCTCGTCCTTGGGCGATCCCCACCGCAGGTCGGCGAAGGCTGCGGCCGGCTCGACGAGGACCGACCCGGGTCCGCTCCTGCCGTCGAGCCACCGTGCCGCCTCGTGCCAGTAACCCGGGATGGCCTGGTACGCCCCCTGTCTCGGCAGCTCGGCCGCCACCGCGGGGGCCGTGGCGCCCAGGACTAGTGCGACCGACAGGACCGGGGTCAGCCACCCCGGGACCGCGGCCACCCAGCGGGACCGGGACGGCGCGGCGAGCGCCCGTCCGATGCAGGTGGTCGCATGGATGAGTCCGAGGACCAGCGGCACGCGCAGGACCAGCTCGAACTTGTGCGTGTTGCGCAGCGGCGCGAGCGGTCCGTCGAGCAGCGCCCGGACCTGGGCGTCGAACGGGGAGTGTCCGGACCCGGCGAAACCGGCGGTGAGCAGTGCGAGGCCGACGACCGTCGCCACGAGGAGGAAGACCCGCTCCGGCATGTCCGGACGACTCAGGCCGGCCAGGGCGAGGGCGGCCACCGCCGCGGTCGCGAGGATCAGCGCCGGAGTCGTGACGAGCAGCCACCCCGCGGGCCAGCTGGGCCCGGACGGCCCGACGAGGAAGTTCAGCCAGGCGGAGGTGCCCTGTACGGCGTTCACCGTGCTGGCCAGGCCGGTCGTCACCCGGGCGTCCTCGATCCAGTCGAGGAACGGCGGGCTGAACCGGCCGAGCAGGACGAGCGGCACGAGCCACCAGAGGCACGTGAGGACGACGGCACCGAGCCAGGCCAGCGCGGGGAGGACAGCGCGCCGGACGGGCGTGCGGGTGGCGAACCACAGCGCGGGGAGGACCAGGGCAGCCCCGCTGGCGACGGCATTGACCCCACCGAGGCACAGCACGGCGACCGCGGAGCGACTGATCCGCCAGGTCCAGCCCCGCTCCCGGCGGTCGACGAGGGGCGCCAGCACCCAGGGCGCCACCGCGAGCGGCCACACCTCGACAGAGGTCACCGCGAGCTCGCTCATCATCCGTGGACTCAGCGCGAACAGCAGCGACCCCAGCAGCCGCGTCCACGGCGTCCCCATCCGCAACGCCCCGGACAGGCGCCACATCCCGAGGAACGCCACGGAGAGGACCACGGTCCACCAGAGTCGTTGCACGACCCACTCGGGCAGACCGAGCTCGAGCAGGACGAGGTGGAAGGGCCCCACCGGGAACAGGTAGCCGTAGGCCTGGTTCTGCAGCTGTCCGAGTGCCCCCTGGGGGTCCCAGATGTGCAGGGCACGCAGGAGGAAGGCACCCGGGTCGGCGGTGAGGTCGAGCTTCGTGTCAGGGACGATGAGACCCGGTGCCTGACGGAACGCCAGGGCTGCGAGGAGCACCACGACCGCAGCGAGCCTGGCCCGCCAGATGAACCCCGTGCCGTCGACGTGATCCGCGCGGGCCCCGTCATCCTGGCCGCTCCGGTCCGAGCCGCGACCCGTTGCCGCCGAGCTCACTACAGCTTCTCCACGACGATGACGGCGTTCCAGCAGGCCACCTCGCGCAGTCCCGGCACCCGGATCACCCAGCGGGCCCAGCGCGGGTGGTACCGCGGCAGGACCTCGACGACGCGAACGCGCTCCTCGCGCACCGCCTGCCTCACCCAGCGGTCCATCCGGGCGACGGAGCACGCGAAGAGGGACACGCCGAAGTCGTTCTTCGGTCGGTGACCCTGCCGCGCGGCATACCGGTCCGCGGCCCGGCGGCCACCGAGGTAGTGCCAGGGCGCGGTCTCGTGGCCTCCCCACGGCGACAGCCACGGGGTCCAGGAGATGACGACCGTGCCGCCCGGGCGGGTGACCCGCAGCATCTCCTCGGCCATGCCCTCGGGGTCGGGGACGTGCTCGAGGACGTTGGAGGAGTAGGCGCAGTCGACCGACGCGTCGGCGATCGGGAGCTGCAGACCCGACCCCCTCAGCGCGTTGGTCCCGACGAGCCCGCGGGCGGTGAGCTCGCCGGCGTCCGGCTCGATCCCGGCGTACCTGGCGCCGGCGTCGCGGAACGCGTCCGCGAAGTAGCCGGGGCCACCACCGACGTCCACGACGTCCGCTCCCACGAGGTCGAACCACCGCGCTGCCTCGGCGACGGAGTCGGCCGCCAGCAACGAGTAGAAGCGGTCGGGGTCGGTCTGCTCCACGAGGAAGGCACGGAACAGCGCCACCGACCGACGCAGGCTGCCGCGCGGAGGCGCCGCGGGACGATCGGGTGACGTGCGCGACAAGGCTGACCCGGCAGGCTGTCCGGGCGGGCTACATTTCTCCATCAGCCCCACCCCTGACTCGCAACGGAGCGACTGTGCGCATTGCCTTCCTGAACTGGCGTGACTCCACGCACCCCGAGGGCGGCGGCGCAGAGCACTACGCCGAGACCGTGTGCCGCGGCCTCGTGGCGCGAGGTCACACGGTGACGCTGTACTGCGCCGCGCACGGCGATGCCCCGGCCTCCGAGACGGTGGAGGGGGTGCACGTGCGTCGGCAGGGCGGCCGCCTCGGGGTGTATGCCGCGTCGACCCGCGCGCTGCGCGCCGACGAGCGTGCGCACGGGCGCTACGACGTCGTGGTCGACGTGCAGAACGGTGTGCCGTTCCTGTCGGTGCTGTCCACCAGGTCGCCGGTCGTCTCGCTGATCCACCACGTGCACCGCGAGCAGTGGCCCGTCGTCTTCGGCCCGGTGTCGGCGCGGATCGGCTGGCTCATCGAGAGCCGGCTGTCCCCCAGGGCGTACCGCGGCCGGCAGTACGTCGCCGTCTCCGAGCGGACCCGCGAGGAGCTCGCCGGCCTCGGCGTCGACGAGCAGCACATCGCGGTCATCCACAACGGCACGGACGAGCCCGTCGCCCTGGGGACGGCCCGTCGCCCCGACCCGACGATCGTGGTCCTGGGTCGGCTCGTCCCGCACAAGCGCGTCGAGCACGCCATCGACGTCCTGGCGCGGCTTCGGCCCACGACCCCGGGACTGCGCCTGCGCGTGATCGGGCAGGGCTGGTGGCACGACGAGATCGCCGCCCACGCGGAGCAGTCCGGGATGGCCGACGACGTGGACCTGCTGGGGTTCGTCGAGGACGGCGTCAAGCACGCCGAGCTCGCCGGCGCCTGGCTCGCCCTGGCGCCCAGCGTCAAGGAGGGGTGGGGCCTGTGCGTCGTCGAGGCCGCCAGCCACGGGGTGCCCACCATCGCCTACACCAACGCCGGTGGTCTCTCGGAGTCGATCGTGCACCAGCGGACCGGCGTCCTCGTGGACGACCTCGACGAGATGACGCACGAGGTGGCGAGGCTGCTGGCCGACCACGAGGCCCGCGAGGAGATGGGAGCCCACGCACGCGACTACGCCCGGCAGTTCACCTGGTCGGGAACGGTCGGGGCCTGGGAGCGTCTGCTGCTGCATACGGCACGCGGAAAGGCGCCGGTCGCGATGACCGACGCCCAGTCGCTGACAGTCCGGGGCTGAGTCAGCCGCCGTAGGGGATCAGGGTCTGCGGGTCGACGATGTCCTTCGGCCCGGTCTGCACCGCCGAGGTGTCGTCGGGGGCGGAGGTGTTGACCACGGTGACGACGGCAGCCGCTGCCGCGCCACCACCCAGGACGACGCTCAGCAAGGTGACGGCCGCAGCCGACTCGATGGCACCGCGCTCGCCACGGCGAAAGAACTGCATGACCTGGGGCCTCCTGGTGGTGATGTTGCGAGGATGTTACCCGCTGGTTGCCCTCCCGACCCACTTCTGCGGAAACTTCCGTGCGTGTCCCCTGCGAGGCGTTCTCACCCGGTACGGCGCGACCACACGGTGAACTCCGGCGACCGCAGCACCGCCACCAGCCCGGCGTGCGAGGACGGCAGTCGGCCGGCCGTCCCCTGCCACTCGACGACCACCGAGATCCCGAGCCGGTCCAGCACCGCAGGATCGAGCCGACCTGCTGCCCAGGCGCGGGACTCCGCGGGGTCGCCACCGCCGACGACGAGCGCCCGGTCGTCCCGGGCCACGGTGAGGTCGAACGACGACAGGACCTCGCGGTCCAGCGCCCGGGGCAGGGGGTCGAGGAACGGCTGCCCCCCGGCCCACGCGGGGTTGCGGAACGGCTGCCAGGGCAGCACGAGCACCGCACCGTCGCCGGGCGTCGACTCCACGGCGTCGACCACCTGCTGCCAGCTGGGCGGGTAGGCGACCGGGCGGTAGGACCGGGCGACCAGGCCGGGCAGGTCGGGGACGGTGAGGACGGTCAGGGCGAGCACGACGAGACCGGCTCCGAACACCGGCGCGGCGCTCGGGCCTCGTCCACCCGCAGGCGGACGAGCAGCGAACCACCTGGTGAGGGCACCGGCGGCCAGACCCACCCCCACGGCGCAGACGAGTGCCGACAGGCCGAGCAGCCGGTGGGTGTCACGGAAGATCGCCACCCCGGGGACGTCCTGGGCCACGGTGAACAGCGCCAGACCCGGCCCCGTGGACAGCAGGAGGACGACGCAGACAGGGCCTGCGTAGAGGGTGGCCAGGACGACTGCGGCCCGGCGCCGCCCGCGGCGGGCGTGTGCGAGCACACCCGCAGCGGCCAGGAGAAGAATGGCGAGGGAGGCCAGCACCGGGAGCAGGTCGAGGCGCGACGACGGACGCGCACCGGGCGCCCACGCGCCACCCAGCATGAGGACGGACCCCACGGTGCCCAGTGGCGAGTCGGCGCCCACGGCGAACGCGATGGCACCGTCGCGGTCGGCCACGACCCCGGGACCCGTCGTGGCGGCGGCCAGCCACGGCAGGCACCAAAGGAAGGCCACGACGAGCACGGACGCGAGCCAGCCCCTGGTCCTGCGCGCGGGGGTCGCGAGCGATGCTGCGACCGCCACCACGGCGGCCACGACGCCGCCGAACGGCGTCAGCGCCGCAGGGAGGGCGGCGAGGACCACCAGGGCCAGGCGCCGACCGGCCGGGCCGGGGTGGCGCACGGCGAGGACGATCCACGGGGCCATGCTGTAGGCCAGCAGGGTCGGCGGCTGGCCGAGGAGGAGCCGCTCCGCGACGTACGGGTTCCACACCGCCACCGCCGCACCGCAGGCCATCGCCACGGTGCCGTGGGCTCGCAGCAGCACAGCGACCCCGAGGCCGGCCAGGACCAGGACCCCCGCGAGCATGAGCTGCTGCTGCACCGAGGTCGGGACCACCAAGGCCAGCGCGGTCGTCACCGCGTCGAGCGGGACGGCCCGAGCGGCTGCCCCGGACACCCCGAGGCTCTGCGGACCGAGCCGGGGCTCCGGGACGGCCACGAAGTCGCGGTAGAGGAACCATCCGGCCCCCCAGCCGCCGGTCGCCCCGCCGGTCGCCCCGCTCGACGACCAGCCCCATGACCCGGCGCACACCCAGGCGGTGAGCCCGAGCGTCACACCGAGCGGCAGGGCGAACGGGCGGAGCCCGGCGAGCCGGCGCACGGGGACGGTGCCGGTCCCGCTCAGTGGGCGGCGTCGTGCCAGGACCGGCCGACGCCGACGCTGACCTCGAGCGGGACGTCCATCTCCATGGCCCCGCCCATCTCGCGACGCACCAGCGCCTCGACGTCGTCGCGCTCCCCCGGTGCGATCTCGAGGACGAGCTCGTCGTGGACCTGGAGCAGCTGGCGCGACTGCGCACCCGACTCGGTCAGGGCCTTGTCGACGCGCAGCATGGCGAGCTTGATGATGTCGGCGGCCGAACCCTGGATCGGGGCGTTGAGGGCCATCCGCTCGGCCATCTCGCGGCGCTGGCGGTTGTCGGACGTGAGGTCCGGCAGGTAGCGACGGCGCCCCAGCATCGTCTCGGTGTAGCCGGTCCCCCGGGCCTGGGCCACGACCTCGGTGAGGTAGTCGCGCACGCCACCGAACCGGGCGAAGTACTCGTCCATCAGGCCCTGCGCCTCACCGGTGGAGATGGTGAGCTGCTTGGACAGGCCGAACGCCGACAGTCCGTAGGCCAGGCCGTACGACATCGCCTTGACCTTGGACCGCATCGCCGAGGTGACGTCCTGGGGCTCCACGTGGAAGACCCGCGACCCGACGAACCGGTGCAGGTCCTCGCCGGTGCGGAAGGCCTCGATGAGGCCCTCGTCGCCGGACAGGTGCGCCATGATCCGCATCTCGATCTGGCTGTAGTCGGCCGACATCAGCGACTCGTAGCCCTCGCCGACGACGAACACCTCACGGATGCGACGACCCTCGTCGGTGCGGATCGGAATGTTCTGGAGGTTGGGGTCGGTCGAGCTGAGCCGACCGGTCGCCGCGATCGTCTGCTGGTACGTCGTGTGGATGCGGCCGTCGTCGGCCACCGACTTGAGCAGACCCTCGACGGTGACCCGCAGGCGGGAGGCGTCACGGTGGCGCAGCAGCGCCTCCAGGAACGGGTGCTCGGTCTTGGTGAACAGGTCCGTGAGTGCGTCGGCGTCGGTGGTGTACCCGGTCTTGGTGCGCCGCGTCTTGGGCAGGCCGAGGGTCTCGAACAGCACGACCTGGAGCTGCTTGGGCGAGCCCAGGTTGATCTGGTCGCCACCGATCGCGTCGTAGGCGTCCTGCTGGGCCTCGCGCACCTTGGCCGCGAAGTCGGCCTCCAGCCCGGTCATGGTCTCGGTGTCGGCGCCGATGCCGAGGCGCTCCATGCCTGCGAGCACGTGCTCGAGCGGGAGCTCGACGTCGCGCTGCAGCGAGGTGCCGCCGGTCGCCTCGAGCTGCTCGGCCAGGGACGCGGCGAGGTCGAGCACGGCGCGGGCCCGCACCATCGCCTCCTGCGCCCCGGTGTCCTGGTCGTCGCCGAAGTCGAGCAGCCCCTGGCCGCTGTCGGCCGTCTCGGCCCGCAGCTCCCGGCCGAGGTGGCGCAGCACGAGGTCGGACAGGTCGTAGGACCGCTGGTCGGGCCGCACGAGGTAGGCGGCGAGGGCCGTGTCGGTCTCGATGCCGTCGACCGCCCAACCGCGGGCCGCGAGCGCCAGGAGCGGTCCCTTCGCGTCGTGGAGCACCTTGGGTCGGGTCGGGTCGGCCAGCCAGGCCGCGACCGCGGAGTCGCCGGCGGTGTCCAGCGAGGTGACGTCGACGTATGCCGCCGCGTCACCGTCGGTGGCCAGCGCGAGGGCGGTGACGTCCCCGGTGCCGCGGCCCCAGCTGCCCACGACGTGCACGCCGACGCGGGCTCCGGCGGCGGCATACTCGGTCAGCCAACCGGCCACCTCGTCGGGGGCGAGCACGCTGCCCTCGAGGTCGAAGCCGTGCTCGGCCTCCTCGGTCGGGGCCTCGAGGTACTCGAAGAGGCGGTCGCGCAGCACCCGGAACTCGAGGCTGTCGAAGACGGTATGGACCTGGTCGCGGTCCCAGTTCTGCCGCTCGAGCTGGTCGATGGTGACCGGGAGCTCGAGGTCGGTGAGCAGGTGGTTGAGGCGTCGGTTGCGCAGGACGCCGTTGAGGTGCTCGCGCAGCGACTCCCCCGCCTTGCCCTTGATCTCGTCGGCGTGGGCGACGACGCCCTGGAGGTCGCCGTACAGACCCAGCCACTTCGCGGCGGTCTTGGGCCCGACGCCGGGGACGCCGGGCAGGTTGTCGCTGGTCTCGCCGACGAGGGCGGCGAGGTCGCTGTAGCGCTCGGGCGCGACGAGGTACTTCTCCTCGACCGCCTTGGGGTCCATCCGCCAGACCTCGGAGACGCCACGGACGGGGTAGAGCAGGGTGACCTTGTCGTTGACGAGCTGGAACGCGTCGCGGTCACCGGTGCAGATGACGACGTCCATGCCCTGCGCGGTGGCCTGCGTGGTCAGCGTCGCGATGATGTCGTCAGCCTCGAAGCCGTCGAGCTGGACGTGCTGGATCTTGAGCGCGTCGAGCACCTCGCGGACCAGCGCCACCTGGCCCTGGAACTCGCTCGGGGTGGCCGACCGGGTCGCCTTGTACTCGGCGTACTCCTCGCTGCGGAACGTCTTGCGACTGACGTCGAAGGCCACGGCGAGGTGGGTCGGCTGCTCGTCGCGGAGCACGTTGATGAGCATCGACGTGAAGCCGTAGACGGCGTTGGTGTGCTGACCGGTGCTGGTCGAGAAGTTCTCGACCGGCAGCGCGAAGAAGGCCCGGTAGGCGAGGGAATGTCCGTCGAGGAGCAGGAGGCGACTCACGCATGGCAGCCTATTGGTTATGAGTGACACCCCCGCGACCCCCGACGACCAGACGCCCGACTTCGGTCCGGCCCTCGCCGCCATGCAGGCGATGAACCCCGACTCCCTCCTGCACCGGATGGGGATCGAGATCGTCGAGGGGACGCCCGACCGGGTCGTCGGCCGGATGCCGGTCGCCGGCAACACCCAGCCTTACGGCCTCCTGCACGGTGGCGCCTCGGTCGTCCTGGCCGAGACGCTCGGCTCGATCGGTGCCGCGCTGCACGCCGGGCCCGAGCGGATCGCCGTGGGGCTCGACATCAACGCCACCCACCACCGGGCCGCCCGGTCGGGGTTCGTCACGGGCACGGCGACCGCACTGTCGTTGGGAGGCACGCTCGCGTCCTACGACGTCGTCATCACCGACGACCAGGACCGGCGCGTCTGCACCTGCCGAATCACGTGCCTGGTCCGTTCCGCGGCCCCGGGTTCCTGACCCGGTCGTGACCGTCTGGGGGGCCTGCGTCACGAGCCGGTCAGGCGCAGGCAAAGCGCAGGTCAAGTCGCCCGCCAACGGTGTCCGTAGGTGCCCCGTCGAACGGCCCGAACGGGTGACGACGACCCGCTGACCTGCGGGAGACGATCGATGACGTGCCCCCCAGCATCCTTCGCCACCGTTCTGCCGCCGCGACCGACTCCCCCCAGTCACCCCCCTCCGCGACCGGCACCCCCACCACTCCCGACAGCCGGACCGAACCTGTCCGGGCCAAGGTCACCCGTCGCAGCGCCGTGGGCGCCGTGGCCGCCGCCGCCGTCGACTCCGTGGCCCCGTCCAAGTCGCCGACGGCATACACCGCCCCCACCATCGCCAACCCGGTCACGCAGCGCCCCCTCCCCCAGAAGCTGACCAAGCCCGCCGTCACCGAGGCCCCCGCCGCCGGGACGGTCGACCGTGCGTACGCCCCACGCACCGCCGTCAGCGCCCCGACGACCACGACGGCGGCGACCACGCGGGCGGTCGCGACGGCCACCACGGCGGCAGCCCCCAGCGCCGCCCTGCACCTGGCCCGGCGCGCCTCCTGGGGTGCGACACCGTCCCTCGTCGCCGAGATCACCGCCCAGGGCACCACCGCCTGGATCGACGCGCAGCTCAACCCCTCGGCGCTGCCCGACACCACCGTCGACGCCCTCGTCGCCGAGCAGTGGCCCATCCTGCGCAGCAAGATCTGGGGCGTCCGCGACAAGTACTACCCCAACAGCACCGGCGACGCCGGCTACGCCATCATCCAGTCCTACCTCGCGCGGGCGATCTGGTCCAAGCGCCAGCTGCTCGAGGTCATGGTCGACTTCTGGACCAACCACCTGGTCGTCGCCGGCCCGTGGGGTGACGCGTGGGACAGCATCCACCGCTACCACGTCGACGTGATCCGCCGGTACGCCCTGGGTCGCTACTCCGACATGCTCGTGGCTGCGGCCAAGCACCCGGCCATGCTCCAGCAGCTCGACAACGCCTACTCGACCAAGCGCAGCCCCAACGAGAACTTCGGCCGCGAGCTCCTCGAGCTGCACACCGTCGGCGTCGACGGCGGCTACCTGGAGTCCGACATCCGCCGGTCCGCCCTCATCCTCACCGGCATGGGCATCGACTTCGAGACCGGCGAGTACCTCTGGCGCGACATGCACCACTACCGCGGCAAGCTCAGCCTGCTCGGGTGGACGAACGACAACGCCTCGCCCGCCGGGACCCCCGTGGTCGACTCGTACCTGAACCACCTCGCCAGGCACCCGAAGACCGCCCGTCGCATCGCCACCAAGCTCGCCGTCCGGTTCGTCTCCGACACCCCTCCGGCCACCCTGGTCGACCGGCTCGCCCAGGTGTACCTCGCCAACGACACCCGCATCGCGCCGGTGCTCAAGGCCCTGCTGACCTCGGCCGAGTTCGCCGCCTCCGCAGGTCAGAAGACCAAGCGACCCCTGGAGAACATCGTCTCCACCGCCCGCGTCCTCGGCGCGGCCCCCGGTGCCGACACCCCGGCGTGGCTGAACGACCTGCTGTGGATGGCGCAGACCGCGGGACAGGCCCCGATGGGGTGGCCCGCCCCCAACGGCTACCCGGACGTCGCAGGCGCCTGGGCCGGTGCCGGGACCACCCTGGCCACCTGGAACTTCCACATGTACCAGACCTGGACCGCCAACGACACGAACGTCACCAAGGTGAGGTACCCGTCGCTGCGCACCCTGCTCCCCACGACCGCCCCGGCGACGTATGGCGCGTACGTGGACGCGCTGTCCAAGCGCCTCATCCAGGTGCCGCTGCCGTCGGCCAAGCGTGATGCGGTCTGCGCGTTCCTCGACAGGACCGCGACCTCGACCCTGAACCCCAACGACGCAGCGCTCGGCTGGCGCCTGCCCTACGTCGTCGCCCTGATCCTCGACTCCCCCGAGTTCGCAACCCGCTGAGGCCCCCTGATGACCCTCCCCACCACCACCGACACCAGCAGCACCCCGACGACGAGCACGGGCAGTCCTGCCGCGGCTGCGGGTCCGGACGGCTGCGGCTGCCCCGAGTTCGCCCGTGCCGGGGGACCCGGCGGCATGTCCCGCCGCGGCTTCCTGGCCGCCTCCGGGCTCGGCGCCGCGGCGACGTTCGCCCTCGGCTCGTCCCCGGCGGAGGCGGCCACCCAGCTCACCTTCGCCGACGCTGGCTACACCGGCGACACCCTGGTCGTGCTGTCCTTCCGCGGCGGCTTCGACGGCCTGACGGCTGTCGCCCCCGTGGGCGACCCGGCCTACTACACGGCCCGCCCCAACATCGCGGTCCCGCAGTCACGTGGCCTCAAGCTCGACACGCGGTTCGCCCTGCACCCGGCGCTCGCGCCCCTGCTCCCGCTGTACACCTCGGGCCGCCTGGCCATGGTCCACGCCGTCGGCCAGCCGAACCCCACCCGCTCGCACTTCACCGACATGGACGAGATGGAGCGCGCGGCGCCCGGCTCGTCGCTGCGGACCGGCTGGCTCGACCGGATGGTCGGCGCCACCACGACTCCCGGGCCGTTCGCCGCCACCTCGCTCGCGTCCACGAGCTCACCCCGCTCCCTCATGGGACCGACCGTCGAGCTCGCCATGCGCAGCCTCGACAGCTTCGAGCTGGCCGGGGCGTGGGACACCAACGAGATGACCCGGTGGACCAAGGCCCTCAGCGCCCTGCACGTCGGCGCGCCGGCCCAGCTGGCGACCCCGGCGGAGGTCGCGATCGGCACCGTCGCGACGACGACGGCCATGACCGCCACCCCCTACACGCCCGCCGGCGGCGCGGCATACCCGTATGGCGCCCTCGGTGACGCGCTGCGCGACGCCGCCCGCCTCATCAAGGCGGGCGTGGGCCTGCGCGCGGTGACCATCGACTCCGGCAACTGGGACATGCACGTCAACCTCGGTCGCTCGGACGGCGGCTGGATGTACAACCAGCTCACCGAGGTCGGGAAGGCGCTGGCAGCCTTCAACGCCGACCTCGGCGCCGCGGGCGACCGCGTCACCCTCGTCACGCTCTCGGAGTTCGGCCGCCGCGTCGCGGAGAACGGCTCGGGCGGGGTCGACCACGGGTACGGCAACGTCTCGTTCGTCATGGGTGGCGGGGTCAACGGCGGCAAGGTCTACGGCACCTGGCCGGGCCTGACGTCCGACAAGCTGCTCGCCGGTGACCTCAACGCCACGACGGACTACCGCATCGTGCTCGGCGAGATCCTCGAGAAGCGGTGCGGGCTCACGGCGAGCACGGTGCTGCCCGGCCTGCCGTCGACGCGGCTCGGGATCGCCAAGCCCCGGAGCTGAGGCACGAGACACGTCGGTCAACCGGCGACCCGGTCGACCGACCGGCGTCGGTCGGCCGACCGGCGTCGGTTGGCCGGGTCGGTCAGCCGGCGAGGCGGTTGGCCGGGTCGGTCAGCCGGCGAGGCGGTTGGCCGACTGCGCGGCGCGCGCCCGCAGCGACCGACGGCGGTGCAGCAGCGCCTCGAGCGAGTGCGTGCGCTGCTCGTCCGTGCCGAGCCGTCGACGCAGCGCCGACACGGTGGTGATGCGTCGCACGACCTGCGAGCTGAACCCGAGGCGGGCGAAGAAGCGGTTGGCCTCACGGTGCTGGGCGGGGACGTTGCAGCCGATCTGCTCGCAGCCACGCGAGTCCGCGTAGACGGTGACCGCGCTCATGAGCTGGCGGGCGACCCCGTGCTTGCGCGCCTCCGGCACGACGTACAGCTGGTCGATGGTCACGCACGGGGCCTCGGTGAGGGCGGAGAACGGGCTGGTCGCGGCGACCGCGAAACCGACGGCACGACCGTCGGCCATGGCGACGTAGGCCCGGACGTCCTCGCGGCCCAGGGCGGCGGCGACGCGACCCTCGGAGGCGGCTCGGGCGGCGACCTCGGGGCTGACGCCGGCCTCGACACGGGCGGACATCCACAACTCGGTGAACGGTCGCTGCTCGTCCTCGCGCACACGCTTGACGCTGATCGCGGGACGGCTCACCGGTTCCTCCATCGTGGACGGTCTGACTCGTGTGTGCGCGGCTCCCCCGTGGGCCGCTGACGGTTCGGGAAACCCGTCAGGAGTAGGACTCTAGGGCCACGCCGACGGTTTAGTGAAGGCTTCAACAGAACTCAACCGAACAACTGAATGGGCTTGCCTGCGACGACTGGCATTTCGTCACGGCGGGCACGATTCGTGACGGTGTCGCGGGGGGTCCTCGAGCCTGCCGCGGCAGCCCTCACAGCGCCTGCTCGAAGACGTAGTCGTCCTCGTAGCGGTCGCCCACGAGGAAGCGCTTGGTGCCCACGCGCGTGAAACCGCTCTTGGCGTAGAAGCGCTGGGCGCGCTCGTTGAGCTGGTTCACGCCGAGCCACGCTCCCCGCGACCCACGAGCCCGGGCAGCGTCCAGCGCGGCCGTCATGAGCAGCCGGCTCGTGCCGGCGCCGTGCTGGTCGGGCAGGACGTAGATCTTGCTGAGCTCCGAGGAGGGGCGGTGCGCCAGGGCGCCTCGCACGTCCGGGTCGCCCGGCTCCCCCGTCACGAGCATGGCGTACCCGGTCGCGACGGCGCCGTCCTCGGCGAGGAACAGGTCGCGTTCGGGGTCGGCGAGGTACTCCTGGAACCGCTCCTGCGACAGCACGTCGGCGATGAAGGCCGCGATGGACTCCTGCGTGGTGTGCGGGGGGCAGGCCAGGGCGAACGTCGCCGAGGCGACGGCAGCCAGGGCTGGTGCGTCAGCGGCAGTGGCCCGACGGACCACGACAGCCACGGGTCAGGCCTTGTCCATGCCGCTGACGACGGCGTCGGCGACCTCACGCATGCCGAGGCGCCTGTCCATCGCGGTCTTCTGGATCCAGCGGAAGGCCTCGGCCTCGGAGATCTTGAGCTTCTTCATGAGGATGCCCTTGGCGCGGTCGACAGCCTTGCGCGTCTCGAGGCGCTCCCCGAGGTCCGCGATCTCGCTCTCGAGGGCCTTGACCTCGGTCCAGCGGTGGCGGGCGATGTCGATGGCGGGGCCGAGGTCGGAGGCGGTGAACGGCTTGACGATGTAGGCCATGACGCCCGCGTCGCGCGCACGCTCGACGAGCTCGGTCTGGCTGAACGCGGTGAGCATGACCACGGGGCAGATCTTCGCGGAGCCGATCTCCTCGGCAGCGGTGATGCCGTCCATGACGGGCATCTTCACGTCCATGATGACCAGGTCGGGCGTGAGCTCCTTGGCCATCTCCACGGCCTGCTCGCCGTTGCTCGCCTGCCCGACCACCTCGTAGCCGAGCTCGGCCAGCATCTCGGCGAGGTCGAGGCGGATGAGGGCCTCGTCCTCCGCCACGAGGATGCGAGTGGGTGCTTTGGTGGTGGTCGTCGTCGACTGGGTCTCGCTCACAGGACTGAGCCTATGGGACGCACGTTAACGGCACGTTGCGTGGCCGGCGCAGGGACTCACCAAGGAGTGTGACCTGCGGCTCATCGAGCCCACGAGACCATCGGTGCCGAAGGCGGGACTCGAACCCGCACGCCCTTTCGAGCAGAGCATTTTGAGTGCTCCGTGTCTGCCATTCCACCACTTCGGCGCACACGCCGGGCAGGCCGACGAACAGTGCTGGAGCAGCATACAAGCGTGCTCGCGTGCTGCCCGCCACCACTCCTGGCGTGCCGCGCGGGGGCGGGCGGCACGCCGGGAGGTCAGTCCTCGAGGTCCTCGTAGGCGGGCGCGACCTTGTTGACCGCGTCGCCCATCTTGTGGACGCGCAGGGCGTTGGTGGAGCCGGGGATGCCGGGGGGCGAACCGGCGACGAGGACGACGAGGTCGCCCTCCTGGACACGGCCGTCGGCGAGCAGGGTCTTGTCGACCTGGCGCGCCATCTGGTCGGTGTGCCGAGCCATCGGGACGAGGAACGTCTCGATGCCCCAGGCCAGCGCCAGCCGCGAGCGGGTGTGCGACTCCGGCGTGAAGGCGAGCATGGGGATGCGCGGGCGGATGCGGGACATCCGCTTCGCGGTGTCACCGGACTGCGTGAAGGTGATGAGGTACTTCGCGCCGAGCAGCTCGCCGATCTCGACCGCGGCGGCCGAGACCGCGCCACCCATGGTGTGCGGCTTCGTCCCGAGCGGGCGGATGCGGTCGAGGCCGTGCTCCTCGGTGCTCTCGATGATGCGGGCCATCGTCTCGACAGCCACGATCGGGTACGCACCGACGCTGGTCTCCCCCGACAGCATCAGCGCGTCGGCGCCGTCCAGGACGGCGTTGGCGGCGTCCGATGCCTCGGCGCGGGTGGGGCGCGGGTTCTCGATCATCGACTCGAGCACCTGGGTGGCGACGATGACAGGCTTGGCGTTGCGGCGCGCGATCTCGATGGCGCGCTTCTGGACCAGCGGCACCTCCTCGAGCGGCAGCTCGACGCCGAGGTCGCCGCGAGCGACCATGACGCCGTCGAAGGCCGCGATGATCTCGGCGAGGTTGTCGACGGCCTGCGGCTTCTCGATCTTGGCGATGACGGGCAGGCGCACCCCGACCTCGTCCATGACCTCGTACACGTCGTCGAGGTCCTTCGCCGAGCGCACGAAGGACAGCGCGATCATGTCGGCGCGCAGACCCAGCGCCCAGCGCAGGTCCTCCTTGTCCTTCTCCGACAAGGCCGGGACGGAGACGGCCACTCCGGGCAGGTTGATGCCCTTGTTGTTGCTGACCGTGCCGCCGACCGTGACGCGGCAGCGGACGTCGGTGTCGGTGACCTCGACGGCCTCGAGCGCGACCTTGCCGTCGTCGATGAGCAGCGCGTCACCGGGCTTCACGTCACCCGGCAGGCCCTTGTAGGTCGTCCCGACCTCGGTCTGCGTGCCGTCGATCTCGCGCGTCGTGATGGTGAACTCGGAGCCCGTCGGCAGCAGCACGGGACCACCGGAGAAGCGACCGGTGCGGATCTTCGGGCCCTGGAGGTCGACGAGGATTCCGACCGCGTGGCCGGTCTCGTCGCTGGCCTGGCGGATGGACCGGTAGATGGCCTCGTGGTCGGCGTACTCGCCGTGGGACAGGTTCAGACGGGCGACGTCCATCCCCGCATCGACGAGCGCACGGATGCGTTCGGGGCTGGAGACAGCCGGGCCGAGGGTGCAGACGATCTTGGCGCGACGCATGGCTCGACCCTATCGCCCGGCGTTCCGGGGAACGTGACCGCGGTCACCCTGCGGACACGCGAACACCCGGTGAACAACCCCGTGGTCGGGTGGTCACCGGGTGTTCGGCGTATGGCGCCGCGGCCGCCGTGCCGGACGGCCGCCGCTCAGACGACGAGCGGGCGGTCGTTCGGGTTGATCGGTCGCGGCAGGGAGGTCTGTCCGCTGAGGTACTTGTCGACCCCCGCTGCGGCAGAACGACCTTCGGCGATGGCCCAGACGATCAGCGACTGGCCGCGGCCGGCGTCACCGGCGACGAAGACGCCCGGCACGCTGGACATGTACTCCTTGTCGCGCTTGACGTTGGAGCGCTCGTCGAGCTCGACCTCGAGCTGCTCGACGACACCGGGCTTCTCCGGTCCGAGGAAGCCCATCGCCAGCAGCACCAGCTGGGCCGGGAGGACGCGCTCGGTGCCCTCGACCTCGTCGAAGCCGTTCTCGCCGCGCTGGACGTCGACGACACGGATGCCGGTGACCTTGCCGTCCTCGCCGAGGACCTCCTTGGTCGACACGGCATACACGCGCTCGCCGCCCTCCTCGTGCGCGGAGGCGACGCGGAACGTCATGGGGTAGGTCGGCCACGGCTGTCCGGCGACGCGCTCCTCCCCCGGCTGGGGCATGATCTCCAGGCTCGTCACCGACTTCGCGCCCTGGCGGTGCGAGGTGCCGATGCAGTCGGCACCGGTGTCGCCGCCACCGATCACGATGACGTCCTTGCCCTCTGCGGTGACCTGGCCCTCGACGGTCTCGCCGAGCGCGACCTTGTTGGCCGGCGGGAGGAACTCCATGGCCTGCATGACGCCGTCGAGCTCGCGCCCGGGCACCGGCAGGTCGCGGGGCACGGTCGCCCCGATCGCCAGGACGACGGCGTCGTAGCGGTCGCGCAGCTGCTTGCCTGTGACGTCCTCGCCGACCGCGACACCGCTGCGGAAGCGGGTGCCCTCGGCCTCCATCTGGGAGATACGACGGTCCAGGACCGACTTCTCCATCTTGAACTCGGGGATGCCGTAGCGCAGCAGCCCGCCGGGCTTGTCGGCACGCTCGTAGACCGCGACGGTGTGGCCGGCGCGGGTCAGCTGCTGGGCCGCGGCGAGGCCGGCGGGGCCCGAGCCGATGACGGCGACGGTCTTGCCGGTGAGGCGCTCCGGCGCCTGCGGCTGCACGTAGCCCGCGTCGAAGGCACGGTCGATCGTCGTGACCTCGATCTGCTTGATCGTCACGGCCGGCTGGTTGATGCCGAGCACGCAGGCGGTCTCGCAGGGAGCCGGGCACAGGCGACCGGTGAACTCCGGGAAGTTGTTGGTCGCGTGCAGGCGCTCGATCGCCTCCCGCCAGTCACCCTTCCACGCCAGGTCGTTCCACTCGGGGATGAGGTTGCCGAGCGGACAACCGCTGTGGCAGAAGGGGATCCCGCAGTCCATGCAGCGACCGGCCTGGCGCTGGAGCTGGCCGAGCTCCTGCTCCTCGTAGACCTCCTTCCAGTCCCTGATGCGGACCGGAACCGGTCGACGGGTCGGGAGCTCGCGCTCGCGCGTCTTGAGAAAGCCCTGGGGGTCAGCCACGGGAAGCCTCCATGATCCGCTCCCAGACCTCGGAGCCGTTGATGTCCAGACCTTCTTCCTCCGCGGCTGCCCGCACGTCCAGGACGCGCTGGTAGTCGCGGGGCAGCACGAGCGTGAAGCGGCTCCGTGCGTTCTCCCAGTCCTCGAGCAGCCCTGCCGCCACGGGGGACTCGGTCCACTCGACGTGCTTGGTGAGCAACTCGCGCACCACCGTCTCGTCGTCCGGCCGCAGTGGCGACAGGTCGACGAGCTCACGGTTGACGCGGTTCTGGTCGAGGTCGAGGACGTAGGCCACTCCCCCGGACATGCCGGCGGCGAAGTTACGGCCGGTCGGCCCGAGGACGAGGACGGTGCCCCCGGTCATGTACTCGCAGCCGTGGTCACCCACGCCCTCGACGACGGCGCTGGCACCGGAGTTGCGCACGCAGAACCGCTCGCCGACCTTGCCGCGCAGGAACAGCTCACCGGTCGTCGCGCCGTAGCAGATGACGTTGCCGGCGATGACGTTCTGCTCTGCCTGCAGCGGCGCAGCCCGGTCCGGGCGGACGACGACGCGCCCACCGGACAGGCCCTTGCCGACGTAGTCGTTCGCGTCGCCGTACAGGCGCAGCGTGATCCCGCGCGGCAGGAAGGCGCCGAGCGACTGGCCGGCCGAGCCGGTCAGGGTGAGGTCGATGGTGTTGTCGGGCAGCCCGTCCGGGTGGGCCTTGGTGACCTCGTGGCCGAGCAGCGTGCCGATGGTGCGGTTGACGTTGCGCACCGCCACCTCCGCCGCGACGGGCGTGCCGTCGTTGATGGCCTCGCGGGCGATGGTGATGAGCTGGTGGTCCAGGGCCTTCTCGAGGCCGTGGTCCTGCGTGGTGGTGTTGCGCCGCGCCGAGCCGTCAGGGCTCTGCACGTCGGCGAAGATCGGCGACAGGTCCAGGCCGGCGGCCTTCCAGTGGTCGACCGCCCTGGTGGCGTCGATGGACGAGACCTGGCCGACTGCCTCCTCGATGGAGCGGAAGCCCAGCGCGGCGAGGTGCTCGCGCACCTCCTCGGCGATGTACTCGAAGAACGTCTCGACGAACTCGGGCTTGCCGCTGAACCGCTTGCGCAGCTCGGGGTTCTGGGTGGCGATGCCGACCGGACAGGTGTCGAGGTGGCAGACGCGCATCATGACGCAGCCGCTGACGACGAGCGGAGCCGTGGCGAACCCGAACTCCTCCGCACCGAGCAGCGCGGCGATGACCACGTCACGCCCGGTCTTCAGCTGGCCGTCGCACTGCACGACGATGCGGTCGCGCAGGTTGTTGAGCACCAGCGTCTGCTGGGTCTCGGCGAGGCCGATCTCCCAGGGTCCACCGGCGTGCTTGAGCGACGTCAGCGGCGAGGCGCCGGTGCCACCGTCGTGGCCGGAGATGAGCACGACGTCGGAGTGGGCCTTCGAGACGCCCGCGGCGACCGTGCCGACACCGATCTCGGAGACGAGCTTGACGTGGATCCGGGCCTCGGGGTTGGCGTTCTTGAGGTCGTGGATCAGCTGGGCGAGGTCCTCGATGGAGTAGATGTCGTGGTGCGGCGGCGGGCTGATCAGGCCGACGCCGGGGGTCGAGTGCCGGGTCTTGGCGACCCACGGGTACACCTTGTGGCCGGGCAGCTGGCCGCCCTCGCCGGGCTTGGCACCCTGGGCCATCTTGATCTGGATGTCGCCGGACTTGGTGAGGTAGAGCGACGTCACGCCGAAGCGACCCGAGGCGACCTGCTTGATGACCGAGCGCCGCTCGTCGTCCATGAGGCGTTCGACGTCCTCACCGCCCTCACCGGTGTTGGACCGACCGCCGAGGCGGTTCATCGCGATGGCCAGCGTCTCGTGGGCCTCGAGGCTGATCGACCCGTAGGACATCGCACCGGTGTTGAACCGCTTGACGATCTCGCTGACCGGCTCGACCTCGTCGATCGAGATGGGCTGGCGCGGGTTGGCCCCGCCGAGGTTGAACAGGCCGCGCAGCGTCATCAGCCGCTCGGACTGCTCGTCGACGCGCTGGGTGTACTGCTTGAAGATGTCGTAGCGGCGCTGGCGCGTCGAGTGCTGGAGGCGGAACACCGTGTCCGGGTCGAACAGGTGCGGCTCGCCCTCACGGCGCCACTGGTACTCACCGCCGACGTTGAGCTTGCGGTGCGGGAGGCGCACGCCGTCCGGCGGGTATGCCGCGGCGTGCCTGGCCGCGGTCTCCGCGGCGACGACGTCGAGCCCGATGCCCCCGAGCTGGCTGACGGTGCCGGTGAAGTAGCGGTCGACGAGCTCCTGGGACAGGCCGATGGCCTCGAAGACCTGGGCACCGCGGTAGGACGCGACGGTGGAGATGCCCATCTTCGACATCACCTTGAGGACGCCCTTGCCGAGCGCCTTGATGAGGTTCTTCACCGCCTGCTCGGAGGTCACGCCCTCGATCGCGCCGGAGCGGACGAGGTCCTCGACCGACTCCATGGCGAGGTAGGGGTTGACGGCGGCCGCGCCATACCCGATGAGCAGGGCGACGTGGTGGACCTCGCGGACGTCGCCGGCCTCGACCACGAGCCCGACCAGGGTGCGGGTCTTCTCGCGGATGAGGTGGTGGTGCACCGCAGAGGTGAGCAGCAGCGACGGGATCGGCGCCTGGTCGCGGCCGGAGTCGCGGTCGGACAGCACGACGAAGCGGGCACCGGCAGCGATGGCCTGGGACACCTCGGCGAAGATCTCCTCGAGGCGCGCCTGCATGGCGGCGGCGCCACCGGTGACGTCGTAGAGGCCGCGGACGACGTGCGTCGCGTAGCCCGGGAGGTCGCCGTCGGCGTTGACGTGGACGATCTTGGCGAGGTGGTCGTTGTCGATGACGGGGAACGGCAGCACCACCTGGCGGGCGTGCGCCGGGGTCGCGGCGAGCGCATTGCCCTCCGGTCCGATCACGGTCCCGAGGGAGGTGACGAGCTCCTCACGGATGGCGTCGAGCGGCGGGTTCGTCACCTGCGCGAAGAGCTGCGTGAAGTAGTCGAAGATCAAGCGCGGTCGGTCGGAGAGCACGGCGATGGGGGTGTCGGTGCCCATCGAGCCCAGCGCCTCTCCCCCGGACTTCGCCATCGGCGCCAGGAGGATCTTGAGCTCCTCCTGGGTGTAGCCGAAGGTCTGCTGGCGGCGGGCCACCGAGGCGGCGGTGTGCACGATGTGCTCGCGCTCGGGCAGGTCGTCGAGGTGGATGAGTCCGGCGTGGAGCCACTCGTCGTACGGGTGCTGGGAGGCCAGCGAGGACTTGATCTCGTCGTCGGAGACGATCCGTCCGTGCTCGGTGTCCACGAGGAACATCCGGCCCGGCTGGAGGCGGCCCTTGCGGACCACGCGGGTCGGGTCGAGGTCCAGGACCCCGGCCTCGGACGCGAGGACGACCAGGCCGTCGTCGGTGACCGAGTAGCGACCGGGGCGCAGGCCGTTGCGGTCCAGGACCGCCCCGATGAGTGAGCCGTCGGTGAAGGTGACGCAGGCGGGGCCGTCCCACGGCTCCATGAACGTCGAGTGGAACTCGTAGAACGCCCGGCGGGCCGGGTCCATCTCGGTGTGGTTCTCCCATGCCTCGGGGATCATCATCAGGACCGCGTGGGGCAGCGACCGGCCACCGAGGTGGAGCAGCTCGAGGGCCTCGTCGAAGGACGCGGAGTCCGACGCCTCCGGGGTGCAGATCGGGAAGAGCCGCTCGAGGTCGCCGGGGATGACGTCGGAGACGAGCTGGCTCTCGCGGGCCCGCATCCAGTTGCGGTTGCCCTTGACGGTGTTGATCTCGCCGTTGTGGGCGATGAGCCGGTAGGGGTGGGCCAGCGGCCAGCTCGGGAAGGTGTTGGTGGAGAAGCGCGAGTGGACCAGCGCGAGCTGGGTCTCGAAGCGACGGTCGGACAGGTCCGGGAAGAACGGCTCCAGCTGGCCGGTGGTGAGCATGCCCTTGTAGACGAGGGTGCGGCACGACAGCGAGGGGAAGTAGACCTCGGTCTCGCGCTCGGCGCGCTTGCGCAGGCAGAAGGCGAGCCGGTCCAGCCCGAGGCCGACCATGCGCCCCGAGGACGCGCTGACGAACAGCTGGCGGAAGAACGGCATGCAGTCGCGTGCCGCCTGGCCGACGAGCTCGGTGCTGACCGGCACGTCGCGCCACCCGAGCACCGTGAGGTTCTCCTCGGCGGCGATGGCCTCGATGCGCTCGACGACTGCGGCACGTTCGGACTCGTCGGCGGGCAGGAAGGCGGTGCCCACGGCATACGCGCCGGCCACGGGGAGGTCGAAGTCCACGACCTCGCGGAAGAAGGCGTCGGGGACCTGAGTGAGGATGCCTGCTCCATCGCCCACGAGCGGGTCGGCACCGGTGGCGCCGCGGTGCTCGAGGTTGCGCAGCGCCGTGAGGGCGTGGTCGACGATGTCGTGACCTGCGCTCCCCCGCATGGTGGCCACGAGTGCCACGCCGCAGGCGTCGTGCTCGAACTCGCGGCGGTAGAGCCCGGTGTCGGCGGGCTGGGCGGAGAAGCGCGCAGAAGTCACGTTCGGGTCACCGTCCTGAGGGGTCGTGATGCGTCGGAGCGAGCCCCCTGGGGGGTCAGGAGGCACACCATTGCACGCGCGTGGACGGCCTTGGCCACGGCTCGGACGAGAATACCGAGAACCCTCCCCGTCCTAGCATGTGAGCCGCGCTATTCCGTATGGTGAGATGCTGAGCGTGCGGGCACCGCCACCTCGCGGCGCCGACCGGCCCAGACGAGGTACAGCCCCAGGGCGAACACGAGGATGCTCGTCCACACGTTGACCCGGACGCCGAAGATGCGGTTCGCCTCGTCGCTGCGCATCAGCTCGAAGACGACGCGGCCCAGCGGGTAGCCCACGACGTAGAGGCCGAAGAGCTGCCCCTTGCGCAGGGCGCGACGCCGGTCGACCAGGACCAGGACGAGGGCGAGCAGCAGGCACCAGAGCGACTCGTAGAGGAACGTGGGGTGGAAGGTGCCGAGCACGACGGGGTCCCCCGCGGCGTCACGGACGGCACGGCCGGCGCCGTTGTCCCACTGGTGGATCGTCAGGCCCCACGGGACGTCGGTCTCGCGACCGTAGAGCTCGTTGTTGAACCAGTTGCCCCAGCGACCGAGCGCCTGCGCGACGGCGACGCCGGGCGCCGCGGCGTCGACGTAGTCGAGGAAGGACACCCCGTGCCGGCGGGCTCCGAGCCACGCGCCGACCGCACCGAGGGCGATGGCTCCCCAGATGCCGAGGCCACCCTCCCAGATGGCGAACGCCTTGAGCGGGTGCCCGCCCTCGCCGAAGTAGGGCTGCGGGGTGGTGATGACGTGGTAGACCCGACCACCGACGATGCCGAACGGCACCGCCCACGCGGCGATGTCGATCGACTTCTCGGCGGCGTGGCCGCGGTCGACGAGGCGACGTCCCGTGATCCAGACGGCGGCGACGATGCCGGTGAGGATGCATAGGGCGTAGGCCCGGACCGGGAACGGCCCGAGGTGCCAGACGCCGGAGGTGGGGCTGGGGATCGACGCCGGGATCTGGGCCGGGAGCTGTGCCGACAGGCCCGCGGCCGATGTGGGCAGGCTCAGGAGTGTCGCTGCGCTCACTTCGTCGCGGCCTTGACCGCGGCCGCGAGGGACTCGTTGGTGAAGCCGGCGAGGTCGAGGGCCTTGCCGTCGAGCCGCAGGGTGGGGGTGCCGTTGATGCCGTCCTTCTCGGACTGGGTCTGCACGGACTCGACGTACTGGTTGTGCGAGCGGTCGTTGTAGCACTTCTCCCACGTCGTCAGCCCGGCGCCGGTGATGCCGGCCTTCTCCGCCACCGACTTCAGCGCGGCGTCGGTGTACCCGGCGCCCTCCCTGAGGGGCTGGGCGCCGAACGTCCCGGAGTGGTACTCGAGGAACTTGCCCTGGTCGGCCGCGCAGGCTGCCGCGTTGGCGGCGCGGTTGGACGAGTCGTTGCCGAGCTTGTCGTCGAGGAAGCTCAGCGTGTGGAACACGAGCTTGACCTGCCCCTTCTCCGCGAGGGCCTCGATGCCCTCACCGAAGCGGTGCTCGAACTCGGCGCAGATCGGGCACTGGAAGTCCTCGTAGACGTCCAGGGTGGGCACCCCTGCCGGGGCGTCGGGGTTGACGACGATGCCCGCGCTCATCGACGAGGCGCCCTTGGGGATCGACGAGCCGCCGGCCGTGGTGGCCTCCTTCTTGTCCTGGCTGCCGAGGATGGCCGCGGTGACCACCGCGGCCACGATCAGGACCACGACGACGGTGGCCACGACCACCGGGCTGGCACCCTTGCGCTGCTGGGACTTCGGCGTCGCCGCCGCGATCTTCGCCTTGCGGCTGGCGCTGCTGCTGGTCATGCCTGGGGCCTCTCGTCGTGCGGTTCGGTGCGGTGCTGGGGCGGGAAGAGACGTCGCTCCAGGCTCAGGGCCGTGCGCGGGCGGAGCACGAGCCACGCTGCGCAGAGCAACAACCCGATGTCCCGGGCGATCTCCTCTGGATACTGCGTCTGGGCCGCCGCAATGGTTCCCCCGTCACCGAAGCAGCCACAGTCGATGCTCAGGCCCCGGGCCCACGCGGACCCGATGCCGATGATGAACACGACCATGAGGACACCGCCCACGACTGCACTGCCGCGGGTGAACAACCCCAGGACGAGCAGCAGGCCGACCGCGACCTCGAGGACGGGCAGGGCGTAGCCGACGTACCCGGCGACGTCGTACGGGAGCAGCTGGTAGGCACGGACCGCGCGGGCGGACGTCTCGAGGTGGCCGACCTTGAGCAACCCGGCGACGAGCACGACACCGCCCAGGACCAGCCGGGCCAGCAGGCCGACCACGTCACGCACGCGTGGGTCTGCGGCGAGGCGCTGCCGGGTCTCGCTGGTCACGTCAGCGACCGCTCCGGACGCCCTCGGCCAGCTCGGCGACGAGGGAGCGCAGCGCGGTGAGACCCGACTCGAGGTCGTCCGCCTCGGTGAGGCAGCGGACCAGGGCCGAGCCGACGATGACACCGTCGGCGTAGGCCGCGACCTCGGCCGCCTGCTGGCCGTTGGAGACCCCCAGGCCGACGCACACCGGCAGGTCGGTGGCGGCCTTGGTGCGGCTGACGATGACGGAGGCGGCGTCACCCATCGAGGTGCGTGCCCCCGTGACGCCCATGTGCGACACGGCGTAGACGAAGCCGCGGCAGTGCGAGGTCACCGACGCGATGCGCTCGTCGGTGGAGCTCGGCGCCACGAGGAAGATCCGGTCCAGGCCGCTGGTGTCGCTCGCGGCGATCCACTCGCCGGCCTCGTCGGGGATGAGGTCGGGGGTGATGATGCCGGCGCCGCCCGCCCGCGCGAGGTCCGTGGCGAAGGCGGTGGGACCGTGGCGCAGGATGAGGTTCCAGTAGGACATCACCAGCGGCGGTGCCCCGGCGTCCCGGACGGCACGCGTGGCGAGGAAGGCGTCGTCGACCCGCACCCCCTGCTTGAGGGCCTGGTCCGCGGCATACGCGATGACGGGGCCGTCCATGAGCGGGTCGCTGTAGGGGATCCCCACCTCGACGATGTCCACGCCGGACTCGACCATGGCGACCATGGCCGCGACCGAGCCCTCGACCGTGGGGAAGCCCACGGGCAGGTAGCCCACGAGGGCCGCACGGTTCTCGGCGCGGCAGCGCGCCAGGACCTCGCCGACGCCGATGTCGGTGGTGGTGCTCACAGCTGGGTCCTTCCGTCGCCCTCGGCACGCGGCTCGTCAGCCGTGCCGCTCGGCGTCGCGTCGCCGTCGATCAGGCCGAAGTACTCCGCGGCCGTGTGCATGTCCTTGTCGCCGCGCCCGGAGAGGTTGACGAGCAGCAGGGCGTCCGGGCCGAGCTCGCGGCCGACCTCGATGGCCCCGGCCAGGGCGTGCGCGGACTCGATGGCCGGGATGATCCCCTCGGTGCGGCACAGCAGCTCGAAGGCCTTCATCGCCTGCTCGTCGGTGGCGTACCGGTACTCGGCCCGCCCGCTGTCACGCAGGTGCGCGTGCTCGGGGCCGACGCTCGGGTAGTCCAGTCCCGCGGAGATCGAGTGCGACTCGAGGGTCTGGCCGTCGTCGTCCTGCATGAGGTAGCTGAAGGTGCCGTGCAGCACGCCCGGCGAGCTGGCGGCGAAGCGCGCCGCGTGGCGGCCGCCCTCGACGCCCTCCCCCCCGGCCTCGACGCCGATGAGCCGGACGTCCGCGTCGTCGATGAACCGGTGGAAGATGCCCATGGCGTTGGAGCCGCCACCGACGCAGGCGATCACGGCGTCGGGCAGGCGGCCGGCGGTGTCGAGCACCTGGCCCCGGGCCTCGACCCCGATGATGCGGTGGAAGTCGCGGACCATCTCGGGGAACGGGTGCGGACCCGTCACGGTGCCGAGGATGTAGTGCGTGTCCCCGACGTTGGTGACCCAGTCGCGCAGCGCGTCGTTGATGGCGTCCTTGAGGGTGGCGCTGCCGGTCGGGACCGGCTTGACCTCGGCGCCGAGCATCCGCATGCGGGCGACGTTGAGCGCCTGGCGCTCGGTGTCGACCTTGCCCATGTAGATGACGCAGTCCAGGCCCATGAGGGCGGCGGCCGTGGCAGTGGCGACACCGTGCTGGCCGGCGCCGGTCTCCGCGATGACGCGCGTCTTGCCCATCCGCTTGGTCAGCAGGGCCTGCGCCAGCACGTTGTTGATCTTGTGCGACCCCGTGTGGTTGAGGTCCTCGCGCTTGAGGATGATGCGGGCGCCGCCGGCGTGCTCGGCGAACCGGGGCACCTCCGTGATGATGCTCGGGCGACCTGTGTACGTGCGGTGCAGGCGCTCGAGCTCACCGAGGAACTCGGGGTCGACCATCGCCTTGCGACGGGCCTCGTCGAGCTCCTCGAGGGCAGGGATGAGCGCCTCGGGCACGTAGCGTCCGCCGAAGTCGCCGAAGCGGCCGGCGCGGGCCACGGGTTCCGGCGTGAGGCCGGGCATGAGGTCGGGCGCCGTTGGGGTCTGGTCGGTCATGAGAGGGCTCCCGCCGCGATGAGGTCGTGGGCCGCCTGCCGTGGCGCGCTGCCACGGACGAGCGCCTCTCCGACGAGGACGGCGTCGGCGCCCTCCCCTGCGAAGCGGGCGGCGTCGACGGGTCCGGAGACGCCGGACTCGGCCACCTTCACGCAGGTGTCGGGGATGAGGGGCGCCAGGCGCCCGAAGGTGTCGGGATCGACAGCCAGGGTCTTGAGGTTGCGGGCGTTGACGCCGATGACGGTGGCACCTGCGTCGACCGCGCGGGCCGTCTCGTCCTCGTCGTGCACCTCGACGAGTGCGGTCATGCCCAGGTCGCGGGCCAGCCGCTGCATCCGGACCAGGTCGTCCTGGGCCAGGGCGGCGACGATGAGCAGGATGAGGTCGGCGCCGTGCGCCCGGGCCTCGAACAGCTGGTAGTCCTCGACCATGAAGTCCTTGCGCAGGACGGGGATCCGCACCGCGGCGCGGACGGCGTCGAGGTCGGCAAGCGATCCCCCGAAGCGGCGGCGCTCGGTCAGGACGCTCACCGCGGTGGCTCCGCCGGCCTCGTAGTCGACGGCCAGCGCGGCGGGGTCGGTGATGTCGGCGAGCGCTCCCTTGCTGGGGCTGGCGCGCTTCACCTCGGCGATCAGCGACAGGCCCGGGCGGCGCAGTGCCTCCTCGGCGTCGAGGGCCGGGGCGGCGCTGCGAGCGAGCTGCTCGATCCGCGCGGCTGGGGTCACGGACACGGCGTCCGCGAGGTCCTCGCGGACACCTGCGACGATCTCGTCGAGCACGGTGGCCATGGTTGACAGGCTATAGAGCGGTGCGCGCGGCCCCGCGTCAGGGTCGCAGTACGGACAGACCGGGCAGCAGTCGCAGGACCCCGAACAGCAGCAGTCCCCCGGCCCACAGCCCGCCGACCAGCGAGGACCGGCGCAGCCAGGCGACCCGGCGGCCACGGACGGCGGACCCCAGCCACACGGCATACAGGATCGCCGCCGCGACGACGGTCAGAGCCGCCCAGGCGTTGCTGGACAGCGCGGCGGCGACGTCACCGGTGAGCAGGTCGTGGGTGGCGCGCAGGCCACCGCACGCGGGGCACGGCTCCCCCGTCACGGCGAGGATCGGGCAGACCGGCCACGATCCCGCGGTGTGCGGGTCACGCAGCAGCAGGGCGACCGCGGCGGCGGCACCCGCGGCACCGACGACCACCGGGGCTCGGAGCGCCTCCGGGAGACGAGCGGCCGCGACCGGCACGGGGTCAGCTGACGCCGGAGGTCTTCTTGTTGTCGCTCGTGACCGGGGGCACGTCCTTGGCGCCGTAACCGGCCATGCCGAGGAGCTTGCCGACCACGACGCCGACGATGCAGACGATGGCCCCGACGACGAACAGCGCGACGCTGGTCACGACGACGGCCCACGACATGATCGCGGTGCCGAGCAGCAGGATCCCGACGGCCGTCCACGCGGCGACGCTGTGGCCGTGGTCTTCGTGGATCTCGTGCTCTGCCATGGTGCGGGACTCCTGTGGAAGTGAGGGGAGGTCGTCGCCGACCATTCTGTCAGGTGCTGGACGGCTCGTCGCGCACGGTGGGGTCGTCCCCTGCGTCGAGGCGGTCCCAGTCGCTGGCGACCCGCTGCCCCCGGGGGCCGGCGGCCGCGCCCGGCGCCTCGTAGCGCGCCCCGAGACCGCGCCACGAACCCGCGCCGAACCAGCCGCCCACGGCGGCGAGCAGCAGCAGGACGCTCGCGGCGACGGCGATCCACGGCCAGGACGTGGGCGAGGCGTTGGTCTCGATCGAGCCGGTGCGTCCGAGCGCCCTGGCGGCGACGGCACCGAGGGACTGCTCGGGGTCGAGGGCGATCCGCACCGCGACGACCCCCTCCGCGACGGCGGCCAGGGCGAGGACCACCAAGGTGATCCGTCGGACGACCGGGCCGCTCGTGGCGCTCGCGAGGGCGGCCGCGGCGGCGACGAGGGCGAGGGCCACGACGCCGGTGGCCAGCTCGGTGCCGGTGCCGGTGATGCGGCTGGACCCCAGCACCGGGTCGTCGACCGTGCCGGTCACCCAGGTCCGGCCGCCGCTGGTGAGCAGGAGGCCGGCCCCGACGAGGGCGAGGAGGATGACGAACAGCTTGGACGTCGGTCGCAGTCGCTTCACCGGACGGTCCGCAGGGCGCTGGCGGTGGCGACGGCGCGCAGGGCTGCGGCGGCCTTGTTGACCGTCTCCTCGAACTCCGCCGTGGGCAGGGAGTCCGCGACGATGCCGGCCCCCGCCTGGACGTGGGCGGTGCCGTCCTTGATGACGGCCGTGCGGATGGCGATGGCCATGTCGAGGTCTCCGTGGAAGTCGAGGTAGCCCACGACGCCGCCGTAGACGCCGCGGCGGCTGGGTTCGTAGTGCTCGATGAGGCTGAGCGCCCGGGGCTTGGGGGCACCCGAGAGGGTGCCCGCGGGGAACGTCGCCGCGAGGACGTCGTATGCCGTGTGGCCGGGTGCGAGGTCGCCGACCACCGTGGACTCGAGGTGGGTGACGTGGGAGTAGCGGCGGACGTTCATGAACTCCACGACGTCGACCGTCCCGGCCTCGCAGACGCGCTGGAGGTCGTTGCGCCCGAGGTCGACGAGCATGACGTGCTCGGCGCGTTCCTTGGGGTCTGCGAGCAGGTCCTCGGCGAGGCGCTGGTCTTCCTCGGGCGTCTTGCCGCGCGGCCGGGACCCGGCGATCGGGTGCGTGATGGCTCGTCGCCCGGTCACCTTGACCAGGGCCTCGGGCGACGACCCGACGACGTCGTAGGCCGTCCCGTCGTCGAGCGGGAGCCGCAGCAGGTACATGTACGGGCTGGGGTTCGACGTCCGGAGCGCGCGGTAGACGTCGAGCGCGTCGGCGGGGCAGGGGGTCGAGAACCGTTGGGAGAGAACGACCTGGAAGACCTCGCCCGCGCGGATGTCCTCCTTGGCGAGCTCGACCATCTCCTCGAAGTCGCCCTGCGCGAAGTTGCTCCGCACCTCGCCACGCGCCTGGTCGAAGGCACCGCGGTCGACCGTCGAGACGGTGCTCGGCGCAGGGGCGGCCAGGTCGCTGGTCATGGCGTCGAGCCGGGCGACGGCGTCGGCCCAGGCGTCCTCGACCCGCTCGTCGGTGCCGTCGAAGTTCACGGCATTCGCCACGAGCAGCACCGAGCCGTCCGCGTGGTCGAGGACCGCGAGGTCGGTGGCGAGCATCATCGTGATCTCGGGGACACCGAGCTCGTCGGGGACCTCGGACGGGACCTTCTCCCAGCGTCGCACCGCGTCATACGTGATGGCGCCGACCATGCCACCGGTCAGCGGGGGCAGGCCCTCGATGGGGGCGGTCGCCAGCGCGGCCACGGTGTCGCGCAGGGCGTCGAGGGGGCTGCCGCTGGTGGGCACGCCCACGGGCGGTTCCCCCACCCAGTGGGCCTCGCCGTCGCGCTCGGTGAGGACGGCACCGCTGGCGGCGCCGACGATGGAGTAGCGCGACCAGACCCCTCCGTGCTCGGCCGACTCGAGCAGGAACGTGCCGGGGGCGTCCTTGGCCAGCTTGCGGTAGACCCCGACCGGGGTCTCGGCGTCGGCCATGAGCCGGCGGACCACGGGGATGACCCGTCGGTCGCGTGCGAGCAGCTGGAAGGTGCCGAGGGTGGGCCAGGTGCTGCCGAAGGACAGGTCCGGGGCGACGTCGGCCGCCGGCCCGCCCAGGGGGGTGCCGTCACTCACCGGTCGACACCGCCGCGCCGAGGTCGCCGGCGTCGAAGCAGGTGTGGTCGCCGGTGTGGCAGGCGGCGCCCACCTGGTCGACGCGGACGAGCAGGGCGTCGCCGTCGCAGTCCAGCGCCACCGAGCGGACGTGCTGGACGTGCCCGCTGGTGTCGCCCTTGCGCCAGTACTCCTCGCGGCTGCGCGACCAGAAGGTCACCCGGCCCTCGGTCAGGGTGCGGCGCAGGGCCTCGTCGTCCATCCAGCCCAGCATCAGGACCTCGCCGCTGTCGTGCTGCTGGACGACCGCCGCGACCAGGCCCTGGGGGTCTCGCTTGAGCCGGGCGGCGATCTGGGGGTCGAGGACTGCTGGGGAGGTCACCCGGCCATTGTGCCGAAGTGGGCGGTCGTGCGGGTCCGGGGGTCAGGAGGTGGCGAGGAGGGCCTCGATGCGCACGCCCGACGCGGTCACCGTGACGAGGTGACGGTCGGGCACCTCCTCCCAGCCTTCTGCGTCGTCGGGCTCGCTCGCGACGAGGACGCCGTCGGTGTCGCGCCGCAGGAACAACGTGTCGCCCCAACGGGTCGCGAGGAGCTCGTCGCCGGAGAGCAGCAGGAGGTTGAGGCGCGAGTCGGGGTCGGCGGCGGCGACCTCGTGCAGGGTGGCACCGACACGGCGCGGACCAGCGGCGACGACCCGTGCGGCGAGCAGCGCTGCGTCACAGGCAGATTCAGCAGCCAGGCTGGGGCCGACCGCGTCGCGGTCGACCCTGCCGTTGTGGGAGACGAGCCACCCGTCGTGCAGGAAGGGTGCCGCAGCCGTGGCGTCGGCCGGCATCCCCTCGGTCGCCGATCGCACCGCGGCGATGACCCTGCCGGCGACCAGGTGCGGCGCCATCGAGGCGAGGTTGGTGTCGGACCACATCGGCTTGTCCGACCGCCACCGGGCGGCAGCTCCCCCACCGTCGGGGTGCAGCCCGACACCCCACCCGTCGGCGTTGACCGTGCCGTGGGCCTGACGCCGCGGCGCCCAGGACTGGGTGAGCAGGCCGTGGCCGGGCTCGAGGACCAGGGACGCCACCGACCGTGGCGCGCCGAACCACGCCAGGTGCCGGCACACTCAGGCGTCCCAGGCCAGGCGGACGCCGGTGAAGATCTGCCGACGGAACGGGTGGTCCCAGTTGCGGAACGACGGCCGGACCGTCGAGGCGGCAGTGGCCCAGGACCCGCCGCGCAGGACCCGGTAGTCGCCGCCGAAGAACGGCGCGCTGTACTGCGCGTAGAGCATCGGGCTGAAGCCGGGCCACGCCTCGAAGCCCGAGGAGGTCCACTCCCAGACGTCCCCGACGAGCTGCTCGACGCCGTATGCCGACGCGCCGGCCGGCAGGGAGCCCACCGGTGCTGGGCGCAGGGCTCCCCCACCGAGGTTGGCCAGCTCAGGGCTCGGTGCGGCCGACCCCCAGGGCCACCGGCGGCGACGTCCCGCCTGCGGGTCCCAGGCGCAGGCCTTCTCCCACTCGACCTCCGTGGGCAGACGGGCGCCGGCCCAGCGGGCGAAGGCCTCCGCCTCGAAGTGGCTGACGTGCTGCACCGGCTCGTCCGGCGGGACGTCCTCGACCACGCCGAACCGCACCCGGGTGCCGTCACCACGCCAGCCCAGCGGGAGCTCGAGACCGGCCTCGTGGCGGTGCTCCCATCCGCGGCTCGACCACAGCTCTTGTCGGTCGTACCCGCCGGCCTCGACGAAGGCCAACCACTCGGCGTTGGTCACCGGGACCCGCCCGATGCGGAACGCCGGGACGTCGACGACGTGGCCCGGCCGCTCGTTGTCCAGCGAGGTCGGCTCTTCGAGCGCACTGACCCCGAGGACGAACTCGCCCGCCGGAACGAGCACGGAGTCCCGGGGCACGGGACGACCGGGCGGGAGCTGGCGAGTCGGGCTGAGCACGGGGCCACCGGCGCGCAGCTGCAGGGTCGCCAGCATCGTCTCGTCGTGCTGCTCCTCGTGCTGGACCACCATGGCGAACGGGAACACGTCGTCGGCCCGTTCGAGGGCGTCGAGCACCCGCCCACGGACCTCATGGCCGTATCGCCGTGCCTCGACCGGCGGCAGCAGCGGCAAGGAGGGGCGGATCGCCCGGGGCTGGGTGAAGGCGTCGTAGAGGGCGTCCACGTCGGGGGGCAGCATCCCCGGTCGCGTCGCGTCGCCCTCGCGGATCAGCCACAGCTCCTCCTGCTGGGAGATGTGCGCGAGGTCCCAGACGAGCGGGCTCATGATCGGGCTGTGCTGGGCGAACAGCTCAGCCTCGTCGAGCTCGGTCAGCCAGGTCGTCCGGTCGCGGGCCAGCTCGAGGTCACGGGCCACCTGCGTGGCCGACGGCAGGACGGGTGCGGCGGACGGGTGGGTCTGGTCAGGCACGGGACATCTCCTCCAGGACGACCGCAGGCCCTCGCCTGCGGAGGTCGTCGACGATCAGGCTTCCAGGACTGCGACCGGTGGCGGCGAGCTCAGCGAGCTCCTCGACGGCGGGACGGACCCGCTCGGGCACCACGGGCAGGGCTGCATCGAGCAGGGTGGCCGCGGTCCGCCGCAGGGCGTCGTCACCGAGGCCGGTGCTGGCGGCCTCGTGCCACCGGCCGGCCGTCTCGGCGACGGCCGCGTCCACCACGGGGTGCACCGTCTCGTCGTCCATCCAGGCCGTGGTCAGGGCCGCGACGGCCGGCCACCAGCGGTCGGGCAGCGAGTCGAGGCAGCGCAGCTCGAGCCACCCGCGCAGCCGGACGGGCGGGAACAACGTGCTCAGCTGTCTGCGGACGTCACCCACGGTCGCCGCCGGCCACCCGGCGGGATCGACGAGCCACTCCTGCAGCGTGCGCGACGGCAGACGGCCCGCACCGGCAGCACCACCGGTTGCGGGCTCGGACCCGACGACGCCGACCCCCGCCCCACCGGGACCGACGGGCAGCAGCACCACCGGCGCCTCGAGGGCGCGCCGTGCCCAGGCCCGGGCAGGGTCGATGTCGTCGATCGGTCCGGCCCGCAGCTCCCCGAGCCCGGTCCACGCCCGCTGGCGGGCGGAGTGCCAGCCGGTGTCACGGCCGGCGAGGAAGGCCGAGCTGCCGCTGAGCGCCGTGAGCAGCGGGCCGAGCCGTTGGGCGCGTCGCACCCTGTCGACCCACTGGTCGGGACGCCCGGGCTGGAGGTTGAGCTGGAGCGCCGCCGTCGAGCACATCATCGTCGCGCCGTGGTCGCGGGTGTCACCGGTGGCCGAGAAGAAGCGCTCCATCGCTGCATACCGCGGCGCGGGGTTGACGCGCTGGGGTGGACGCAACGGGTCGCTGCCCAGCAGGGCCCAGCCCAGGCCCTCCTGCGCCAGGGCCTCCCGCAGGTGCGCGGTGTCCTGGGCCATCGCGACCAGGGCGGTGTCGATGTCGGGGTGCGGGGCCGAGGAGACCTCGACCTGGCCACCGGGTTCGAGGGTCGTCCGGCCACCGGCGGGCAGGTCAGCCACGCGGGACGCCACGGCCGAGAGCACCTCGAAGGACGGTCTCGCCGTCGGGTCGTCCCACACGACGGCGTGGCCCTCGACCTCGAGGCCGACGGTGCCGACAGGCAGGTCGGCCAGCGCCAGGGCCTCGACCATGGCTCGCGCCTCGTCGAGGTCGACGGGTCTCGTGTCGTCGACCTCGATGCCGGTCGCGGAGGCAGACGACGGCGGGGCGGCGTCGTGCGCCCCGCTCGGATGGTGTGCTGCGGAGTGTCGTGCGGCTGTCGTGCTCACAGGTGCTGCCCCTCGCGGTCCGGGCCGGATCCACACAGGGATCCGCGGGTCATCGGGGCGACCGGGCTGTCGACCAGGCCGTCCGCCACCCATCATGCAACAGCCCACCGACAGCCACCCGTCGGAGGGTCGCGGTCAGCCGCGTTGCTGGGCCGACCAGGAGTCGTGCAGCGCGGCATACACGCCGCCGGCGCGGACGAGGTCACGGTGCGGGCCGCGCTCGACGATGCGTCCCTGGTCGACGACGACCACCTCGTCGGCGGCCTCGGCCGTCGACAACCGGTGCGCGATCGCGACCGAGGTGCGGCCACGGGTCAGTCCCTCGAGGGCGCGCTGCAGGCGCACCTCGGTCGACGGGTCCACGGCGGAGGTGGCCTCGTCGAGGACGAGCAGGTCCGGGTCGGCGAGGTAGGCGCGGGCCAGGGCCACGAGCTGGCGCTCCCCCGCCGACAGCGACTCGCCACGCTGGCCGACCTCGGTGGCCAGGCCCTGCGGCAGACCCGCGAGCCAGGCGTCGAGGCCCAGCTCGGTGATGGCGAGGGTGACGTCGTCGTCGGTGGCCTCGGGGCGGCCGAACCGCACGTTCTCGCGCAGCGTGGCGTCGAAGAGGAAGCCCTCCTGCGGCACGAGCACGACCCGCTCGCGCAGGGAGGAGAACCGCACGTCCCGCAGGTCCGCGCCGTCGATGCGCACGGTGCCGTCGGTGGGGTCCATCAGGCGCGTGAGCAGCTTGGCCAACGTCGACTTGCCCGAGCCGGTCTCCCCGACGATGGCCACCCGGGACCGGGGCGCGATCGAGAGGCTGACGTCGTGCAGGACCGTGTCACCGCCGGGGTAGGCGAAGGAGACGTCCTCGAAGTCGACCGTGATCGGGCCGCGCGGGAGGACGACCCCGTCGTCGCCGGGGTCGGCGACGTCGGCACGGGTGTCGACGACCCCGATGACGCGGCGCCAGCCGGCGACGGCGTTCTGGAGCTCGTTGAGGATCTCGGTCGCCTGTTGCACCGGCTGGGTGAAGAGGTTGACGAGGAACAGGAACGCGAGGAGCTGGCCCAGGCTGAGGTCGCCGTGCACGGCCTGGAGCGTGCCGACGACGAGCACCACGGCGAGGGTCAGGCCGGCGACGAGCTGACCCGAGGAGAACGCCACGACCGAGCGGACCTGTGCGCCGATGGCGGCGGAACGGTGTCCCTCGATGGCGGTGTCGATGCGCGCGGCGGTGCGCTCCTCGACGCCGTACGCCCGGATCGTGGCGGCACCCACGACCGACTCGGACACGGCGGCGAGCAGGTCACCCACGCGCTCACGGACCTTGGTGTACGCCCGGCCCACGATGGCCTGGAACCGGCGGATGACGAACAGCAGCGGCACGAAGCAGAGCCAGACCACGGCGGTGAGCAGCGGGCTGTAGAACAGCATCAGCGCGGTGGCCACGGCGATCTGGCCGAGGCTGAGGATGAGGATGATCCCGCCGAACTGCACGAACTGGGAGATCGTGTCGACGTCGGAGGTGACGCGGCTGACCATCGACCCGCGTCGCTCGGTGTTCTGGGTGAGCATCGACAGGTCGTGAATGTGGCGGAACGCCCGCAGCCGCAACGTCGCCAGCCCGGCCTCCGACGCGCGGAAGAGGCGCACGTTGACGGCATACGCGGTCACCGCGGTCGCGGCGACGGCGATGAGGGCGAACAGGACGTACTGCGTCACGAGCCCCGGGTCGGGGCCGTCCTTGCCGAGCAGGCCGTTGTCCGTCGTCTTCTGGACGACGAACGGGACGACGACGCGGCCGACGGTCGTGACGGCGGCCAGAGCCAGGGTGATGCCGAGGCCGCGGCGCAGTTCCGGTGACAGGTCGAGGCCGCGGCGCAGGGTGGCGAGGGTGCCGAGCTTGGAGGTGGCGTCGATGGAGGTGCTCACCTGGCGTCCACCCCTTCCTCGGCGCTGTCGACGTCGGCCGCCAGCGCGGCCTCCTCGTCGGCGATCACGGCGGCGCGCTCGGCCGCCTCGCGGGCATAGGCCGTGACGAGGTGCTCGTAGCCCTCGCACCGCTCCTGGAGCTCGCGGTGGGTGCCGTGGTCGACCACCCGACCGAGCTCGACGTAGACGATCTCGTCGGCGAGCGTGATGGTCGACATCCGGTAGGCCACGACCAGGACGGTCGTCCCGCTGCTCGACCGGCGCAGCCCGGCAAGGATCGCCTGCTCGACAGCCGGGTCGACGGCACTGGTGGCGTCGTCGAGGACGAGCAGTTGGGGACGGCGGATGATGGCTCGCGCTAACGCGATCCGCTGGCGTTGTCCGCCGGACAGGGACGCGCCGCGCTCGCCGACACGGGTGTCGAGACCGGCCGGGAGCGCGGACACGAACCCCGCGGCCTGGGCGACCTCGATGGCGGCCCACACCTCGTCGTCGGTGTGGTCGGCGCCGAGCGTGATGTTGCCGCGGACCGTGTCGTCGAACATGAAGGTCTGCTGCGGGACGAGGGCCGCGACGGACGACACGCCCCCACGCACGACGTCGCGGAGGTCGGTGCCGTCGAGGGTCACGTCGCCCCGGTCGGGGTCGACGAGGCGCAGCGTGAGGTTGGTCAGGGTGGACTTGCCTGACCCGGTCGGGCCGACCAGCGCCACGGTCGACCCGGCTGGCACCTCGATGCTGACGTCGTGGATGGCCTGGAACTTCGACTCGACCCCGTGCTCGTCGACGATGTCGTAGGAGTAGTCGACGTTCGCCAGGCTCGACCGGGCGGCTCCGGTGCGGGGCAGCTCCTGGTCACCGAACGTCAGCTCGCCGCGGGCCTTGAGGACGGCGTCGACGCGGTCCCAGCCGACGACGGTGCGGGGCAGCTCTCCGAGAACCCAGCCGAGGGCGCGGACGGGGAACGCCAGCACCGAGATGAGGTAGGCGACCTGGACCACCGCGGCCGGCTCCAGCGCGCCGTTGGCCACCTGGTGCGCACCGACGACCAGCACCGCGAGGGTGCCGAGGGTCGGGATCGACTCGATGACCGGGTCGAAGGTGCCGCGGGTGCGGCCCACCTCGACGTTGGCGGCCTGCAGCCGGCGGGTGACCTCCTCGAAGCGGGCGGCCTCCTGGTCCTCGCGGCCCATCGACTTGACGATCAGGGCGGCCTCGAAGCTCTCGTGGGCGACCTCGCTGACCTCGGCCCGCAGCTGCTGCGCCCGCGAGACCCGGGGCGACATCGCGCGCTGGAAGACCATGTTGGCGAGGAAGAGTGCGGGGAAGACGGTGAGCCCGATGATCGCCATCACGGGGTCGACGAGGACCATCTGCACGATGCCCGCGACGAGCATGATGATGACGCCGAGCGCCATCGGCAGAGGGGCGAAGACGTTCCAGGTGGCCTCGACATCGGCGTTCGCGTTCGACAGCAGCTGACCGGACGGGTGGCGGTGGTGCCACGACAAGGGCAGCCGCAGGTACTGGCGGGTCACCTCGCGCCGGTAGCCGGCTGCGACGTTGTACATCGTGTAACCGGCGGCGACGCGGCGGATGACGACGCCGACGACGTTGACGACGACCACCCCGGCCACCCAGCCGAAGATCGTCCACAGCTGGGCCGCGGTGACGGTGCCGGCCTCGACCGCGGGCTGGATCTGCTCGCGGGTCACCTTGCCGATGGCCCAGGCGGTGAGGACCGTCATCACGCCGTAGAGGGCGCTGCCCGCGACGGCGAGGCCGAACCAGCGCGGCTCCCGGCGGATCCCCACCCCCACGATGCCGAGACTGCGGCGCAGCGACGGCGCGGCGTCGACGGACACAGAGAACCTCCGGATGGTGCACGAGTGGGAACACCGAAGCCTCTCACGCGCGGCCGACACGACCACCGGCGACCGGTCCGTGCGGCGCGCGCGAGCGCCTGTGCTGCGCGCACCACCGGCCGCTGTCCCCACCGGCGCCCGGACCCGCCCCTGCTCGGCGCCCGACCCGGCGGGCGCGACCGGCACCGCGCATGATGGGTCCATGACCCACCTCGCCCGGCTCGAGCGCGACGCCCTGTGTGACACCTTCCTCGCCACCGGACCCGACGCACCCACCCTGTGCTCGCCGTGGTCGACGGCCGACCTCGCGGCGCACCTCGTCGTCCGGGACCGACGTCCCGACCTCGCGCCCGGGGTCTGGGTGCCGGCCCTCGCCTCCCGCCTGGAGGAGGGACAGGCCGGGTATGCCGCGAAGCCCTGGCCCGAGCTCGTCGATCTCGTGCGGTCCGGTCCCCCGGTGTGGTCACCGGCGCGGATCGCGCCGGTGGACGATCTCGTGAACTTCGTCGAGTTCGTCATCCACCACGAGGACGTCCTGCGCGGTGACGAGCAGGTGGGACCGCGACGGACGGTGTCCCAGCGCGAGTCCCACGCCGTCTGGACCTCGCTGAACCGGCTCGGCCGGCTGCTGTTCCGCCGCAGCCCGGTCGGAGTGGTGCTGCGTGACCCCGACGGCACGTCCACCCACGTCCGGCCCACCACCGAGCTCGGGACGGTCGTCCTGGAGGGCGCACCGGTGGAGCTGCTGCTCGCGGCCTACGGGCGCCGTCGCGTCGCCGAGATCGAGGTGCTGGGCAGCGCCGAGGCCGTCGAGGCGCTGTGGGGTGCACCGCTCGGTCTCAGCTGACAGGCGTCGACCGCGTGGTGCCGTGCGGCATGGGTGTCAGCGGACGGAGAGGCCGTCGGCGCGCAGGGCGTCCTTGACGTCGCCGATGGTCAGCTCACCGAAGTGGAAGACGCTGGCCGCCAGCACGGCGTCCGCGCCGGCCCGCACGGCCGGGGCGAAGTCGCCGACCTTCCCGGCTCCCCCGCTGGCGATGAGGGGGATGGAGATCTCCGGACGGACCAGCTCGATCAGCTCGAGGTCGAAGCCGTCCTTGGTGCCGTCGGCGTCCATCGAGTTGAGCAGGATCTCCCCGGCCCCGAGCTCGGCCGTCCGGGCGCACCACTCGACGGCGTCGATGCCGGTGCCCTGGCGTCCACCGTGCGTCGTCACCTCGAACCCCCCGGTGAACGCCCCCGAGTCGCCCCGGCGACGCCGGACGTCGGCGGACAGCACGAGCACCTGCGACCCGAACCGGTCGGCGATCTCGGCGATGAGCTCGGGACGGGCGATGGCGGCGGTGTTGACGCCGACCTTGTCCGCACCGGCGCGCAGCAGCCTGTCGACGTCGGCGATGGAGCGCACTCCCCCACCGACGGTGAGCGGGATGAACACCTGCTCGGCGGTCCGGCTCACCATGTCGTACGTGGTCTCGCGGTTGCCGCTGCTGGCCGTGACGTCGAGGAAGGTGAGCTCGTCCGCGCCCTGCTCGCCGTAGAGCTTGGCCAGCTCGACGGGGTCGCCCGCGTCACGCAGGTTGGCGAAGTTGACGCCCTTGACCACGCGGCCGGCGTCGACGTCGAGGCAGGGGATGACCCGGGTGGCGACACTCACCCGGGAAGGCTACCGATCTAGGGTGGGGCCCATGTCAGCCGGCTGCACGATGGACGAGCAGGAGCGGGTCGACCGCGTCGTCCAGCTCATCCGTGCGAGCGAACCCCGTTGCGGCTCAACGCGCCTCGTGGCCATCGACGGTCCGAGCGGGGCAGGCAAGACAACTCTGGCCGCCGAGGTCGCCGAGGTGCTCGGCGCCCCGACCATCCACATGGACGACCTCTACCCCGGCTGGGACGGGCTCGCGGACTCGACGCAGCGGGTCGTCGAGTGGGTCGTCGAGCCGCTGGTGGCCGGGCGGCCGGCCCGCTACCGCCGCTGGGACTGGGTAGCGCAGGCGTATGCCGAGTGGCACGAGGCGTCGGGCGACGTCGTCGTCGTGGAAGGGTGCGGCTCGGGGGCGCTGCCCGGCGGTGCGTTCGTGTCCGTCCTCGTGTGGGTCGACGGTGACGTCGCCGAGCGCCGCTCGCGCGGCCTCGCCCGCGACCCGGGCTACGCCGAGTTCTGGGACCGGTGGGCCGCACAGGAGCACGCCCTGTATGCCGCCGACGGCACCCGCGTGCGGGCCGACCTCGTCCTCGACACGACCTCGGGGGCGGGCGGACGCCATACTCGCCGCATGCCCTCCGCATTGCCCACTCCCGCCCCTTCTTCCGGGAACGGCTGACCGGGGTGCCCCCCTACACCGTCTCGCGGGCAGCGGCCCGGTCGCGGCGCGAGGCGAGGGCGCGCACCGAGCGCCTCGTGAGCCGACTGTTCTTCATCGTCCAGTGCGGGGTCGGTGCGGCGGCGGCGTGGTGGGTGGCCGAGGGCCTGCTCGGCCACGTGCGGCCGTTCTTCGCCCCGGTGACCGCGATCATCTGCCTCGGGTTGTCCTACGGCCAGCGGCTGCGCCGGGTCGGCGAGGTGATGATCGGTGTCGCGGTCGGGGTGTTCGTCGGCGACGCCTTCGTCCACTTCTTCGGGTCCGGCGTCTGGCAGATCGTCGTCGTGGTGGTCATCTCGATGAGCGTGGCCGCACTGCTCGGAGCCGGGATGCTCCTCACGACGCAGGCCGGCGTGCAGTCGGTCATCGTCACCACCCTCATCGCGAACCCCGGGCAGGGCTTCACCCGGTGGCTCGACGCGGTCATCGGCGGCACGATCGCCCTCCTCTTCACCCTCGTGGCCCCAGCCGCTCCCCTGCGGCGGCCCCGGCAGCAGGCCTCCCTCGTGGTGGGCGAGATCAGCGCGATCCTCACCGACACGGTGCGCGCGCTGCGCGAGGGCGACTCCGACCTCGCCTCCGCGACGCTGGCCCGCGCCCGCGACTCCGAGTCGATGCTCGACGAGGCACGGGCGCTGTCGGCCGAGGGCATCGCCGTCGTGCGGCTCTCGCCGTTCCGCCGTCGGCACCTGCCCGGGGTGCAGGCCATCGCCGACCTGCTCGAACCGCTCGACCGCGCCATCCGCAACCTGCGGGTCCTCGTCCGGCGTGCGGCGATCGCGACCTGGCGCGAGGAGCCGGTCCCGAACGGCTACCTGCGGCTGCTCGAGGCACTCGCCGAGACCACCACCGACATCTCCCGCGAGCTCGCCGAGCGCCGGTTGCCCACCCACGCCCGGGTCGGGCTGCACCGCATCGGCGAGGCCAGCGCGGTCCTCGACCCGTCGTCCGGCCTGTCGGGCGAGGTCATGCGAGCGCAGATCCGGTCGATGGTCGTGGACCTCCTCATGCTCACCGGCCTCCCCCTCGACGAGGCCCGCGACATGGTCCCGGAGTCGATGACCCACACCGCGGACGAGGGCTGACCGCGCGCGCTGCCGGCCTGCTGGGACACTGGCGTCGATGACTGCGCGACGACACCACCTCCCGCCCCTGTGGCTCATGGCTCTCGGACTCGTCGCGGTGGCGGTCAACCTCCGGACGGCGATCGCGAGCGTCCCGCCCGTCGTCGCGTCGATCGGCGCCGACCTCGACCTGTCGAACACCGCGCTCGGGGCCCTGACCACCCTGCCCGTCCTGTGCATGGGCGCGTTCGCACCGTTGGCCCAACGGGTCGCCGCCCGCATCGGTGCGGCCGGCGCGATCGAGCTGTCCGTGGTGTGCGTGGCCGTCGGCGTCGCCCTGCGCTTCGGTGGCGGTCACGTGTGGCTGCTGTATGCCGCGACGTTCGTCGCCGGCGTCGGTATCGCCATCGGGGGGACCTTGCTGCCCGGGCTGGTCAAGGAGCTCTTCCCGCCCGAGCGCGCCGGTCTGGTCACCGGCCTCTACATGCTTGCGATGATGGGTGGCGCCGGCGCGTCGTCCGCGCTGTCCGTGCCGCTCGAGGGCTGGCTGGGTTCGTGGCAGGCGTCCTTGGGCTCGTGGTCGCTGCTCGGCCTGCTCGGTGCCCTCGCGTGGCTCCCCGTGTGGCGCGGGCACACCCGCCACCGGGCCGCCAACCCCGTGGTCGTCACCTCCGCGAGGCTGCCGTGGACGCACCTCACCGCCTGGCTGGTCGCGGCCTACCTGGCGGTGCAGTCGATCGAGTTCTACTCCTCGCTCGCCTGGCTCGCACCGACCTACGCCGGCAGGGGCTGGGACCCCACGCACGCCGGGTACCTTCTCAGCGCCTTCACGGCCGCGCAGCTGGTGTCCGGCTTGCTCGCACCCGCGCTCACGGACCGCGTGCACGACCGGCGGGTGCTGCTCGTCTCGGCGTCGGTCCTGGGGCTCCTCGGGCAGGCCGGACTCTGGCTGGCGCCCGGCACGCTCCCCTGGGTGTGGGCCGTCGTCCTCGGCCTCGGGCAGGGAGCGGCCTTCGCCCTGGGGCTGGTCCTCATGGTCGACTACGCCGCCACCCCGGCCGCCAGCGCCCGCCTGGCGGGGATGGCGTTCTTGTTCAGCTACGGGCTCGCCTCACTCGGACCGGCGACCATGGGCGCTGTCCGGGACGCGACGGGAGGCTTCGACGGTGTCTGGATGTCGTTGACGCTGTTGATGTTCGCCCAGCTGGCCCTGTCGTTCGTGCTGCGACCGGGACTGCGCAAGGTCGACTGATCGCGGTCGTCACGAGCGGGCTCCGGGCGGGGCCTCGTCGGCCTCGATGTGGTCGGCCTCGAGGTCGTCGGCCTTGGTGTCGTCGGCCTTGGTGTCGTCGGCCTCGAGCAGGGCCGTCAGGGTGTGGTGCGCGGTCTGCGACATGACGGGGTTCGTCGTGCGGTAGTAGGCGTGGCAGCCGATGGCCTGGGCCAGGGCCCAGGCACGACCCCGGTCCCACAGGTCGTCGTCGGCGCCCAGTCCCTCCCGGAACGCTGACCGGGCACCGGGATCGAGCAGGTTCCACGCCGGCATGAGGTCGAGCGCCGGATCGGCGGGTCCCACGCCCCCGACGTCGAGGACTGCGGCCAGGCGCCCGTCCTCGACGAGCAGGTTGCCGGGCATGAGGTCTCCGTGGGTGAGGGTGTCCGGCTCGTGCCGGGGTGTGGTGCGGACGCGTGCCCACAGGCCAGCGAGGGCCTCGGTGTCGATGAGCCCGGCGCTGCTCGCGAGGCCGCGGGCGACGTAGGCGTCGTGGTCGGCCAGCACTCCCCCGCGCCCCTCACCCGAGAAGGTGCGTCCACCCGTACCGATGTCGCGCAGGGCGAGCACCACCTCGGCGAGGTCGGCGCCGAGGTCCGGACCGACCACGGGCGGGTCCTGACCCATGGCGGCCGCGGCGGCGACCACCGGGCTGGCGTTCGCCCCCGTCAGCCAGCGGTAGACCGACCACGGCAGGGGGTAGCCCGGGCCGGGACGGCCCAGCGCGACCGGCTCGGGGGTCGGCACCGGGACCCGGTCGAGGAGCAGGCGTGCCGCGTCCACCTCCTGCGCCACGCGCCGAGTGGCCACGTCAGGGTCGTCGGGCTGCATGGGCAGGCGGGCGACGAGCTCGTCACCGAGCCGGAAGAGGATGTTCACGGTGCCGTGCGACGCGAGGTCCGTCACGGGCAGGTCGGCCCACTCCGGGAACTGGTCCGCGACCAGCGCCCGGACGGTCGACCGGGAGACCTCGAGCTGGTCGGCATGCATCCGCACCGCGCCAGTCTCGCCGCGAACAGGGTGCAGGGCGAACGATTTGCGGCGAGGCGACGAAGCGCTCGCGAGGACGGCAGCTGACGCGGAGGTCGTCGGCGGCAGCTGCCTGTCAGCCGACCGAGGACGCCGTCGACGAGTTCGGCACGTCCGGCGCCTCTCCCCTGGCACGTCTCCCTCGAACTTGGGGACGCCCTCTCATGCCGATGAGCCGGCGTTTGTGCGCTTCCTTGTCGTGTGAAGGAAGAGGGCCGTACGATCAGGAAGCGGGCCATCTGGGTCAGCGGTCGGCCGGTTGCCCTTGTTCGCGCGCGACGACATACACCAAGCCCTTGCCGGGCTGTGGTACCCCAGAGGTGCCATTGGCGGCCGGTCGATCCGCACTTGCCATGAGTACGGCTCCTTGTGCTGTGGCTCGGATACCTGATGCTCGGACGGCTTGCCTACCGGGGTGTGCTCTGACGCTCGCGCGTGCCTCGATGAGGAGGACTCGGGCAGGGTAGGCACATGGACCCTTGGACTTATGCCCTTGGGGCGCTGGCCGACGACCTGCCGGCGGCCTCGGATCCTCGCCCTAGCCGGCGAAGGCGGTATCGACTCCTCGCCAAGGCTCGACAGAACGACTGTGCAGTCGTTGCTGTCTTGTCGTTCTCCTCAGATGGACTGTTCCAGACTCACGGCTCCTACAAGCTTGAACAAGGGCAGTGGAAGTTCCTCTTTGGTGGAGGTGGGGATCGGGATTGGGAAGATATCTCGCCTCTGCCCGCTGGCGGGCGCGCAACCACGATTTCGGCGTCTTCCGGCGGATTCGGCTTCCCGGCATGGCGGCTCATTCGCGTTGCCGTAGACGGCCCCGAGACAGCGGCACTCGGACACGAGTCCGAGCCGAACAACGGTCATCTCATCGTGTTCGACTGACGGAGACCCAAGGTCCGCTCCTGCCGCGTTCCGCGGATGTGCCGAGATGAGTACGACTGCTGATCCACAGACAAGCGGTGGTCTCCGTGGGTGGTGAGGCACCTGCTTGGGTGATTCCGGAACTGATCGATGAAGGTGTGGACTCGTGTGGTCCTCCGGGCCTCTCTCGCCGTTGCAGCGGGATGGGGGTCATCTGCCGGTAGCTGATGCGATGCCCAGGCGGGAGTCGAAGGGTCTTGCGAGGGTCAACCCTGCGGTGCACAACCCTGAAGTGGTCCCCTCTTCCTTGCGTGAGCGAGCGGATTGGGCGGTTTCGAACGCTAAGCGTCGGCGCTTGTCGTATCACCTGTTCGGTCAGAGTGTTGTCGCCGGGGGCCGCCCACCGTGCGGATAGTTCACGCGTGAACTACGTTGCCGATGGCCGACAAGGGAGTGCCGATGACCACGTCCAGCAATCTGCGACTGAACGACCAGCTGTGCTTCGCGTTGTATGCCGCGACGAACCAGGTGACCCGCGCGTACCGACCTCTGCTGGAAGCCGTCGGGCTGACGTATCCGCAGTATCTGGTGATGCTCGTGCTGTGGGAGTCCGATGACCAACCCGCCCACGAGATTGCCGACCGGTTGCAGCTGTCGCCGGCCGCGGTCAGCCCCATCCTGGGGCGCCTCGAGGAAGCTGGGCTCGTCGTGCGCGCCCTGGACCCGGACGATGCGCGAAGTCGTCGAGTTCGCCTCACAACCCAGGGCGCTGCCGTCGAGCTGGGCGCGTCGCGCGCGCAGCTGAACGTCGTCGAGCAGACCGGATTGTGCGGCGATGAGCTGAGCGGGCTGCGAGACGACCTGCACGACCTGGTGATGCGGATGTCGGGGGGAACCTCGTGATGGCGCACAGCGCACCACTCGACGAGTGGACCGGCGAAGGCGACGAGGCGCAGTCGTTGGGCGACCTGCTGGTCCGCTGCGCATCGGGGGACGAGGCCGCGTTCGAGCACGTCTACGCCGCGACGGCGCCGCGCGTTTTCGGGCTCGTGCTGCGCGTCGTGGTCCAGCACGCACTCGCCGAGGAGATCACCCAGGACGTCTTCGCGTACGTGTGGGCCGAGGCCGGGCGGTACGAACCGTCGCGGGGCAGTGCAGCCGGCTGGATTCTGACCATTGCGCACCGCCGCGCAGTGGACCGGGTCCGCAGTGTCAGTGCGAGCCGCGCCCGTGAGGACGTGTGGACACGGAAGGTGACGCAGGCACCATTCGACTCGACCGCCGAGTCGGCACACACCTCCTTCGAGGCCGCCCGAGTCCGAGGTGCACTTGCAGCGCTCACGATGAAGCAGCGCACCGCCGTCCAGCTCGCGTACTTCAACGGCCTGACATACACCGAGGTTGCTTCGCACCTGGGCATTCCGCACAGCACCGCGAAGACCCGTATCAGGGACGGGTTGCGCTCACTGGCGCATGCTCTCGACCCAGAGGTTGCCAGCGCCTAGAGGAGCCCACGTCGGGCGCGCGGTTCGGTGGCTGGTCCTACAGGCGCCGCCCGAGTGCGCTGGATGTCAGACCTGCACCTCGCGATCTCGAGCCACCAGTGTTCGGCACCTGCAGACCCTCTCTCCCATGGAGGCGGTGCTGTTGGGAGATGACGCGCTGGTGAGCGTTGATGTGAGCGTGGAATGCACGATCGAGCGACCCTGCGCGGACGTAGCGGCCTTCGCCGGTGACCCGGGTAGGGCTCCGGAGTGGTACGCCAACATCGTGTCCGTGCACTGGCTGACATCCCCTTCCCTGTCCGTGGGTCGAGGAAGTGAGCGCGTCCGAACTCAGCCGGCAGTGACGTCCGGGCTCTTCGCCGAGGGGCCGAGCGCCTGGACGAGAGCAGCGAGGCGGCTGGCCTCACCACGGCCGTACTCCGCGTCGGCCTTCTGGATCGCCATGATGGCCAAGGTGTCGGTGTCGTCGAGCTCGACGGTCACCCACGGGTCGCCGCCGCCGAACCGCACATCGACGATGCTGCGCCACGGCACGACGCGGGTGGTGATGAGGTTGCGCACCGTGAGGCCCTCGCGGGTGGGCACCGCGCGGATGGAGGCAAACCTCCACAGCAGGAAGGCGATCGCCACCCCGACGCCCGCGAAGAAGATCTTGTCGCCGGTGCGCCACGTCCCGGCCTCCGCGGGTCCCGGGAGGAAGACTGCGATGACCCCGAACAGCAGGAGGGTCGCGGCAGCCATCCCGAGCGCCATCACCCGACCACGGCGCGGCTGGAACACCGCGAACGCGGTGGCCTCGTCGGACCGCCCAGCGGCACTCGTGTCGTTCACAACCGGCACGCAGCGATGTCCGTCACGAGGATGGCCCGGGCACCGAGGTCCCACAGCTCGTCCATGATCGCGTTCGTCCGCGACCGCGGCACCATCGCCCGGACGGCCGCCCAGTCCTTGTTCTGGAGCTGGGACACGGTCGGCGACTCCAGGCCGGGGGTGATCGCGCAGGCGTCCTCGACGAGGTCCACCGGCACGTCGTAGTCGAGCATGACGTAGTGGCGGGCGGTGATCACGCCGGTGAGGCGACGGCGCAGCACCTCGACCGCGGCGGTCTCGCCGCTCCCCTCGCGACGGATGAGGACCGCCTCGCTGCGCAGGATCTCGTCACCGAAGACCTCCAGCCCCTGCTGGCGCAGGGTGGTGCCGGTCTCCACGACGTCGGCGATCACGTCGGCCACCCCGAGGGTGATCGCGGTCTCGACCGCGCCGTCGAGGCGGACGACCTCGGCATTGATGCCGAGACCGGCCAGGTGCTTCTCGACGAGGCCGGAGTAGCTGGTCGCGACCCGGCGACCGGCGATCTCCTCGACGGAGGCGCACGTGCCGGGCTTCGCGGCATACCGGAAGGTCGAGCCGCCGAACCCGAGCGTCATGACCTCGATGGCCGCGCTGCCCGAGTCGAGCAGCAGGTCGCGGCCGGTGATGCCGCAGTCCACGGTGCCGGAGCCGACGTAGACGGCGATGTCGCGCGGGCGCAGGTAGAAGAACTCGACGTCGTTGTCGGCGTCGGTGAGGACGAGCTCCTTGCTGTCGCGACGGACGCGGTAGCCGGCCTCGCGCAGCATCTCGACAGAGGCCTCGGACAGGGAGCCCTTGTTGGGCACGGCAATTCGCAGCATTGGGGTGTGGTTCCTAGAGGTGGGTGTAGACGTCGTCGAGGCTGATGTCTGAGGCGATCATGAGCACCTGGAGGTGGTAGAGCAGCTGGCTGATCTCCTCGGCCGTGCGCTCCTTGCCCTCGTGCTCGGCAGCCATCCAGACCTCGGCCGCCTCCTCGACGATCTTCTTCCCGATGGCATGCACGCCGGCGTCCAGCTCACGGACGGTGCCCGAGCCCTCGGGGCGGGACACCGCCTTCTGGGCCAGCTCGGCGTACAGGTCGTCGAAGGTCTTCACGCGTCAAGGGTACGGGTGGGGTGCCGCCCCCGACGAACCCGGTCGGGCGGTGGTCAGGCAGGCACCGTCCGGGCCGGGGCACCATACGTGGTCGTGCGCTCCCGGACCGGGCGGCCGATGCCACCGGCGATCTCGGTGAGCTCGGCGACGGTCTTGGCGGAGCCGTGCTCGGAGCCGGCCATCCGGCTGATGGTCTCCTCCATGAGCGTGCCGCCGAGGTCGTCCGCGCCACCGGTGAGCATCGCGCGAGTGCCGTCGACGCCGAGCTTGACCCATGACGTCTGCACGTGGTCGATCCGACCGTGCAGCATGAGGCGTGCCACCGCGTGGACAGCACGGTTGTCGCGCAGCGTGGGCCCGGGGCGGGCGAGGCCGGCGAGGTAGACCGGGGCGTTCGTGTGGACGAACGGCAGTGGCACGAACTCGGTGAGCCCGCCCGTGCGGTCCTGGAGCTCCTGGAGGCGGCGCAGGTGGCCGACCCAGTGGCGCGGGTGGTCGACGTGGCCGTACATCATCGTCGAGCTGCTGGGGATGCCGAGCTCGTGCGCGGTGGCGACGATCTCGAGCCACTGGTCGGCGGGCAGCTTGCCCTTGGTCAGGACCCAGCGCACCTCGTCGTCGAGGATCTCGGCGGCGGTGCCCGGTATGGAGTCGAGCCCGGCGTCCTTGACCTCCTCCAGCCAGGCGCGGGCGGAGACGCCCTGCTTGGCCGAGGCGGTCGCGATCTCCATGGGAGAGAAGGCGTGCACGTGGATGCCGGGGGCCGCGGACTTCACGGCGCGGACGATGTCGGCGTACGCGCCGGCCTTGAGGTCCGGGGAGATCCCGCCCTGGAGGCAGACCTCTGTGGCACCGAGCGCCTGGGCCTCCGCGGCGCGGGTGCCGACCTCCTCCAGCGAGAGGGTGTAGGCGTCGGCGTCGGTCTTGCGCTGGGCGAACGCGCAGAAGCGACAACCGACGTAGCAGACGTTGGTGAAGTTGATGTTCCGGTTGACGACGTAGGTGACGTCGTCCCCGACGACCTCGCGCCGCAGGTGGTCGGCCAGTGACGTCAGCGCCTCGAGGTCGTCACCGTCGGCGGTGAACAACGTCAGGTAGTCCGCGTCGGACAGGCCGGCGGGGTCGGACTCGGCGCGGGCAAGGGCTGCACGGGCGTCGCTGGGCAGCAGGGCGGCCGAACCGTCGATGCGCGTCGCCACCTCGTCCCAGTCGCCGTAGACCTGGTCGAAGTCGCTGCGGCGGTCGGCGGTCCGCCCGGTCGTGTCGATGCTGGCGTGCAGGTCGGTACGACCGGAGCCGGCGCCGAGGTCGCTGAGGCCACCATCCGGCTCCTGCCACGGCAGACCGGTCGCCACGGCACCCACGCGGGCCAGGCCGGTCACGGGGTCGGCGAGGGCCTCGACGTGCGGGCGCACGCGCGGGTCGAACCACGGCTCGTCGCCGGACAGCCCTCCACGGACGAACCGGGGGTGCGCGGTCAGCCGCTCGGCCAGTTCCAGCCCCGACTCGGCGGTCCACTGCTCGAGGCGCTCGATCTCGGGCCAGGGGCGCTCGGGGTTCACGTGGTCGGGCGTGACGGGCGAGACGCCACCCCAGTCGTCGACACCGGCGGCGAGCAGGCGCGCGATCTCGCTGGGCTCGGACAGGTTCGGGGGCGCCTGCACGGTGACCGTGGGCCCGAGCAGGAGGCGGGTCACCGCGATCGTGGCGAGGTACTCCTCCTCGCCGAGGTCGGGGGTCGAGCGCATCGCGGTGTCATCCTTGGCCCGGAAGTTCTGGACGATGCACTCCTGGACGGTGCCGTACTCGCGGGCCACGTGGCGGATCGCGAGGATGCTGTCGACCCGGTCCTGGGCGTCCTCGCCGATGCCGACGAGGATGCCGGTCGTGAACGGCACGCCGACGCGGCCGGCGTCCTCGAGGACCCGCAGGCGGACCGCGGGATCCTTGTCGGGAGAACCGAAGTGCGCTCCCCCGGGCTCCTCGAACACCGCCCGCGAGGTGGTCTCCAACATCATGCCCATCGAGGGGGCGACGGGCTTGAGCCGCTGGAGGTCCGACCACGTCATGACACCGGGGTTGAGGTGGGGCAGCAGACCGGTCTCCTCCAGCACGCGGATGGACATCGCGCGGACGTACGAGAGCGTGTCGTCGTACCCGTGCGCGTCGAGCCACTCCCGCGCCGCGGGCCAGCGGTCCTCGGGCCGGTCACCGAGGGTGAACAGCGCCTCCTTGCAGCCCTGAGCCGCCCCTGCCCGCGCGATCTCCAGCACCTCGTCCGGGGAGAGGTATGGCGCGGGGAGACGACCGGGGACGGTCGCGAACGTGCAGTAGTGGCAGCGGTCGCGACACAGCCTCGTCAGCGGGATGAAGACCTTGCGCGAGTAGGTGACCACGCCGGGTCGGCCGGCGGCGACCATTGCGGCGTCCCGGACCCTGCTGGCCGAGGTGAACAGCTGCTCGAGGTCGGCGCCGCGGGCCCCCAGCAGGACCAGGGCCTCCGCCGCATCCAGGGCCTTGCCGTCCCGGGCCCGGGCCAGCGCCCGTCGCATCGCGTTGTCAGTCACTGCGTGAGCCTAACCACGGCGTCGCGCCCCCGCGCAGGGGGCCGTGCCGGTGTTGAGCCAGCGTTGTTCGGGCGGGTCCTCCGCAGGGCGCGGAGGGCGGCGGACGGGCAGCGCGCCCGGGTGGGTCCAGACGTGCAGGTCAGACGTGCAGGTCGCGCAGGGTGACCGCGGTGGCCACCGCTGCTGTCGCCGCCTCGTGGCCCTTGTCCTCGCTCGACCCCTCGAGCCCGGCCCGGTCGAGAGCCTGCTGCTCGTCGTCGCAGGTCAGCACGCCGAACCCGATGGGCACGCCCGTGGTGATGCTGATCTGGGTGAGCCCGGTCGTCACGCCCGAGCAGACGTAGTCGAAGTGCGGGGTGCCTCCGCGGATGACGACGCCAAGGGCGACGAGCGCGTCGTGGGTCGGGGCGAGCCGGGCGCAGGCGACACTCAGCTCTACTGCGCCGGGGACACGGACCACCGCAGGGCTCTCGATCCCCGCGTCGGCGAGGCCGCGGACCGCACCTGCCACGAGCCCGTCCATGACCACGTCGTGCCACGACGCCGCGACGATCGCGACCCTCAGGCCCGTGCCGTCCACCGCGATGGTCGGGGCTCCGTGTCCACTCATCCTGCTGCTCCACTCACGTCAGTGCTCTCGATGACCAGGCGGTGTCCCATCCGGTCGCGCTTGGTGCGCAGGTAGTGCTCGTTGGTCGGCAACGGCGCGATGCTGATGGGCTCGACGGCGGGCACCTCGATGCCGTGCTCGCGCAGGGCCTCGACCTTGAGCGGGTTGTTCGTCAGGAGCCGCACGGCTTCGATGCCGAGGTCGACGAGCACGGCTGCGCCGGCGGCATACTCCCTCGCGTCGATGGGCAGGCCGAGCTCGACCTGGGCGTCGACGGTGTCGAGGCCCTGGTCCTGGAGGGCGTACGCCTGGAGCTTGGCCACCAGGCCCACACCCCGTCCCTCGTGGCCTCGCAGGTACACCACCACGCCACCCTCGGCGGCAACCCGCTCCAGGGCCCGCTCCAGCTGGGGGCCGCAGTCGCACCGCTGGGAGCCGAAGGTGTCACCGGTGAGGCACTCGGAGTGCAGGCGCACCAACGGCGCTCGTCCGGACAAGCCACGGGGGCTCACGAGGGCGAGGTGCTCGGCACCGGTGACGACGTCGCGGTAGCCGACGGCCCGGAAGGTGCCGTGGGCGGTGGGGAGCTCGGTCTCGGCGAGCCGCCGGACGCGGTCGTGGCGCTGTCGCCACGCGATGAGCTGGGCGATCGTCACCACCGGGAGGTCGGCCCGGGCACCCGCGTCGAGGACCTCGGGCAGGCGCATCATCGTGCCGTCGTCGTTGACCAGCTCACCGATCGCCCCCACCGGAGCCAGCCCGGCGAGGCGGCACAGGTCGACCGCCGCCTCGGTGTGACCGGGACGCTCGAGGACGCCACCGTCTTTGGCGCGCAACGGGATCACGTGCCCGGGCCGGACGAAGGAGTCAGCGGTGGAGGCCGGGTCGGCGAGCAGCCGGATCGTGCGGGCACGGTCGACGGCACTGATGCCGGTGGTCACCCCGACCGCGGCGTCGACCGTGACCGTGTAGGCGGTGCGGCGGGGGTCGCGGTTGTCGGCGACCATCAGCGGCAGGCCCAGGCGGTCGGCCGTCTCGCCGGTCACCGGCGCGCAGAGGTAGCCGCTCGTGTGGCGGATCGTCCACGCCAACCACTCGTCGGTAAGGGTCTCGGCGGCGAGCACGACGTCACCCTCGTTCTCGCGGTCCTCGCTGTCGGTCACGAGGACCGGGCGGCCGTCGCGCAGCGCCTGGAGGGCCTGCTCGATGGTCGCGAGGCGGCTCATGCCCCCACCCCGGCCAGCTCGCGATCAGGCTGCGTCTCCTCGCGGGATGCCTTGAGCCACACGAAGAAGCCGTAGACGACCAGGGCGCCGTACACGGCATACAGGACCGCCGAGGGATAGAACTTGGAGTGCACCAGCAGCGGGACACCGACGAGGTCGACGGCGATCCAGGCGAGCCAGAAGTCGTTCCAGCCACGGGCCATCGCATAGGTGGCGACGATCGACCCCACGAAGATCCAGGCGTCGCACCAGAAGTACCAGCGGGGCGCCGGCCAGCCCGCCCCGATGGCGGCGAAAACCCACTGGAGGACGACCACTCCGGCGACCCAGAACCCGAGGTAGGCCAGCCGTTCGCGGGCGGTCGCCCAGCGAGGGGTGATCGCCGGGCGGTCGGTGCCCTCGGCCCGGTTGGCCCGCCGCACCTGCCGCCACAGCAGCCAGCCGTAGATGCTCGTGATGATGAAGAAGACCTGGCGGCCGGCCTGGCCGTAGAGGGTGGTGTGCTGAGGGTTGGAGAAGGCGACGCCGAAGAACACGGTGAACAGCAGCGCGTTGCCGACGATGCCCACCGGCCAGGCCCACACGCGTCGCCGCATGCCGCCGATGGCCGAGGCGAACCCGAAGGCGTTGCCGACGATCTCGCGCCACAGGATGTGCTGCGAGCCGATGGTCAGCTGGGCCTCGAAGAGGCGGTCGAGCAGGTTCATGCGTGGTCCTCCTGTGCGGCGTCCCCGTCGGCGGCGCCGGCCTGCTGGGTCATGAGCCGCTCGACGTACTTGGCGATGACGTCGACCTCGAGGTTGACGGGGTCGCCGACGTCCTTGTGGCCCAGGGTGGTGAGGTCGAGCGTGGTCGGGATGAGCGAGACGGTGAACGAGGTGTCGTCGACAGAGGCGACGGTGAGGCTCACCCCGTCGACGGTGATGGAGCCCTTCTCGACGACGTATCGGGCCAGCTCCGGCGGGAGCGTGAAGCCCACCACCTCCCACCGGTCGCCCGGGGTGCGGTGCGTGATGGTCGCGGTGCCGTCGACGTGGCCCTGCACGACGTGGCCCCCGAACCGCCCGCTCGCCGGCATGGCGCGCTCGAGGTTGACCTTGGCGCCGGGGACCAGGGCGCCGAGGCTGGACCGTCGGAGCGTCTCCGCCATGACGTCGACGGTGAACTCACCCCCTCCGTGCTCGACGACGGTGAGGCAGACGCCGTTGACGGAGATGGACGCGCCGTGGACCGCATCGGTCGTCACGAGTGGTCCGCTCACCGTGAGGCGGGCCGAGTCCTCGCCGGTGTCGAGCCCGACCACGTGGCCGAGCTCCTCGACGATTCCGGTGAACATCAGTGGATCTCCTTCAGGGAGGCGGTGATTCGCACATCGGTTCCGAGCACGGTGATGTCGGTCGGCTCGAGGCGAAGGGCGTCGGTGATGGTGGTGATGCCGAGGTCGCCCACCGAGGGGCGTCCACGGCCGAGGAAGACGGGGGCGACGTAGGCGATGACCTCGTCGACGAGGCCGGCGGCGAGGAACGCGGCGGCCATCGTCGGCCCACCCTCGAGCCACACGTGGTGGATCTCGGCGTCGGCGAGGCGCGTGAGCACCTCCTTGGGGTCACGGGTCCGCAGGTGCCACGTCGGTGCGGAGTCGTCGAGCACGCGGGCACCGGGTCGCAGGTCGCGCTCCCCCACGACGACCCGCAGGGGCTGGTCGTCGAACAGCGTGCCGTCGGCCCGACGGGCGGTGAGGCGCGGGTCGTCGGTCAGGGCGGTGCCGGTGCCGATGATGACGGCGCCGCACCGGGAGCGCCGGGCGTGGACGTCGTCCCGGGCGACCGGCCCGGTGATCCACTGGCTGGTGCCGTCGGCCGCGGCGCTGCGCCCGTCGAGGGTGGACGCGAGCTTCCACGTCACCCACGGACGTCCTGTGGTGACCAGGTGGGTCCAGGTGGCGTTGAGGGCCGTGGCCTCCTCGTCGAGGACGCCGCTGACGACCTCGACTCCTGCGTCACGGAGCACGTCGGCGCCGCCGGCGGCACGGGGGTTCGGGTCGGACTGGGCGTGGACGACCCGGGCGACCCCGGCGTCGAGGAGCGCCTGTGCGCAGGGCTGGGTGCGTCCGGTGTGGTTGCAGGGCTCGAGGGTGACGTAGGCCGTCGCGCCCCGGGCGGCGTCACCGGCCCGGCCCAGCGCGTCGGCCTCGGCGTGGGCGGTCCCGGCTCCGCGGTGCCAGCCCTCGGAGACCAGGTCGCCGTCGGCGGAGACGAGGACGCAGCCGACCCGCGGGTTGGCGTCGGGCAGACGCCCCCGCGCAGCGAGCTCCAAGGCGCGACGCATCCAGGCGACATCGCGGTCCGCCCGGACCTGGTCGCGCGGTTCGTCCTGTTGGTGCATGTCCTGCCCTCGTGCTCGAGACCGATGGTCGAGCTCCGGGGGACGTGCGGGCAGGGTCGACGGGTGCCCGGGGCGCGACGTCGGACGTCGTCACCACCGGACAGGACCGAGGGTCCTGCCTTGCGTGCTGCCTACCATCCGGACTTTCACCGTCGGTCCTGGAGTTCCACCAGGTCAACCGGCCGCTGGCTGCGGCCGGGTCGCGGACTGTCACCGCCGGTTCGGAATTGCACCGACCCCGGAGCACGTGCTCCCAGTATGCCAGCGTGGTCGCCGCAGCGTGTAGCCGACATCCGCGTGACGGTCCTCACCGCCCCTGCGGGTCAGTGCTGGTGGCGGGTGGCCAGCTCGCGCAGCTCGTCGACGGCAGCCGCGGCGTCATCCGCGCCGTACACCGCGGACCCGGCGACGAACACGTCGGCGCCGGCCTCGGCACACTGCTCGATGGTCGTGGCGGACACTCCCCCGTCGACCTGCACCCACACCTCGCCACCGGATCGGCGCACCGCTTCGCGCACCTGTGCGAGCTTCGGCATCTGGTCCGCCATGAACGACTGACCGCCGAACCCGGGCTCGACGGTCATGACGAGCACCATGTCGAGGTCGGTGAGCAGCTCCTCGTAGGGGGCGAACGCGGTCCCGGGCTTGAGCGCCATACCGGAACGCGCTCCGGCGGCACGGATGGACCGGGCGACCTCGCGCGGGTCGCGGGCCGCCTCGACGTGGAAGGTGACGGACGAGCCACCGGCCTCGGCGTACCGCGGCGCCCAGCGGTCCGGGTCCTCGATCATGAGGTGGCAGTCGAGCGGGATCGGGCTGACCCTGGCCAGCGCCTCGACGATCGGGAGCCCGAGCGTCAGGTTCGGCACGAAGTGCCCGTCCATGACGTCGACGTGCGCCCAGTCCGCGTTGCGGATGCGGGCCAGCTCGGACTCGAGGTTGGCGAAGTCGGCCGACAGGATGCTGGGCGAGATCTGCACGGCGCTCACCCTAACGGTCGATGACGCGGGGGAAAGACGGACCCGGGACCCGGCGGGACGGCATCATCGCGCTCATGGTGTGGGTGGCCGCAGCGGTGCTGCTGGTGGTGGTCGTGATGGCCGTGAGGGTGCGGCGGGCGCTGGGATCACGGCGCGTCCTCGTGCAGCTCCGCGACCTGATGGTCGCCGGGCACCACCAGCAGGTGCTCGACCGTGAGCTGCCCGCGGAGCCCTTCGCCGAGGAGGGCCGGTCGCTGAAGGTAACCAGTGCAGTCCTCACCGGCCGGTACCAGCTGGCCCTGGACCTGCTGGACCAGTGCGCTGACGACGGGAGGTCCGTCGCCGGGACCTCCACCGCGGCGCGTCTCCGGGCCGTCAGTCTCCTCGGGCTGGGCCGCTATGCCGAGGTCGCCCGGATGCTCGGGGACGAGCCGCCTCCCGGTCCGATGCGACGGCTGCGGGCGCAGACCGCGATCGAGGTGGGTGACGACGACCTCGCCACCACCCTGCTCGCCGACGCGTACGCCGACCCGCTCGAGGAGGCTGGCCGACTCCGACTGCTCGGGGACCTGGCCATCAGGCGAGGTCGGCTCGAGGAGGGTGACCGACTCGTACGAACCGCCCGCGCGAGCTATGCCGGGAGCGGTGCGGCCGGCGCCCAGGTCGATGTCGCCCTGTGCTCCCTCCACCTCGCCCAGGCCAGGCTTGCCGCCGGGCTCCCGGCGGAGGCCCTGCACCACGCCCGTGCCGGGATCAAAGGGCTCGCCGTGCGACCGGACCACGCCCCGGGGTTCGCCGAGGGGTACGCCATCGCCGCCCGTGTCGCAGCGGCCCTCGGGAACAGCGACGAAGCCGGGCAGCACCTGGCCGAGGCCCAGCAGCACGCGTCCCGCTGCCAGTCGCCGCCCCTCGATGCCGAGCTCAGGAGGACCGCCGCCCTCGTCGCCGTCGACCTCGGGGACCACGAGGTCGCCCGCAGGCTGATCTGGGAGGCCATCGGCGCACACGACCGGCTCGGGGCCAGACCTGTCGTCGCAGAGCTGCACGCGAAGCTGACCGAGCTCAAGGGCTGAGAGCCGCCCGGGGTGAGGACTGCTCAGCGGGTCTTGCGCAGGAGGGCCAGGAACATGCCGTCGGTACCGTGCAGGTGCGGCCACAGCTGGACGGTCTTGCCGCCCCCGGGCACGTCCACGACCTCGCCCGAGGCGTCACGCAGGTACTCGCGGGCATCCAGGAGCTCGACGTCGTCGCGCTTGCGGGTGACGTCGCGCACGACGAACTGCGTCTCGGCCAGGTGCGGGCTGCACGTGGCGTAGGCGATGACGCCACCGGGCGCCGTGGCGTCGATGGCCGACGCCAGGAGCTCGCGCTGCAGGGCCCCGAGGTCGGCGAGGTCGGCCGGGGTCCGACGCCAGCGGGCCTCGGGACGGCGGCGCAGCGCACCGAGGCCGGTGCACGGCGCGTCGACGAGGACACGGTGGTAGCGACCGGGCTCGTCCTCGCCGTAGAACCTGCCGTCACCGGTACGTACGTCGATCGTCCGACCGTGGGCACCGGCCTGGAGCAGGGCCGGGCGCAGGGTCTGTCGCACGAGCTCCGTACGGTGCTCGGTCACCTCGTTGGCCGTGAGGTCGGCGCCGGCCTGCAGCGCCAGCGCGGCCAGCAGTCCCGCCTTGCCACCGGGACCCGCGCAGAGGTCCAGCCACTGCTCGGGTGCCTCGGCCTCGACCGGCACCGCGGCGAGGGCGAGGGCGAGCAGCTGCGAGCCCTCGTCCTGGACCGCGGCTCGCCCCTCACGCACCGCCCGTATGGCGCCCGGGTCACCTCCGGGAAGGATCGCACCGACCGGGGAGAGCCACGAGGCCTCGGCGCCGTCGTCGACGAGCTCACTGACGCTGCTGAGGCCAGGGCGTGCGACGAGGGAGACCTTGGCCGGGTCGTTGTCCGAGGCGACGAGCGAGCTGAGGTCGTCGTCGATCGTCTCGGCCGTGGCTGCGCCGTGGCCGAGCAGGGCGGCGCGCAAGGCCTTGACCACCCACTCCGGGTGGGAGTGCTCGACGGCGAGCCGGGCCGTGAGGTCACCGTTCGTCGGGACGACCTCGGCCAGCCACGCGTCGAGGTCGCGCTCGCTGATGCGGCGCATCACGGCGTTGACGAACCCGGCAGCGCCCGCACCGTTGACCTTGCGGGCCAGGGCCACCGTCTCGTCGACCGCGGCGTGGGTGGGGACACGCATGCCGAGCAGCTGGTGCGCACCGAGGCGCAGCGTGTCGACGACGTTCTCGTCGATCTTCGCGATCGGTCGTGCGGCGGCGACGGAGATGATCGGGTCGTAGAGGCCGTGCATGCGGACCGCGCCGTAGACCAGCTCGGTCGTGAACGCGGCGTCCCGGCCTCGGATGTCCTTGTCCCGCAACACCTTCGGGAGCTCGAGGTTGGCGTAGGCCCCGTCGGCGACAGCACGCATCACCGTGTAGGCGGCGAGCCGCTGCGGGTCGCTCGTGCGGCCGCGTTCGCTCGGCTTCTGCGCCGAGCGCTCCCGCCCGCCGTGCGCGCGCTCGGGACGCTGCCGCCCCTGGGCGTTCCGTCGAGGACCAGCGGCACGACGTTCGCCGTCCCGCCCACCCGGGCCGCCGCGGCGGTTGTCGTCGGGTCGACCGCTGCGGTTGTCGTCGCGCCGGCCGCCGCCGTCGGACTCGCTCATGCCTGTGCCTCGACCATGGTGAAGGACTCTCCTCGTGCGATGCGGGTGCCGCGCGCCCAGTCGGGGGCGGCCATGTCCTTCTTGCCGTGCGGGCGCACCTGGCCGAGCAGGACCGGGGTGGTCCCGGTGCCGACCCAGACCTCACGTTTGCCCGCGACGACCTCGCCGGGGGCCAGGCCCTCGGGGGCGTCGGCGGCGGTCAGCGAGACCGGCGCCAGCTTGACCCGCTCGCCGCGAAACGTCGTCCAGGCACCCGGTGCCGGGGTACAGCCGCGGACGAGCCTGTCGACCGCGACGGCAGGCCTGTCCCACCGGACCTGCGCGTCGGCCACCTCGATCTTGGGCGCCAGCGAGACCCCCTCGGGGCTCTGCGGCACGGGTCGCAGCGAACCGTCCTCGATCCCGTCCATCGTCGCCACGAGCAGCCCGGCTCCCCCTTCGGCGAGACGACCCAGGAGGTCACCGGAGGTGTCGGTGGGACGGACGCGTTCGGTCATCACGCCATACACCGGGCCGGTGTCCAGGCCCTGCTCGATGAGGAAGGTGGACGCACCGGTCATCTCGTCGCCGGCCATGAGCGCGTGCTGGACCGGGGCCGCGCCGCGCCATGCAGGGAGCAGCGAGAAGTGCAGGTTGACCCAGCCGTGGCGGGGGACGTCGAGAGCCACGCGCGGGATGAGCGCGCCGTACGCCACGACGGGGCACACGTCGGGCTCGAGCTCGCGCAACCGCTCGAGGAAGTCCTCCTCCCCGGGCTTGCGCGGGGTGAGCACCTCGATGCCGTGCTCCTGCGCCCACTGCCGGACCGGTGACTGGGCGAGGCCACGGCCGCGCCCGGAACGGGCATCCGGTCGCGTGACGACCGCGACCACCTCGTGCTCGGAGGCATGGAGTGCGGCCAGGGCCGGGACCGCGACCTCGGGGGTACCGGCGAAGACGAGGCGCAGGCTCACAGGCTCCTGCCGAACGTCGCGTGCGGGCTGACCTTGACGGTGGGCGCGGCCTCGCCCGACCACTGGGCCTCGCGGATCGCCCGCATGGCGAGCTTGCGCTGCTCGCGGTCCATCCGGTCGATGAACAAGATGCCGTCGAGGTGGTCGGTCTCGTGCTGGATGCAGCGGGCCATGAGCTCGGAGCCCTCGATGAGGACCGGCTCCCCGAACTGGTTGAAGCCCTTGGCCACCACCCGCAGCGACCGCGGCGTCTCGAACTTCATGCCGGGGAACGACAGGCAGCCCTCCTCGCCGTCCTGCATCTCGTCGGACAGCGACAGGTCGGGGTTGACGAGGTGCCCGAGCTCGCCGTCGATCCAGTACGTGAACACGCGCAGGCCCACGCCGATCTGCGGTGCCGCAAGGCCAGCGCCGGGCGCGTCCATCATCGTGTCGGTGAGGTCCTTGACCAGCTGGCGGAGCTCACGGTCGAAGTCGACGACGGGTTCGGCGGCGGTGCGCAGCACCGGGTCACCGAAGAGGCGGATGTTCTGGATCGACACGGCGTCCAGTCTAGGTGCGACCGTATGGCGCGGCGCGCACCGCCGCAGCGGAGCTCACTTCGGTAGGGACCGCTTCGCGAATGTCGTTCTGCTGCGGGCGAACTCGCGCGCGTTGGGTGTGGACAACTCTTTCGTCATCGTTCGAACACCTGTACGATTAGGACATGTCGACCGCTCCCCTCAGCACCGTCCCCGATGCACTCGCGCCGGGCAGCTGGGGTGTGCGGAACCGGGACCTGTGGGACCGCACCGCCGCAGTCGCGGGACGGTTGAACCGGGCGCAGGCCGAGCTGGTCGACATCATCGACGAGGTCATGACCGGCAGTCACTGGGGTGAGGGCGGGTTCAAGTCCCCCGAGCACTACCTCGTCGTCCGGGCCGGGTTGGCCCCTGCCCACGCCGCCGACATCGTCGCCGTCGCACGGCGCCGCACCGAGCTGACCGACGCTGGGACTGCACTGTCTGCCGGTGAGCTCTCCCTGGACCAGGTCGCGGTCCTGGCCCGCAACGTGCCCGCGAGTCACCAGAAGTCGCTGACCCGGTTCGCCCGCGAAGCAACCGTGCCCCAGCTACGCCGTGCGGTCCGGATGCACGCCTTCCCCGCCGACCCAGCACCCGAACCGGGCGACGACGGGCCAGCAGCGACCGGCACCGCGCCAGACGCCCGCACCCTGGTGAGGGAAGAGCACGACGCCGCGAAGGCCTCGATCGCGGAGCAGCGGGCCTGTGCCCGGCCCGAGCTGACCATGACCTACGACGCTGATGGTCGGTTCCAGCTGCGGTACTCCGCGCCCGCGACTACCGGCGCCCTGGTCGAACAAGCTGTGAAGGAGGCCAAGGATGCGTTGTTCACCCGCCGCCGTGACACCGACAACGGCAAGACCGGGAGCGATGCCGCCAGCGATGGCCGTGCCGATGGCGCCGAGTCGGGCGCAGGGCTGGGCCACAGCCAGGACCCGCACGCCGGGTTGCCGACCTATGCCGACGCGCTCGAGGAGATGGCGAACCGGTCGCTGGCCTCGATCACCTCGACATCACGGGCGGCGCACTACCGGGTGTACCTGCACCTGGACACCAACGGTGCCTGGGCCACCGGCGGGCACGCGATCCCCACGCGGCTGCTGAGCCGGTTCATCAGCGATGGTGTGGTCCAACCCGTCTGGGAAACCCAAGGGCGACCGGTCTCGGTCGGGCGGTCGATGCGGATCCTGCCCGAACGCTCCCGACGCCTGGTCCTGGACCGCGACCGCGGCTGCCGGTTCCCCGGCTGCCCGACCACCAACACCGGCTTCGTCGAGATCCACCACCTGCATCCCTGGGCCGATGGCGGTGCCACTGACACGACCAACCAGATCTCGTTGTGCACCAGGCACCACGACGGCATCGACCGTGGCGACTTCCAGATCACCGGTGACCCCGACCGACCCGACGGACTGACCGTGGTCAACCGGTACGGGCTACCCATCCGCCCACCCCGACCCGCAGAGACAGCCCCACCACCCGGCGGCGACCCGACCATTCCGGCCGGCACCTACCGACCACCCACCGGCGGCAACGCCAGCTGGAACGACATCGAGCTCCCCTCCGACCTCGAGATCACCCACCCCGAACTCGCCCGCACCAAACCACCAGGCCGCCCCACCCGCACACCCCGCACGTCCCGAACACCCAACGGCTCAAGCGCACGCAGGACCACGTCCTCAGGAGCCGGACTCGTCATCATCTCCGAAGGCCTCATCCCCTGGGAGACCGAACCGCCACGCTGACCTCGCGTGGAGGCAGACCCTTCGACCTCTACCGAGGCGAACGCAGGCCGCTGCGCCGGCCGAGCATGAAGCCCACCAGGCCGCTCAGCAGGAGAAGTCCGGTCAGCGACACGATCAGGCCCGCCTGTCGTCGCTCCGAGACGACCGCCAGCGCAGACGCCGACCCTGGGTCCAGCGGCGCGTAGGCGAACCAGCCGAACTGTGCCTCGCTCTGCCCGACCCACAGGACGGTTCCTGTGACGAGGAGCGCGAGGACCAGCACCACGAGACCGCGGAACCGCGTACGAGAGCTCACGGACGCAATGTAGGCCAATGGCGCAGGCAACGAGGACCTTCGCGGATCCTCCGGTCAAGGCCACAACCAGTTGCAGGGGCAGGGGCAGGGGCAGGGGCAGGGGGCGGGGCCGCGAGCACCGACAGGACGCCGGGTCACGACAGGACCGCGGCGCCTGGGCGTCGACCCGTCCTACGTCGCGGGGTCGGGTGGGTCGACCCGCACCTGGACGCTGACGGGCTCCTTGCGGGCGCTGCGCTTGGCGCGCATCGCAGTCAGTGAGGCCGCCAGGGCGTCACGATCGGCGAGCGGGACGCGCAACAGCATCCGGACGGCGTCGTCGGGCAGCGGCAACGGCCCAAGTCGTTCGGTGGTCCCGGCGAGCTCGGCCTGCACCAGGGCGGCCTCGACCGCTCGGCGTTCGCCACTCACGGCGGCCATCACCACGGTGGGCGGCAACGACAGCGCCGCCCGGTCGGCGAGCTCGCGCGCGGCGAACCAGACCGGGTCCCAGCGCACCAGCGCCTCGACGACGGGCAGCGTCGTGTGGCCGGGGGCCCCGCACAGCACCACCTGGCCACGAGACGCAGAACCTCTGGTCAGGGCAGCAGCCGCGAGCCAGCGACGCAACGCCTCCTCCCCCGCGTCCAGCGTCGGGCGGTCGAGCGAGGCCCACGCATCGAGCAGCAGGGTCGCGGCGTACCCGCCCTCGGCCACCGGCTCGGCCCCCGGAGTCGCGATGACCAACGACGGTGTGGCGGCGACCCGGTCGAGCACGGCACCTGCGCCGGAGGTGTGCACCGGCACCCCGGGGAACGCCCGCCCCAGCTCCTCGGCGGTGCGCCGGGCACCGACGACGGACGAGCGCAGCTCACGACCACCGCACTGGCGGCACTCGAACCGGCCCACCCCACGACCGCACCAACGGCACGCGGGCTCGGCCCCACGCCCGGTCACCGCGATCGGCCCTGAGCAGTGCGCGCAGCGAGCCGGGGCACGGCAGGTCTGGCAGGCCAGCGACGGGACGTACCCCCGCCGGGGCACCTGCACCAGCACCGGACCGGTCTCGAGGGCGGCCTTGGCGGTGCGCCACGCGACAGACGGCAGGTGCGCGCTGGCAGCGGCCGGGTCGCGCTCGAGCTCCAGGCCCTCCCCCGCGACGACGACGCGCGGCACGGCACCGCGGACAGGACCCGCGGCGCTGATGGGTCGCAGGGTGCCGGTCTCGACGAGCTGTTGCACGGCCACCGTCCGGGTGAACCCGCCGGACAGCACGGCGGCTCCCTCGACGGCGGCTCGCGTGAGCAGCACCTCCCGGACGTGCGGGTATGGCGCGCGAGGCTCCTCGTGGTTGTCGTCACCGTCGTCCCACCACGACACGAGACCCAGGTCGCGCACCGGGGCGAAGGCCGCCGCGCGGGTGCCCACCACGACCGAGACGTGGCCCCGAAGCACCTTGAGCCAGGCGGTGTACCGCGCCTGCGGGCCCTGGTCGGCAGTCAACCGGACATGACGACCGGGTCCGAGCGCGGCGGTCAGGGCGGCGTCGACGCGCGTGACGTCCCGGTGGTCGGGGACGACCAGCAGGGCCCCCCGCCCTCCGGCGACGGTCGCGGCAGCCGCTGCCGCCAGGGCAGCCGGCCAGTCGGCCGCGGGATCGGTCGTGGGCAGCGCGAGCCACGAGGCGGCAGGGGCGTCCCCGGCGGTGAGGCGGGAGAGGAACGCCGGCCCGGCGGCATACCGGCTCCAGGCGGGTCCGGGCCCCGAGGGGGCCGGCAGCGGGTCTGGCGCTGGCGGCTCGAGGGACAACGCCTTCTCCGCGGCGGCGTGCCGCGGCGGCACCGACAGCCGCAGGACGTCACCGAGGGTGCCTGCGTAGCGGGCTGCCACGGCTCGGGCCACGGCGAGCTGCCGCTCGGTGAGCACCGGCTCGGGCGAGACGACCCGACGGATCGGGGCCAGCCGACCGTCGTGCTCGGCCGCCGCCTTGCGAGAGACGAGGAACCCGTCGAGGTCCTGCCCGGCGAACCGCACCTTGACCCTCGCACCCGGTACCGCGGTCTCGGCGAGGGCCGCCGGCACGAGGTACTCGAAGGGCCGGTCGAGGTGGGCCAGGCCGGTGTCGACGACGACCGCAGCGACCGGGTCGGTCTCGGCGAGCTCCTGGTCGGCGGCCTTCGTGGGCCGCGGCGCCTTGGGCAGGGCGGCGCGGATCAGCGACAGCTGCTCGGCGCTCCCCGGATCGGACACACCGGAAAACTAGTCGACCCGGCCGACATCCCTGCGGGGCAGGGGGTCGGCCGGGTCGGCTGGACGGTGCGGTGACCGGTGGGTCAGCCCTTGACGGCGCGCTGGAGGGCCTCGACGCGGTCGGTGCACTCCCAGGTGAAGGCGTTCTCGACGCCCTCGACCGAGGTGCGACCGAAGTGGCCGTAGGCCGCCGTGGCCTTGTAGATCGGGCGGAGCAGGTCGAGCTGGTCGACGATGGCACCGGGTCGCAGGTCGAACACCGAGGTGATCGCGGCCTGGATCTTGTCGACCGGCTCGGTCTCCGTGCCGAAGGTCTCGACGTAGAGGCCGACCGGCTGCGCCTTGCCGATGGCGTAGGCGACCTGGACCTCGCAGCGGCGGGCGAGCCCGGCGGCGACGATGTTCTTGGCGACCCAGCGCATGGCGTACGCGGCGGAGCGGTCGACCTTCGACGGGTCCTTGCCTGAGAACGCACCGCCACCGTGGCGGGCCATGCCGCCGTAAGTGTCGACGATGATCTTGCGGCCGGTGAGGCCGGCGTCGCCCATCGGGCCACCGATCTCGAAGCGACCGGTCGGGTTGATGAGGCTGCGGTAGCTCGAGGTGTCGAGGTCGGTGCCGGTCTCGGCGAGCTCGGCGAGGACCGGGGCGATGACGTGCTGCTCGATGTCGGGCGCGAGCAGGTCGTCGAGGGAGATGTCGGACGCGTGCTGCGTCGACAGGACGACGGTGTCGAGCTTGACCGCCCGGTCGCCCTCGTAGCCGATGGTGACCTGGGTCTTGCCGTCGGGACGCAGGTAGGCGACCTTGCCGGACTTGCGGACCTCGGTGAGGCGCTCGGCCAGTCGGTGCGCGAGGTAGATCGGCAGCGGCATGAGCTCGGCGGTGTCCTCGCAGGCGTACCCGAACATCAGGCCCTGGTCGCCGGCACCCTGCTTGTCGAGCGGGTCCACGCCGCCGGTGCGGTTCTCGTGCGCGGTGTCGACGCCCTGGGCGATGTCGGGCGACTGCTCGCCGATGGAGATCGAGACGCCGCAGGAGGCTCCGTCGAAGCCCTTCTCGGAGGAGTCGTACCCGATGCCCTTGATGGTGTCGCGCACGATCTGGGCGATCGGGACGTAGCTGCGGGTGTCGACCTCGCCGGCCACGTGGACCAGGCCGGTCGTGACCATCGTCTCGACGGCCACCCGGCTGCTCCTGTCCTCGGCCAGCATGGCGTCGAGGATCGAGTCGGAGATCTGGTCACAGATCTTGTCCGGGTGTCCCTCGGTGACGGACTCGGACGTGAACAGGCGTGCGGACACTCAAATCTCCTTCGGGGGCAGCGGCTGCTGACTGACGGCCGCGAGCCGGAGCCGCACGGACCTCGCGAGTGTACCTACGTCACAAGATCTGCTGGACGGCATCCCACACTGCGGCAGAGATCTCTTCCTTGGGCGCCGGCCCGGCATCGACCACGTGGCTCGACCCCAGCCGCAGGATGTGCACGGTGTTGTCGTCGAGCCCGAACGTCTTGTCGGTACCGACCTCGTTGACGACGAGCAGGTCGCAGCCCTTGCGCGCGAGCTTGGCCCGGGCGTGGTCGAGGACGCTGCCGTCCTCGTCACCGGTCTCGGCGGCGAAGCCCACGATGACCGGGCTCGCGTCGTCGCCGCGACGGGCCACCAGCCCGGCCAGGACGTCGGGGTTGCGGACCAGCTCGATCGTCGGGGCGGCATCGGGGTCGGCGGCGTCGTGGGTCTTCTTGATCTTGGAGTCGGTGTAGTGCGCCGGACGGAAGTCGGCCACGGCCGCGGCCATCACCACGACGTCGGCACCGGGTGCGGCGGCCGCGACCGCCGTCTCCAGCTCGAGCGCCGTCTGCACGGGCACCACGATCACGCCCTCGGGCGCCGCGAGCGAGGTGTTGGCCGCGACGAGGACGACCCGGGCGCCGCGGCGGGCGGCGACGGTCGCGAGGGCGAAACCCTGCTTGCCCGAGCTCCGGTTGCCCAGGAAGCGCACGGGGTCCAGCGGCTCGCGGGTGCCCCCTGCGGTGATGACCACGGTCCGACCCTCGAGCCCGCCCTCGACACCTCCACCGGAGGCGCCTGCGGCCCCGACGATGTCGTCCGCCGTCGGGACGGTCCCGTCGTCCGTGACCTGCCCCGCCCCCTCCCCGTCGTCGGGGGCGGCGCCGGGCCGGGGCGGGTACTTCGAGGGCACCACCGCGGGGGTGCCGTGGAGCAGGATCCGCTCGCACACGGCATACAGGTCGGCGGGCTCGGGGAGCCGGCCGGGACCGGTGTCGGCGCCCGTGAGGCGACCGGACGCCGGCGGGATGACGTGGACCCCGCGCTCGATGAGCGTCGAGATGTTCGCCTGCGTGGCCGCGTGCTCGTACATCTCGGTGTGCATGGCCGGGGCCACGACCACCGGGCAGCGGGCGGTGAGCAGGACGTTGGTGAGCAGGTCACCGGCCAGCCCGTGGGCGGCCTTGGCGACGAGGTCGGCCGTCGCCGGTGCCACGACCACGAGGTCCGCCGACTGGCCGAGGCGCACGTGCGGCACCTCGTGGACCGAGTCCCAGACACCGGTCGAGACCGGCTTGCCGGACAGCGCCTCCCAAGTGGGGGCGCCCACGAAGCGCAGGGCCGACTCGGTCGGCACCACGGTCACGTCGTGGCCGGCCTCGGTGAACAGGCGCAGCAGGGAGCAGGCCTTGTAGGCCGCGATCCCGCCGGCGACCCCGAGGACGATGCGCGCCACTGCGCTGTCGTTCCCTGCTCCCCTGCCGGGCTCAGCTCTCGATCGGCTCGGAGGTGACCAGGCCCTGGTTGATCTCGCGCAGGGCGATGGACATCGACTTCTCGTGGACCTGGCTGTCGACGAGGGGGCCGACGTACTCGAGCAGGCCCTCCTGGAGCTGGCTGTAGTACGCGTTGATCTGGCGCGCGCGCTTGGCGGAGTAGATGACCAGGGCGTACTTGGAGTCGGCCTTGGTGAGCAGGTCGTCGATCGGGGGGTTGGTGATGCCGATCGGGTTCGCGACGGTTCCGGACACGGGGGAAATCACTCCTGAAGTTGAGATGACGAAGGCGTCAGCGGGGGTGGTGCGACGCAGACGTCAGTGGGATCGCATCAATGATACGAGTTCTTCGGCTGCCCGACGAACATCGTCGTTGACGATGGTGACGTCGAACTCGTCCTCGGCGGCCAGCTCGACCTTCGCGGTCTCCAGTCGGCGGGTCCGCTCCTCCTCGTCCTCGGTGCCGCGTCCGACCAGCCGGCGGACCAGCTCGTCCCAGCTCGGCGGAGCGAGGAAGACGAAGAGCGCCTCGGGCATGCTCGCCCGGACCTGGCGGGCACCCTGGAGGTCGATCTCGAGCAGGGCCATCCTGTGGTCGCGCAGGGACTGCTCCACCGGGCCCCGCGGGGTGCCGTAGTGGTTGCGCCCGTGCACGACCGCCGACTCGATGAGCTCGCCGGCCTGCTCCATCCGGGTGAACTCGGCCTCGTCGACGAAGTGGTAGTGCGTCCCGTCGACCTCGCCGGGGCGGGGCTTGCGGGTGGTGGCGCTGACCGACAGCCACACCTCGGGGAAGTGGTCGCGCACGTAGGCGGACAGGGTGCCCTTGCCGACCGCGGTGGGTCCGGCCAGGACGACGAGGCGCCGGGGGCGCTCCTCGCCGGCGAGGTCGGGGCGGCTCACGCCTCGTCGAAGCGGGTGAGCAGCGCCGAGATCTGGTTGGCGCCGAGACCACGGACGCGGCGGCTCTCGGAGATGCCGACCTCCTCCATGATCTGGCGGGCGCGGACACGGCCGACGCCCGGCATCGACTCCAGGAGGGCGGAGACCTTCATCTTGCCGACCACGTCGTTGCCCTTGCCGTCCGCGATGACCTCCTTGAGGGAGCCCTGCGCGTACTTCAGGCGGTTCTTCACAGCGGCTCGCTCGCGGCGGGCCACAGCGGCCTTCTCCAGGGCCGCTGCTCGCTGCTCGGGCGTCAACGGGGGAAGTGCCACAGCATTACTCCTTGTGAGGTGTACAGGTGTCGTTCGAGATGTCGTCCGAGGGGTCGTCCGAACGTCGTCCACTCTTCGCCTCGGACTCTAGCAACCGATCGAGCTCGTTTCTCGCCGAGGTCCTGGGCGTGGGGACCGCTTCGTCCGGTATGGCGCGCGAGGCCCGGATCGCGGTGGCTGGGGCGGGGCGCGCGGCGCCGCAGGACGCGGTCGAGGTCGAGGTCGTGGTCGAGGTCGTGGTCGCGGTCAGCGCAGCAGGCCTGCGTGGTGCTCGCTGGTGCGGACGGCCTGCTCCCGCAGCTGCACGACGTCCGGGCCGGCCGAGAGGACCTCGCGGCTCGAGGACGGCAGCACGTTGGGCAGCGCGTCCCCGAAGACCCTGCGCAGGTCCTCGCTGGTCCCACCCTGGGCGCCGACGCCGGGGGCGAGCAGCGGTCCGTTGCAGCCGGCGAGGTCGAGGCCGAGCTCCTGCACCGCCGAGCCGACGGTCGCACCGACCACGAGCCCCACGGAGCCGAGGTCGCCGTGGGTGCGCGCGGCGGCGTTCTCCGCGGCTGCTCCGGCGACGATGCTCTCGGCGACGCTGGTGTCGCGCAGGGTGGCGTGCTGGACCGTGCGGCCCTCGGGGTTGGAGGTGAGGGCGAGGACGAAGACCCCCCGACCGGTCTGGGCCGCGAGGTCGAGCGCGGGGCGCAGCGACTCGAACCCGAGGTAGGGGCTCGCGGTCAGCGCGTCCGCCGGAGCCACCGCGTCCTTGCCGAGGAAGGCCTCGGCGTAGGCCGACATCGTGGAGCCGATGTCGCCGCGCTTGGCGTCGAGGATGACGAGCGTGCCGGCGTCGCGCAGGGCCACGATGGCGCGCTCCAGGACGGCGATGCCGCGGGACCCGAAGACCTCGAAGAACGCCGACTGCGGCTTGACGACACCCACGTGCCCGGCGAACGCCTCGACGCACGTCTCGGTGAATCGGGTGAGCCCGTCGACGTCGTAGGTCAGCCCCCAGGACTCGACGAGGGCGCGGTGCGGGTCGATGCCGGCGCACAGCGGCCCGAAGCGGTCGGTGGCGGCACGCAGCCGTTGGCCGAAGGTCGTCTGCTCGGTCACGGTCGTCTCCGGCATCAGCGCGCCACCCTCTCGTGTGCGATCCCCACCACGTCGGTGAGGCGCTCGAATCCCTTGTCCTGCAACAGTCCTGCCAGTTCCCGGCCCACCCGCACCGGGGCGGACGGGTCGTTGAACGTCGCGGTGCCCACCTGCACGGCACTCGCCCCCGCCGCGACGAGCTCGAGGGCATCGCGACCGGTGCGCACTCCCCCGACGCCGATGATGGGCACGAACGGCAGGCGCCCCTCGAGCATGGCGGCACGGGTCTGCCAGACCGCCCGGACGGCTACCGGGCGGACCGCCGGACCGGAGAGGCCACCGGTGACCCCCGCGACCTGCGGCCGCAGGAGGTCGGTGTCGATGACCATCCCGAGCAGGGTGTTGATCATCGTCAGGCCGTCGGCGCCGGCCTTCACGCAGGACTGCGCGACGCTGACGATGTCGGTGACGTCGGGGGTGAGCTTGGCGAAGATCGGGACGTCACGTGGTAGCTGCTCCCGGACCAGGGCGATCACCTTGGCCGACGCGAGTGGGTCGCAGGCGAAGACGAGACCGCGGTTGGCGACGTTGGGGCAGGAGATGTTGACCTCCACGCCGACGACGGCGTCGAAGGCGTCGCTGGCTCGCAGCGTCGCCGCGACGTCGGCGAACTCGCCGCTGGTGTTGCCGGCGATCGACACCAGCGTCCGGGCGCCGGACTTCTTCAGCCAGGCGAGGTCGTTCTCGACGAACGACGTGATGCCGGGTCCCTGGAGGCCGATGGAGTTGAGCATCCCGGACGGCGTCTCGGCCATGCGCGGCGTGCCCCGCCCCGAGCGCGGGTCGGCCATCACGGACTTGGTGACGAACGCGCCGAGCTCGGCGACGTCGAAGAACCGCCCGAGCTCGCGGCCGTTGGCGGCGCACCCGGAGGCGGTCATCATCGGGCTCGGCAGCCGACGGCCGGCGAGGTCGACGGACATGTCCACTGCGGTGCTGGTGGTCGTCGTGGCGGTGGTCGTCGTCATCAGTGGCCTCCCGTCCTCGGCGCCCCCACGGCGTCGTCCGGGACCCGGCACAGCCCGTCGGAGAAGGCGTCCCAGCGGACCCGGTCCCCGCGGAACACCGGGCCCTCGACGCACGATCGCACCATCTTCGTCACGCCGTGCTTGTCGACGACCGGCATGACGCAGGTCATGCAGACGCCGACGCCGCACGCCATCGACTCCTCGACGGCGACCTGGGCCACCGCACCCTCGGCCGTCGCGACGTCCGTGATCGACTTGAGCATCCCCATCGGGCCGCAGCCGTAGACGACCGCGGCACCGGTGCGACGGATCACCTCGGGCAGCACGTCGGACACCCAGCCCTTCGTGCCCATCGACCCGTCGTCGGTGGTCACGGTGACGCCGTCGGCGTACCGACGGGCCTCGACGACACCGAACAGCTTGGACTCCGTGGCCGCACCCAGCACGACCTCGACGTGGCAGCCGCGGGCACGCAGGGCCTCGGCGAGCCAGAACAACGGGGCGCTGCCGTAGCCGCCGCCGACCAGGACGCACGGCACCGGCTCCTTGGGCAGCGGGAAGGCCTTGCCCAGCGGCCCGACGATGTCGACCTCGTCGTGGGCGCGCAGCTGCGAGATCCACTGCGTCCCCGGGCCGTGGGCCGCGACGACGACGTCCACGGTGCCGCCGTAGGTCCCAGACGGGCTCACCTTGTGGATGGAGAAGCAGCGGCGCAGGAGGTTCGCACTCGTCGGTCCCCCGACGGCCAACGCGACGAACTGCCCGGGGCGGGCCAGCTCGGCCAGGCCCGGCGCCACGAAGGTGAGGTGCTGGTACGCGCCGGCGCGCCGGGTCGCGATGAGCTCCCCGGTCACCTGCACGACACCGCTCCCGGGACGGGTACGGGGCGTGGTCGCCTCGCTCACGCGGCACCACCGGCCAGGTCGGCCTCGGTGCGACCGTAGAGGTCGAGGTCGCGGGCGTGCTCCTGGAGCGGCTTCACGGTGAACTCCCCCTTCATCTGCGACTCGATGCCCTGCACGGCGGCAGCGAGCTCCTGGACCGTGGTGACGATCGGACGGTCCATCGAGGTCGTCGCCGCGCGGATGGCGTAGCCGTCGGCCCGGGCGTTGGGACCGCTCGGCGTGTTGACCACCATGGCGATGTCGCCGGCCAGGATGAGGTCGACGATGCTGCCCTCGGCGGTGGCACGCTCACTGTGCTTGTGCACGACCTCGGACGGGATCCCGTTGCGGCGCAGCACGTCCGCGGTTCCGGTGGTGGCCACGATGGTGAACCCGAGGTCGGCCAGGCGCTTGACCGGGAAGATCATCGCGCGCTTGTCGCGGTTGGCGACGGACACGAAGATCTTGCCCTCGCGGGGCAGACCGGACCCGGCGGCGAGCATCCCCTTGGCGAACGCCGTCCCGAAGTCGTCGTCGATGCCCATGACCTCACCGGTCGAGCGCATCTCCGGGCCGAGCAGGCTGTCGACGACCTGGCCGTCCTTGGTGCGGAACCGCTTGAACGGGAGCACCGCCTCCTTGACGGCGACCGGCGCGTGGCTCGGCATCGTGCCGCCGTCGCCGAACGGCGGCAGCATCCCCTCGGCGCGCAGCTCCTTGATCGTCGCGCCGAGCATGACGCGGGCGGCGGCCTTGGCCACCGGCACCCCGGTCGCCTTGGCGACGAACGGCACCGTGCGCGAGGCGCGGGGGTTGGCCTCGAGGACGTAGAGGACGTCCTGGGCGAGGGCGAACTGCACGTTCATGAGGCCGCGGACGCCGATCCCCTCGGCGAGCTTGAGCGTCGCCTCGCGGACCCGCTCGAGCTCGGCGACCCCGAGCGTCACCGGTGGGAGGGTGCAGGCCGAGTCACCGGAGTGGATGCCGGCCTCCTCGATGTGCTCCATGATCCCGCCGAGGTACATGTCGGTGCCGTCGTAGAGGGCGTCGACGTCGATCTCGATCGCGTCGTCGAGGAACCGGTCGACGAGGACCGGGTGCTCCGGACTGGCGATCGTCGCGCGGGTGACGTACCCCGAGAGGGTCTCGTCGTCGTACACGATCTCCATGCCGCGCCCACCGAGGACGTAGGAGGGGCGGACGAGGACGGGGTAGCCGATCTCCTGCGCGACGGCGACGGCTTCTGCTGCGCTGTAGGCCGTTCCGTGGCGCGGGGCGGGCAGCCTGGCCTCGGCGAGGACTCGGCCGAACGCACCGCGGTCCTCGGCGAGGTCGATCGCCTCCGGGCTCGTGCCGACGATGGGGACGCCGGCCTCCTTGAGCGCCTTGGCGAGGCCGAGCGGTGTCTGGCCGCCGAGCTGGACGATGACCCCGGCGACCGGACCGGCCTGCTGCTCGGCGTGCACGACCTCGAGGACGTCCTCGAGGGTGAGCGGCTCGAAGTAGAGGCGCGAGCTGGTGTCGTAGTCGGTGGAGACGGTCTCGGGGTTGCAGTTGACCATCACCGTGTCGTAGCCGGCGTCGCGCAGGGCGAAGCTGGCGTGCACGCAGGAGTAGTCGAACTCGACGCCCTGGCCGATGCGGTTGGGGCCGCTGCCGAGGATGAGGACGGCCGGCTTCTCGCGCGGCGCGACCTCGGTCTCCTCGTCGTAGGTGCTGTAGTGGTACGGCGTCAGGGCCGCGAACTCGGCGGCACAGGTGTCGACCGTCTTGTAGACCGGGCGCACGCCGAGCGCGTGGCGGACCCCGCGGACGACGGCCTCGGGCATGGCTCGCAGTGACGCGATCTGGGTGTCGGAGAAGCCGTGCCGCTTGGCCAGACGCAGCAGGGACGGCGTCAGCTCGGTGGCGGTGGCGACCTGCTCGGCGACAGCGTTGATGAGCTCCATCTGGTCGAGGAACCACGGGTCGATGCCGGTGGCCTCGTGGACCTCCTCGACCGAGAGCCCGCCGCGCATGGCCTGCTGCACGGTGACGATGCGACCGTCGGTCGGCGTCTTCGCGGTGTGCAGGAAGGTGCGGGCCTGCTCGACGCTGGGCTTGGGTCCGTCCCAGTGGAAGCTGCTGCCCTTGCGCTCCATCGACCGCAGCGCCTTCTGGAGCGCCTCGGTGAAGTTGCGACCGATCGACATGGCCTCGCCGACCGACTTCATCGTCGTCGTCAGGGTCGGGTCGGCGGCGGGGAACTTCTCGAACGCGAACCGCGGCACCTTCACCACCACGTAGTCGAGCGACGGCTCGAAGGACGCCGGGGTCTCGCGGGTGATGTCGTTCGGCACCTCGTCGAGGGTGTAGCCGATGGCCATCTTCGCCGCGATCTTGGCGATCGGGAAGCCGGTCGCCTTGGACGCCAGGGCGCTGGACCGCGAGACGCGGGGGTTCATCTCGATGACGATGATCCGGCCGTCGGCGGGGTTCACCGCGAACTGGATGTTGCAGCCGCCGGTGTCGACCCCGACCTCGCGGATGATGGCGATACCGAGGTCGCGCAGCCGCTGGTACTCGCGGTCGGTCAGCGTCAGGGCCGGGGCCACGGTGATCGAGTCACCGGTGTGCACGCCCATCGGGTCGAGGTTCTCGATCGAGCAGACCACCACGACGTTGTCGGCGTGGTCGCGCATGACCTCGAGCTCGTACTCCTTCCAGCCGAGGATCGACTCCTCGAGGAGCACCTCGGTCGTCGGGCTGTACTGGAGGCCGGCGCCACCGATGCGGCGCAGGTCGGCCTCGTCGTAGGCGAAGCCGGACCCGAGCCCGCCCATGGTGAAGGAGGGGCGCACGACGACGGGGTAGCCGAGGTCGTCCGCCGCGGCGAGCAGCTCGTCCATGGTGTGGCAGATGAGTGAGCGGGCGGACTCGCCACCGCAGCGCTCGACGACACCCTTGAACTTCTCGCGGTCCTCACCGAGCTGGATCGCCTCGACGTTGGCGCCGATGAGCGGGCAGCCGTACTTCTCCAGGACGCCGGCCTCGTGCAGCGAGATCGCGCAGTTGAGCGCGGTCTGGCCACCCAGGGTCGCCAGCACGGCGTCGGGGCGCTCACGGGCGATGATCGACTCGACGACCTCGGGGGTGATCGGCTCGACGTAGGTCGCGTCGGCGAACTCCGGGTCGGTCATGATGGTCGCCGGGTTGGAGTTGACGAGGATGACGCGGATGCCCTCCTCGCGCAGCACGCGGCAGGCCTGCGTGCCGGAGTAGTCGAACTCGCACGCCTGGCCGATGACGATCGGCCCGGAGCCGATGACCAGGACGCTCTTGATGTCTTCCCGCTTGCCCATCAGGCGTGGGTTCCCTTCTCATTGCTGCTCATCAACTCGACGAACCGGTCGAACAGGTAGCCCGCGTCGTGCGGGCCGGCGGCGGCCTCCGGGTGGTACTGCACCGAGTACGCGGGGAGGTCGAGGCACTCGAGGCCCTCGACGACGTCGTCGTTGAGGCACACGTGCGAGACCCGCACGCGGCCGTATGCCGACCCCTCGGCGTCCGCCGGCGCGGTCACCTCGCCGTCGAGCGGGGCGTCGACGGCGAAGCCGTGGTTGTGCGCCGTCACCTCGACCTTGCCGGTGGTGCGGTCCATGACCGGCTGGTTGATCCCGCGGTGACCGTACTTGAGCTTGTAGGTGCCGAACCCGAGTGCGCGCCCGAGCAGCTGGTTGCCGAAGCAGATGCCGAAGAACGGGATCCGCGCATCGAGCACCTGCCGCAGGACCGCGACCTCGGCGTCGGCGGTGGACGGGTCCCCGGGACCGTTGGAGAAGAACACCCCGTCCGGGCCGTCCTCGCCGACGGCCCTGACCTGCTCGAAGGTCGAGCTCGCGGGCAGCACGTGCACCTCGATGCCCTGCTGCGCCAGCAGCGCCGGCGTCATCGCCTTGATGCCGAGGTCGAGGGCCGCCACCGTGAAGCGCTTCTCCCCCACCGCCGGCACGACGTAGGCCTCGGAGGTGGTGACCTCGGCCGCCAGGGCGGCGCCGGCCATCAGCGGCGCCTGCTGCACCGTCGAGGCAAGCTGCGCGACGGGCTGCTCGGCCTGGTCGCCGGAGAAGATGCCCACGCGCATGGCGCCGCGCTCGCGCAGGTGGCGGGTCAGGGCCCGGGTGTCGATGCCGCTGATGCCGACGACACCCTGCTCGCGCAGGTCGTCCTCGAGGGATCGCTGGGAGCGCCAGTTCGACGGGCGCAGCGCGGGGTCGCGCACGACGTACCCGGCGACCCAGATCTTCCGGGACTCGTCGTCCTCGTCGTTGACGCCGGTGTTGCCCACGTGCGGGGCGGTCATGACGACGACCTGGCGGTGGTAGCTCGGGTCGGTGAGCGTCTCCTGGTAGCCGGTCATGCCGGTGGAGAACACGGCCTCGCCGACGGTCTGGCCGGTGGCGCCGTACGCGTCACCGTGGAAGGCCCGCCCGTCCTCGAGGACGAGGACGGCGGCACCGCGCGGTGCGAGGTGGGCGGGACTGGTCATGACGTGGAGTTTCCTTCTGTCGCAGGGGAATCGGACACGTTGGGAGTGGTCTCTGCAGGCTCGGCGCCGACTTCGGTGCGCTGTTCGCCGGTGTGCCACCAGAGTGCTGACTCGACGCGCTCGAGGTCGGCCTTGTACCGCGGCAGGAACCCGGTCTCGTAGAGGTCGCCGCCCTCGGCCCGCCACTGCAGGACGAGCATGCGGTTGCTGCCGACGAACTTGCCGACCATGCCGCGGTCACGTCGCACCGAGACGAGGCGGGGGCCCGTGATGAGGACGGTCGACTCGCCCTGCCTCTCGATGCGCACGAGCTCCTCCGGTGAGCCCCGGGTGATGAGCAGGGTCGCCGAGGCGCGGTTGCCCAGGCCCTCGACGGTGACCCGCTCGAGGCGGCTCAGGGCGGTGGTGGTGCTGATGTAGGTGCCCTCCACGGAGAGCTGCGCCGCCGGCTTCGCGGTGCTGCCGGTGTCATCGGCCGCCACGTCCGCCCCGCCGTCGCCGCGGGCCCGCTCGGCGGCGATCGCCGCCGACGTGTGCCGGCGCCGCTTGCGCAGCCACGCGGCATACAGGAGTCCGTAGATGAGGCCGAGCGCGACGAGGAGCACTCCCACGGCCTGGACGCGGGTCACGCGAGGGCTCCCTTCTGGGCGGTGACGCGACCACCGAACACGGTGGCGTGGACCGCGCCCTGCAGCGTCCGGCCGTGCCAGGGGTTGTTGCGCGACAGCGACAGGCTGGCGCCGCGGTCGACCGTGACCTCGGCGGCGGGGTCGACCAGCGTGAGGTGGGCTGCGTCGCCCACCGACAGGGTCGAACCGTGCGCCGCGAGCCCGGCGATGCGTGCGGGCGACTGCGACATGACGCGGGCGACCCCGGCCCAGTCGAGCAGCCCGCCGCGCACCATGACGTCGCTGACCACCGACAGCGCGGTCTCCAGGCCGAGCATCCCGAAGGCGGCGTCGACGAACGCGTGCTCCTTGTCGTGCCGGGCGTGCGGCGCGTGGTCGGTGGCCACGGCGTCGATCGTGCCGTCGGCGAGCGCCGCGCGCAGCGCGTCGACGTCCTCCTGCGGCCGCAGCGGCGGGTTGACCTTGAACGTCGGGTCGTAGCCGGCGAGCAGGTCGGTGGTGAGCACGAGGTGGTGCGGCGTGACCTCGGCGGTGACGTCGATGCCCTGGGCCTTGGCCCAGCGGACGACCTCGACGGTGCCCGCCGTGGAGACGTGGGCGACGTGGACGCGCGAGCCGATGTGACGGGCGAGCATGACGTCGCGGGCGACGATCGACTCCTCCGCGATGCCCGGCCAGCCCGGCAGTCCGAGGCGGCCGGACAGCTCGCCCTCGTGGGCGCAGGCCTGCGGACCGGCGAGGTGCGGGTCCTGGGCGTGCTGGGAGACGACGCCGCCGAACGCGCGGACGTACTCCAGGGCCCGGCGCATGACGCGCGCGTTGTGCACGCACTTGCCGTCGTCGGAGAAGAACGTGGTCCGTGCGCGGGAGCGGTGCATGAGGCCGAGCTCGGCGAGCTCCTCCCCCGCGAGGCCCTTGGTGACGGCGCCCACCGGGACGACGTCCACCAGACCGGTGGCCCGCCCGAGGTCGAGGATGCGCTCGGCCGCCTCTGCGGTGTCGGTGACGGGGTTGGTGTTGGCCATGGCGAGCACGGCGGTGAACCCACCGACGGCCGCAGCGGCAGCACCGGACGCGATGGTCTCGGCGTCCTCGCGGCCGGGCTCGCGCAGGTGGGTGTGGAGGTCGACGAGTCCGGGCAGCGCCACGAGACCGTCGGCGTCGAGGACGTCGGCGCCCTTGGCCGAGCGGATCGAGCCGACCTCGGTGATGACGCCGTCCTCGACGAGGAGGTCGGTCGCGCCCCGGCCGAGCAGGTTGGCTCCGGTGACGAGCAGGCTGGCCATCAGCTGTCCTCTCCCTCGCCACCGGCGAGAAGGTGGTAGAGCACGCTCATCCGCACCGCGACGCCCGCGCTCACCTGGTCGAGCACCAGCGACGAAGCCGCGTCGGCGGCATCCGGCGAGATCTCGAGGCCACGGTTCATGGGGCCGGGGTGGCAGATGACGGCGTCGGGGTTGGCGGCCATCAGCACGTCGAGGCGCGGGCGGGTCAGGCCGTAGCCGACGGTGTACTCCCGCGGCGTCGGGAAGAACCCGCCACTCATCCGCTCCCGCTGCACCCGCAGCATCATCACGGCGTCGGCGGTCGGCAGCACGGCGTCGAAGTCGTTCGACAGGGCGAACCCCTCGGCTGCCGCCCACGCGCCGATGCCACTCGGCATCAGGGTCGGCGGGGCGACCAGCGTGACCCGGGCGCCCAGCGTCCGCAGGGTGATGAGGTTGGAGCGGACGACGCGGGAGTGGGTCAGGTCGCCGACGATGGCGACGTGACGACCCTCGAGGTCACCGAGGCGGCGCTCCATCGTGTACGCGTCGAGCAGGGCCTGCGTCGGGTGCTCGTGCGTGCCGTCGCCGGCGTTGACGACGTGCGCGTCGACCCACTGGCTGACCTGCTGGGCGGCACCGCTGGCGTGGTGGCGGATGACGAGGGCGTCGACGCCCATCGCCGCGACGGTGAGCACCGTGTCGCGCAGGGACTCGCCCTTGGAGGTCGAGGAGCCCTTGCCGCTGATGTTGATGACGTCGGCCGAGAGCCACTTGCCCGCGATCTCGAACGAGCTGCGCGTGCGGGTCGAGTCCTCGAAGAACAGGTTGACGACCGTGCGGCCGCGCAGGGTCGGCAGCTTCTTGACCTCGCGCTGCTGCACCCCGTGCATCTCCGCGGCGGTGTCGAGGATGGCCCGGACCTGGCCGCGGTCGAGGTCCGCGGAGGACAGCAGGTGGCGATGCGTACGGCGCGCGGTGGTGGTCGTGCTCATCGGGGTCCTCGCGAAGTGTCGGAGCGACGGAGGAGCGCAGAACTTCGTGGGGTCATGTTCATGGGCGGTCTCCTCCGGCGATGGTGACCTGGTCCTCGACGCCGTCGTGGTCCGACAGCCGCACCGAGACCCGCTCGCTGCTCGACGTGGGCAGGTTCTTGCCGACGTGGTCGGCGCGGATGGGCAGCTCACGGTGCCCGCGGTCGACGAGCACCGCGAGGCGCACGGCGCGGGGCCGCCCGAGGTCGGACAGGGCGTCGAGCGCGGCCCGGACGGTGCGGCCCGAGTAGAGGACGTCGTCGACGAGGACGACGACCTTGTCGTCGATGCCGCCACCGGGGATGTCGGTGTGCCGCGGGCTGCGGGTGGGCTGTCGCCGCAGGTCGTCGCGGTGCATGGTCACGTCGAGCGCGCCGACCGGGACCGGCCTGCCCTCCACGCTCTCCATCACGGCGGCGAGCCGCTGGGCCAGGACCACCCCGCGGCTGGGGATGCCGAGCACGACGAGGTCGGAGCCGCCCTTGTTGTGCTCGAGGATCTCGTGGGCCACGCGGCGCAGGGCGCGGGAGATGTCGCTGGCCGTGAGGACCGTGCGCGACGGGGACGGTGCGGGAGCTCCGGGAGCCGGGGAGGCGTCGACGGGAGTGGGTACGGCAGAGTCAGGACGCACGGGCGTCAGGACCTCCTTCCCTGCCTCACAGGACAGGTCGTTAAAGGATGTCGATCGTCGGCCACTGTAGCGGCCGGGCCCCCGTGGACGCACACCGGCTCGACCCGCGGACGGGTCTGCCGCACGACCCGGGCGCCGCACCCCGACCTCCGGTAGGAAGGAGACGTGCCGGCGCGGACGTCGGCCCTACGCGGAAGGTTCGACCTGGCGATGACGACGACGGTGGCTGTGCTCGGCACGGGGATCATGGGAACCGGTATGGCGCGCAGCCTGGCCCGCGCAGGGCTCGAGGTGAGGGCGTGGAACCGCAGCCCGGAGCGTGCGGCAGCCCTCGAGCACGATGGCGTTCGGGTGTGCGCCGAGGCGGGCGAGGCCGTCTCCGGTGCCGAGGTCGTGGTGACGATGCTGCACGACACCGTGGCCGTGCTCGACGTGGTGGCACCGCTGCTCGACGACCTGGGCGGCGCCGTCTGGCTCCAGACGTCGACGGTCGGGGTCGAGGGCGTGGAGCAGCTGGCCGCGTTGGCGGCCCGGCACTCGGTGCCGTTCCTCGACGCCCCCGTGCTCGGGACCAAGGCGCCTGCCGAGAACGGCGCCCTCGTCGTCGTGGTCTCAGGAGACCGCGGGCTCGAGGACCGCGTGCGGCCCGTGCTCGACGCGGTCGGCAGCCGGACGATGTGGGTGGGCGACTCCCCCGGCGCCGCGAGCCGGCTCAAGCTCGCGGTCAACGCCTGGATCGCCTCGGTCAACGCAGCCGTCGCCCAGTCGGTCGCCCTGACCGACGCGTTCGGCCTCGACCCGCGGCTCTTCCTCGAGGCCATCGGGGGCGGGCCGACGGACACGCCCTACGCGCAGCTCAAGGGCGGCCTGATGATCGACCAGTCGTACGACGCGTCGTTCGCCGTCGGCAGCGCCCTCAAGGACGTGGGCCTGATCCAGGACGCCGCGACCACCGTCGGGGTCGAAAGCAGGCTGCTCGACGCGCTGTCCGCCGTCTACGCCGCGGCGGCCAGGACCGGGCACGAGCGCAGCGACATGGCCGCGGTCCGGGAGGCCTTCCGCCCTGAGTGAGGGGTCCGTTCGCGCCGGAGCGTGCACAGATCGCCCCCGCGGTGGGCGTTCCGGGGCGATTCGTGCACGAACCGGCGTCAGTCGACCTGACGGACCATGGCGACGCGGATGCCGTTCTGCGGCAACCCGATCCGGGCTTCTGCGTCGCGCAGGGGCTGCATCCAGCCGGGCTCCGGGTCCAGGACCTCGAACCCGTGCCGCGCGTAGAACGGGGCGTTCCACGGGACGTCGCGGAAGGTGCGCAGGGTGACCTGCGCGGAGCCCTGCTCGGCGGCATACCGGCACGCCTCCTCGAGGAGGACGGCCCCGATCCCGCGTCGCGAACGGTCCGGCAGGACCGCGATCTGCTCGAGGTGCGCGTGACCGTCGAGGTCGAGCACGTGGGCGAACCCCACCACGTCGTCGTCCTCGGCAGGGTCACGCGGACTCACTTGGGCGTCAGGGCAGGTCAGGCCAGGGTCGGCTTGACCTCGGCGAGCCGACCGAGCAGGCCGTTGACGAACTTCGGGGAGTCGTCGGTCGACAGGCTGGTGGCCAGCTCGACGGCCTCGGAGATCGCGACCCCGTCGGGGATGTCGTCGGAGTAGAGGATCTCCCAGGCGCCGAGGCGCAGGATCGCGCGGTCGACGCTCGGCATGCGCTCGATCGTCCAGCCCTGGGAGTACGTCGAGAGCAGCTCGTTGATGTCGGTCCAGTGCGACACGACGCCCTCGACGAGGTCGGCGGTGTACTGGTTGAGCGGGGCCTCGGTGACCGGCTTCGCGAGCCGCTCGGCCAGCAGGTCGCGGGCGTTCAGCCCACGCTGCTCGGCCTCGAAGAGGATGTCGATCGCGCGCTTGCGCGCCTTGGAGCGAGCAGCCACTTAGTTCACGCGGCCGAGGTACGAGCCGTCGCGGGTGTCGACCTTGACCTTGGTGCCCTGCTCGAGGAACAGCGGCACGTTGATCTGCGCACCGGTCTCGAGGGTCGCCGGCTTGGTGCCACCGGTGGAGCGGTCACCCTGCAGGCCAGGCTCGGTGTAGGTGATCTCGAGCACGACCGAGGTCGGGAGCTCGACGTAGAGGACGGTGCCGTCGTGCGTGGCGACCTGGGCCATCTGGTTCTCGAGGAGGTAGTCCGCGGCGGTGCCGACGGTGGCCTCGGGGATGTAGATCTGGTCGTAGGTCGACCCGTCCATGAAGACGTAGTCGGTACCGTCCTTGTAGAGGTACTGCATGTCGCGGCGGTCGACGTTCGCGGTCTCGACCTTGACGCCTGCGTTGAAGGTCTTGTCGACGACCTTGCCGGAGAGGACGTTCTTGAGCTTGGTGCGCACGAACGCCGGGCCCTTGCCGGGCTTGACGTGCTGGAACTCCACGACGGACCACAGCTGTCCCTCGAGGTTCAGGACCAGGCCGTTCTTGAGCTCGTTGGTCGATGCCACGTGTCAATCGCTTTCGATGAGCCGGTACCCAGCGGCGCAGGCGCGCGCGAGTGCTCCGGAAGTGTTCGGGGTGGGAATCGCCGACCAGTCTAGCCGTCGGGACGGGTGTCCCCCGAATCGCTGCGGGGCCCCGACCTAGGGTGGGGGCATGAGCGACATGGAGTACCGGCCCCTCGGCGGCAGCGGCCTGATGGTCAGCGCGGTCGGCCTCGGGTGCAACGCGTTCGGCCGCCGCGTGGACCAGGAGGGCCTCGCCGACATCCTGCGCGCGGCCCGCGAGACCGGCGTCACCCTCTTGGACACCGCCGACATCTACGGCGGGCACCCGGGCCAGAGCGAGGAGATGCTCGGTGACGCGTTGCAGGGCCAGCGCGACGAGTTCGTCGTGGCGACGAAGTTCGGCATGGACATGCAGGGCGCCAACGGCGAGGACTTCGGTGCGCGCGGGTCACGCCGCTACGTCCGACGGGCGGTCGAGGCCAGCCTGCGCCGCCTGCAGACCGACCACATCGACCTCTACCAGCTGCACCGCCCCGACCCGCTGACGCCCATCGGCGAGACCCTCGAGGTCCTCACCGACCTGGTGCGCGAGGGCAAGGTCCTCTACGTCGGCTGCTCCAACTTCGACGGCTGGCAGGTCGCCGACGCGTCGTGGACCTCGGCGACCGCCGGGCTCGCGTCGTTCGTGTCGGTGCAGAACGAGTACTCCCTGCTCGACCGCTCGGTCGAGGACGAGGTGACCCCCGCCTGTGAGCGCTTCGACCTGGGCCTGCTCCCGTTCTTCCCTCTCGGCCGTGGCCTGCTCACCGGCAAGTACCAGCGCGGGGCTGCGGCTCCCGAGGGGTCGCGCGCCGCGCTCGAGGCCGACCGCGCGGACTGGCTCGTCGACGCGGACTGGGACCGGGTGGAGGCCCTCCAGGCGTTCGCGGACGACCGTGGCGTCGAGCTCCTCGACGTGGCGATCGGTGGGCTGGCGGTCCAGCCGCAGGTCGCGTCGGTCATCTCCGGCGTCACCAGTGCCGCGCAGGTGCAGCGCAACGCGCGCGCCGTCGCCTGGCAGCCGAGCGTCGCCGACCTCGCCGCCCTCGACGCGATCTGAGACGACGTGCAGTGACCGCAGATCCCTCGCGCCCCACGCACGAGCCCCGGCCGCCGGTGGTGCCAATGCACGTCGTCACCTACGGCCACCCCGCCGGCCTCGAGGTGCCGGACGACATCGTCCACGTCGCCGCCGGCGTCTGGGCGCGGGCGGCGGCACGGCGCGACAACCGGTCCGAGCCCGGCACGAGCGTCGTCGAGAAGGCGGTCGCAGGTGTCCGTCGCCGGTTGGTGCTCGAGGGATCGGTCATCCTCGTCGCCCGCGACGACGACGCGGTCGTGGGGTTCGCGCTCGGCGCCCCCACACCGAGCGCCTGGGAGCTCTACTACCTCGCCGTGGACCCGGACGCCTGGGGCAGGGGCGTCGCCGGCGTCCTGTTGGCCGCGGTCGACGACCACGCCGGGTTTGTCGGGAGGGACCAGCTCGAGCTGTGGGTCATCGACGACAACTCCCGCGCGGCCGCGGTGTACGAACGCGCGGGCTGGGTCACCACCGACGACCTGGTCACCGACGCGACCTCGGGCCGCCGCGAGCGCCGTATGGTGCGCCGCCTCCCCTGACGCGGCGCCATACCGGTCGTCGCGGGCCGGGTCACACGCCGATGGTGAGGTTGGCGACGTAGCCGTCCGTGGTGTTCCCGGTGACCGTCGCGAGCTGGTAGATCCCGCCGTCGTTGCCGAACACCATGTCCTGCGTGAGGGAGGTGCGCGCGAGGTTCGCGACGCTCGCCTCGTACCCGGTGGTGGCATACACCTCGGTGCAGGCCGCCTCCGGAAGCGCGATCTGCGAGGTCTTGACGATCTGGCCGCTGCTGGTCGCGTCGTCGACCGAGGAGTACACCTCGAAGTGGATGTGCGGCCAGCGTCCGTCGTATGCCGCGGGGAAGATGCTCGTGTACGTAGCGGTCCCCGACGCGTTGGTGGCCTGCACCCCGCGCAGGTAGTTCTCGTCCTCCACGCCCTGGGAGTACATCGAGTACTGGCCGTCACGGTTGCAGTGCCACAGGTAGACCGCTGCCCCCTCCATCGCCGCGTAGCCGTTGCCGGCGTCGGTGACCGTGAGGTTGATCGTCAGCGGGATGCCTTCCGCCGTGGTCGTCGAGGTGCCGAAGCTGCTCGTGATGTCGGAGCGGACGATGCCCAAGTCGTCCAGGACGTTGGGGCCGTTCGACCCGTCACCGGGGTAGGGCCCGCCGGTCTCGTCGGGCACCTCGGCCTGTGGCGTGGCACCGGCGGTCGCCGAGGCGGTGGACGAGCTCGAGCTGCTCGTCGAGGAGGACGACGCCGTCGAGGAGGGGGTCGCGCTCGACCCGGCCGGGGTGCCGCAGGCTGCGAGCGCGGCACCGGCGCCGAGCGCTCCAAGCAGGCCGAGCATCCCGCGCCGGCCCAGCAGGGTGGCCACGTCGAACTCGAGCCCACGGTCGTGCCGGTCGTCGTGCGGGTGGCCGAAGTGGTCGACGCCGTGGTCCTCCTCGGGCACGGCGTGGACGGCCGTGACCGAGGCGCTCGCGGCCGTGCTCGGCGTGGCGCTGGTCGACGTGGTGCGGGACGGGGGCTGGGTCGGGGTGCTCATGAGTCGATGGTGGACGGCTGACCACGGCGCGCCCTGTGTCGTCACTGTGCCCTGCCTGTGAGGGCTCCTCCCCCGTTTGGCCACGTTTGCCCGCGGCTGCCTCGATCTTCCCGAACGGGTGTCACCATGGCTGTCGTCGGCGCACCCCCCACCTCCCCCGCACGCGTCGACCCCGCCAGTCCCCGGAGCTCCTCGTGCCAGACCGCATCGTCCCCCGCCCCGCCCGCACTCGCGTCCCACGGCAAGACCGCCCCGGTCGCCGACGTCGTGGTCCGGCCCGCGGCCCCCTGGCCGCCGCGCTCGGACTCACCTGCGCGGCTGCGCTGCTCGCGACCGGGTCGATCGCCTCGGCGGCCACCACCTCGAAGGTGTGGGCCGCGACGGTGACCTACGGGACCTACGACCACACCGTCGACGGCGACACCGTGGCGGTCAGGGTCGACGGCGACCCGAGCACCCTCACCCCGCCGCACGTGCGCAACACCGGCATCCAGACGATGGAGATCGGCAGCTGCCACGCCGCCGAGGCGACCGCGTCGATGAACCGCCTCGTGGCCGGCAAGCGCCTGCGCATGACGACGAACGCCACCAGCGCCTCCAGCCTGGGCCGTCCCGTCCGCCACATCGACGTGTCGACGAGCACCGGTTGGGTCGACACCCAGCTCGCCCAGCTCAAGGCGGGGCACGCCCTCCCCGTCATCCTCGCCGGGGACGCCACCCGCTGGAAGTCCTACTTCACCGCCGCCCAGCAGGCCGCCGCGGCCCGCACCAACCTGTGGGACACGGACTACTGCCGCTCCGGGCCGTCCCAGAGCACGCCTCTGAAGGTCTGGGTCAGCTGGGACGCGAACGGCGACGACTCCACCAACGTCAACGGCGAGTGGGTGCGTGTCCTCAACAGCAGCGGCACCGCACTGTCCGTCGCGGGCTGGCAGCTGCGTACCGGAGGCCAGGACTCCTACACGTTCCCGTCGACCGCGGTGGTCCCGGCCGGCGGGCTGCTCACCCTGAGGGTGGGCAAGGGCACGGCCACGTCGACGACGTTCTACTGGGGCAGCAGCACCCCCAAGTTCCCCAACGCCAGCATCGCGGCCAACAAGTACGGTAGCGGCGCCTACCTCTTCGACCGTGACGGCGACGTGCGCGCCTGGTCGATCTACCCGTGCTTCTACGCCTGCACCACCCCGCTGGCGGGCCGGGTGCGGATGAACGCCCAGCAGGACGCCCCCGGCGTGGACGCGGACAACCTCAACGGCGAGTACGTGACCGCGTACACGACCGGCAGCACGTCGATCGACCTGTCGTACCAGACCATCCACAGCAACGGGTACACCTACGAGATCCCTCGGGGCACGGTCGTGAAGCCGGGCGAGATCTTCGTCCTGCGCAACGGCAAGGGCACCAACACCCGCCTGCAGAACTTCTGGGGCAACACCAAGCCGATCTTGTCCAACACCGGCAGCTCGGCCGACCTGCGGACCGCCGACGGCATCCGCATCGCCTGCAAGGCGTGGGGCACCGGCGCCTGCTGACCACGGCGCCCGTCCCCCAGCCCTGAGCCGGCCCTGGCCGGCCCTGGCCGGCTCTGGGTCCGCTCAGAGCGAGATGGCTCCGCCGCGGGTGACCTCGGCACTGACCTCCGCGTAGGCCGCCTGCAGGATCGCCGGGTCCGGCCCCTCCAGGCGCACCGGCCTGGCCAGCCCGTTCAGCACGACGAACCGCAGCAGCGACCCACGGGACTTCTTGTCGCGCTTCATGGCGTCGAGCAGCTGAGGCCAGCGGTCCCCGCGGTAGGTCACGGGCAGGCCGAGCGAGGTGAGGACCGAGCGGTGCCGGTCGACGAGGGCGTCGTCCATCTTGCCGGCGAGGCGGGCGAGCTCGGCGACGTAGACCATGCCGATCGAGACGGCGGCGCCGTGGCGGAAGGCGTAGCGCTCGACGTGCTCGACGGCGTGACCGAAGGTGTGGCCGTAGTTGAGGACCTCGCGCAGCGACGACTCCTTGAGGTCCTGCGCGACGATGTCGGCCTTGACCCGGACCGCACGCTCGATGAGCTCCCGGACGTGGGCACCGGAGGGTGAGCGCACGCCCACCGGGTCGGCCTCGACGAGGTCGAGGATGACCGGGTCGGCGACGAACCCGCACTTGACGACCTCGGCCAGTCCGGCGGTGAAGTCGTGCTGGGGCAACGTCTCCAGCGTGGCGAGGTCGCACAGCACCCCGGCCGGCTCGTGGAAGGCGCCGACGAGGTTCTTGCCCTCGGTGGTGTTGATCCCGGTCTTGCCGCCGACCGCCGCGTCGACCATCGCCAGCAGCGTCGTAGGCACGTGCACGACCCTGATCCCGCGCAGCCAGGTGGCGGCGACGAACCCCGCCAGGTCCGTGGTCGCTCCCCCGCCGACGCTGACGATCGCGTCGGAGCGGGTGAAGCCGGCCTGGCCCAGGACGCCCCAGAGGAAGGCGGCGACCTGCGCGGTCTTGGCCTCCTCCGCGTCGGGGACCTCGGCGGCATACGCCTCGAACCCCTTGGCGGACAAGTCCTCCCGCACGGCCTCGCCGGTGGTGGCCAGGGCCCGCGGGTGGATCACGAGGACGCGCTGCACCCCCTCCCCGACCAGGCCGGGCAGCTCGTCGAGCAGCCCGGTCCCGATGACGACGTCGTACTGCCCGCCGACGCTGATGCGCGTCGCGTCACTCATGACTGCTCCTCGGTGGCGGTGGTGCGGCCGAGCGCGGCGACGACCTCGGCCACGATCTCCGCGGGCTTGCGCCCTGCCGTGTCGACCCGGATCGTCGCGAGGCGCTGGTAGGTGTCGCGGCGCTCGTTCATCATCTTGGTCCAGCTCGCGCGGGGGTTCATCATCAGCAGCGGTCGGTTGCCCTCGAACCCGATCCTGCGCGCGGCATCGGCGATCCCCACGTCGAGGAACACCACCGTGTGGCCGGCGAGCAGGGTCTGGGTCTCGGGGTCCATCGGCGCTCCGCCGCCGAGGGACACGACCACGTCGCCCCCGGTCAGGGCGTGGGCGACCTCGGCACGCTCCAGCGCGCGGAAGTGGGCCTCACCGTGGTCGACGAACAGGTCGGAGATCGTGGCACCCTGGGCGGCCTCGATCGCGGAATCCGTGTCGTGCCAACGGACTCCAAGGGCAGCAGCGAGGCGTCGGCCCACCGTGCTCTTCCCGGCGCCGGGCGGGCCGATGACGACGGCGAGAGGGCGCACGGGGGCGCCCCCCGTCGGGGCGGAGGTCACCACGTCCGCATCGCCTCGGGGATCGCCGCGAGGTATGCCGCGTGGTTGCGTGCGGTCTCGGTCACCGAGTCGCCGCCGAACTTCTCGACGCAGGCCTGGGCAAGGACGAGCGCGACCATGGCCTCGGCCACGACGCCGGCCGCGGGGACCGCGCAGACGTCGGAGCGCTGGTGGATCGCCTTGGCCGCCTCGGCCCCGGTGGTGTCGATCGTGTCGAGGGCCCGCGGGACGGTCGAGATGGGCTTCATGGCGGCGCGGACGCGCAGCACCTGACCCGTGGACATGCCGCCCTCGGTGCCGCCGGCGCGGCCGGTCCGCCGGCGGATGGTGCCGTCGGCGTCGCGCTCCATCTCGTCGTGGGCGGCCGAGCCGCGGCGGGCAGCGGTACGGAAGCCGTCGCCCACCTCGACGCCCTTGATGGCCTGGATGCCCATGAGGGCACCGGCCAGCTGCGAATCCAGCCGACGGTCCCAGTGGACGTGCGAGCCCAGGCCGGGGGGCAGCCCGTAGGCCAGCACCTCGACCACGCCGCCGAGGGTGTCACCGTCCTTCTTGGCTGCCTCGACCTCGGCCACCATGGCGGCCGAGCCTTGGGCGTCGAGGGTGCGCACCGGGTCGGCGTCGATCTGCTCGACCTGGTCGGGGGTCGGCAGCTCGGCGTCGTCGGAGACGCCGGCCGTGCCGATGGCGACGGTGTGGGAGACCAGGCGGATGCCGTAGGCCTGCTCGAGGAAACGCGCGGCGACCTCACCGAGGGCGACGCGGGCAGCGGTCTCCCGCGCCGAGGCCCGCTCCAGCACCGGGCGAGCGTCGTCGAAGCCGTACTTCTGCATGCCGACGAGGTCGGCGTGGCCGGGGCGCGGACGGGTCAGCGGCCGGTTGCGCGCGACCTCCTTCTCCGCGTTCACGTCGTCGGACGCTGCATACGCCTCGTCGGAGACGGGGTCGGGCGACATCACGGTCTCCCACTTCGGCCACTCGGTGTTGCCGATCCGGATCGCCAGCGGCGAACCCATCGTCACCCCGTGGCGCAGTCCGCCGAGGAACTCCACCTCGTCCTGCTCGAACTTCATCCGGGCACCGCGGCCGAAGCCGAGACGACGACGGGCGAGGGCGGCGGCGACGTCCTTGGAGGTCACCTCGACCCCCGCGGGCAGGCCCTCGATCGTCGCGAGGAGGGCCGGGCCGTGGGACTCACCTGCGGTCAACCAGCGAAGCATGCGTCGATCCTCCCACGCACCCTCCGGGCCCTTCCCCCTAGGCCACCAGCTGGTACTCGAACGCCAGCGCGAGGAAGGTGCCGAGCAGGAGCGAGGGACCGTAGGCGATGTGCGAGCGCAGGCCGACCCGCTGGGCGACGAGCATGACCAGCGCCACCACTCCCCCCACGAGGAACCCGGCCACCACGCCCGTCACCGCCTCCTGCACCCCGAGCCAGCCCAGCAGCAGGCCGATCAGCCCGGACAGCTTCACGTCGCCGAACCCGAGCGAGGCGGGCGACACGAGGTTCATGAGGAAGAAGACCCCGAAGACGACGGCGAGGCAGGCCAGTGCCCGCCACAGGGCCCGCCAGTCCCCCAGGCCCAGGGTCGCCACCAGCAGCAGGACCAGCAGGGCGGGGTAGGCCGGGAGGACCAGTCCGTCGGGGAGCCGGTGCACGTCGGCGTCGATCCAGACCAGGCCCACCGTGAGCCAGGCGAACAGCAGGAAGGCAGGCAGGGCGGCCCACCCGGCGTAGTCGCCGAGGCGCCAGCCCAGGAACGCCCACAGCAGGGCCAGCACGGGCGCCGGCCACCACCAGACCCGGGGCAGCGCACCGGCCTCGTCGTACTCGGTGCGGTACCCGCCGTCGGCGAGGCGCCGACCGGTCAACCCGCCGACGACGAGGCCGACCACGCCCAGCAGCACGACGAACCACACCGGGGTGCCGGCCCCGGCGACACGGACGATCATCGGCCCAGCGCCTCGCGGCCTGCGGCGAGCATGGCGTCGATCGGGGCGGCGCTGCCGGTGAACAGCTCGAACTGGCGCGCGGCTTGGTGGACGAGCATCTCCAACCCGCTCACGACGTCGAACCCCGCCGAGACCGCGGTGCGGGCCAGCTCGGTCGGCCACCCGGCGTAGACCACGTCGAACAGGGTGGCCCCCTCGAACGTCGTGCCGGCCGCCAGGAGGGTGGCGGCCACTGCTCCCCCGGCCGCGGGCGGCAGGGTGGACAGCACGAGACGGCGCCGTTCCTGCGCCCAGTCGTCGAGGGTGCCCGGGACGGCGTGCACGCCGAGCGAGTCCAGCAGGGCGACGACCTCGGTGCTGGTCGCGAGGTTGCGGGCGGCCACGCGCACGTCGGTGACGCCGAGCTGGGCCAGCGCGACAGCCGCCGACCGCGCCGTGGCGCCAGAGCCCAGCAGGGTCACGGCACCGCCGTGGTCGACGTGGCCCAGCGCCGCGACGAGGCCGTGCACGTCGGTGTTGTGGGCGTCCCAGCCGAGGTCGTCGCGGCGCACGAGGGTGTTGACCGAACCCGTCAGCCGCGCCGTCTCCGAGACGGTGTCCGCCACGGCGAAGGCTGCCTCCTTGAGCGGCATGGTCAGGCTGAGCCCGCGCCAGGTCTCGTCACGACCCCGCACCCACGCGGCCAGGTCGTCGGCGCCGAGGTCGTGCGCGCCATACGTCCAGTCGGGCAGGCCCAGCACGCGGTAGCCGGTGGTGTGCAGCAGCGGCGACAGGGAGTGGGAGACCGGCCGCCCGAGGACGGCGGCGTTCAGCACCGGTCCGGGTGGTCCCGGCACCACTGCTGGAACTCCTGCACGTTGCGGTCGTGCTCCGCCGACGTCGTCGCGAACTTGGTCTCACCGGTGTCGGGGTCGACGGTGACGAAGAACAGCCACGTGCCGTCGGCAGGAGCCGCGGCGGCCTCGATCGAGGCAGCGCCGGGGCTGTTGATCGGCGCCGGCGGCAGACCCTGCTTCTTGTACGTGTTGTAGGGGCTGGTGCTCTGCCGGTCGGCGTCGCTCGTGCCGGCCCGGCCGCGCTTCTGCACCGCGTAGTGGACCGTCGAGTCCATCTGGAGCAGGCCGTAGTTCGGGGCACCGGAGGTGCGCAGGCGGTTCTCGATCACCCGGGCGACCTTGCCGCGGTCGGCGTCGCCGCTGACCTCGCCCTCGACGATGGAGGCCACCACGAGGGTCCGCTCACGGTCCTTCTCGGCGACCCCGGCGGAGTCGAGCTCGCTGATCGTCTTGGTCACCATGGTCTTGAGCTGCTGGGTGGCCGTGGCCTTCGCGGGGAACTCGTAGGTCGAGGGGAAGAGGTAGCCCTCGACGTTGCCCTTCGCCACCGCCGGGAGGCCGATCGCCTTGGCGTCCTTGGCGGCCTTGACGTACTCCGCCACCGGCACGCCGGTGCCCTTGGACAGGGCGGCGAAGATCTCGTTCTTCCAGAGCCCCTCGCGGATCGTCACGCGCGGGACGCTGCGGTTGGCCGAGTCGACGAGGACCGCGAGCGCGCCCTTGGCCGTCATCTGCTTCTTGAGCGTGTAGGTGCCGGGCTGGATGGAGGCCGACCGGGAGTCCGCCGACGCCGCGTCGAGGAACGCCTTGGCCGACTTCACGACATCGGCCTTCTCCAAGGTGGTCCCGATGGCGCGGCCGGTGTCGCCGTCGTTGACGACGACCTGGACCTCGGTGCTGCCCGGGCCGGGATAGTCGTTGCTCTCCAGGAACCCGTCGACCACCGGACGCAGGACGCTGTATGCCGCGAAGCCGGCGAGCGCGACGATCGCCAGCGCCACCACGAGGATGCCGCGGCGACGACCGTGCCTGCGCCGCGGTGGGCGGGTCCGCTGTCGCGTCTGGGCGCGGGTCTGGGCGCGCGCGGAGCCGTCCTCGTGACCGTCAGGGCCCCCGTGGCCGTCGTCGTGCTGCCCCCCGAAGATCGAGTGCTCCAGGTGGGGCTCGGTCATCGGTGCCTGTCCTTCGTCCGGGGCTTGCGCCCACCAGTCCTGACCAGCTCACCGGGCGGTCGCCCGGAGGCCCGCTCCGCGTCGAGGGCGGCCTGCAGGATCAGGACCGCCGCCGCCTGGTCGATGACCGCGCGCTGCCGGCGACCGTCGACCCCGCTGTCACGGAGCGAGCGGTGCGCATCGACCGTGGTCAGGCGCTCGTCGATCAGGCGCACCGGCACGGGGGCGATACGGACCGCCAGCCGCCCAGCATACGTGCGGGCGGTCTGCGCAGCGGCACCTTCGGCCCCCGCGAGTGTCCGCGGCAGGCCCACCACGACCTCGATGGCCGAGGCGTCGGCGACGATGCCCGCGATCTCCTCGAGGTCGGTCGGCGCCGCGGCAGGAGGGTCCTGCTGGTCCCGGGCCACGGTGCGGACCGGGGTGGCCAACAGACCGGACGGGTCGCTGGAGGCCACCCCGACCCGGACGCTGCCGACGTCGACACCGACCCGCACCCCGTTCCTGGTGGCCTCCTGCGTCACCGTGGTCCTGCCGTCAGCCGGTGATGCCGGCGGCATCGCGCACCGCGGCGTCGATCCGTCCGAGCGCGTCGCCGGTCTTCGCCGGGTCGGTGCCACCGCCCTGGGCGAGGTCGTCCTTGCCGCCGCCGCCACCGCCGAGCGTCTGTGCAGCGACGCGCACGAGGGCCCCCGCCTTGACACCGCGCTCACGGGCTCCGGCGTTGGTGGCGACCACGACACCGGGGCGCCCCTTGGCGACACCGGTCAGGGCGACGACCACCGGGGTGGCGTCACCGAGACGACCGCGCAGGTCCAGCGCCATGGTGCGCAGGTCGTCGGCACCGGCGCCGTCACCCGCGTCGTGGGTGAGGACCCTGATGCCACCGAGGTCACGGGCGTACTCGACGAGCTTGCCCGTCTGGGCCTGCACCTGCTCGCGGCGGACCTTCTCCAGCTCGCGCTCGGCGTCGCGCACGCGCGCCACCAGGGCGGCGATGCGCTCCTTGAGCTCGCCGGGCTGCACCTTGACGATCTCGGTGAGCTCGGCGACGAGCGCACGCTCCTTGGCGAGGTAGCGCAGGGCGTCCATGCCGACGAACGCCTCGAGGCGTCGCACGCCGGAACCGACCGAGGACTCACCGGTCACCGAGAGCGCACCGATCTGCGAGGAGTGCCCGACGTGCGTGCCACCACAGAGCTCGCGCGACCACGGGCCGCCGATCTCGATGACGCGGACCTGCTCGTCGTAGGTCTCTCCGAACAGCGCCAGCGCACCGAACTCGCGCGCCTGCGGCAGCGTCATGAACTGCGCCGACACGGGGAGGTCCTGGCGGACGGCGAGGTTCGCGACCTCCTCGATCTCGCTGCGGGTCTCGCTCGACAGGGACTGGCCCCAAGCGAAGTCGAGGCGCAGGTAGCCGGGCTTGTTGTAGGAGCCGGACTGCAGGGCCGTCGGGCCGAGCACCTGGCGCAACGCCGCGTGGACCACGTGAGTGCCGGAGTGCGCCTGGCACGCGGAGACGCGCCACTCGGGGTCGACCTCGGCCGAGACGTCCTGGCCCGAGCGGACCGGGCCGGTGAGCACCTCGACGGTGTGGGCGACGAGGCCCTTGACGGGGCGCTGGACGTCGACGACCCGCAGGTGGGCGCCGTCGGCGGTGATGATGCCCTCGTCGCCGACCTGGCCACCGGACTCGGCGTAGAACGGCGTCCGGTCGAGGACGACCTGGCCGCGCTGGCCGGGCTCGAGCTCCTCGACGCGCTCGCCGTCGACGACGAGGCCGACGATCTTCGCCTCGCTGGTCAGCTCGGAGTACGCGCGCCAGTCGGTGGCACCCAGCCCACGCAGGTCGCGCCACACCTCGGTGTTGGCGTGCCCGCCCTTCTTGGACTTGGCGTCCGCCTTCGCGCGGTCGCGCTGCTCCTGCATGAGGCGCGTGAAACCCGCGCGGTCGACCTCGAGGCCCTGCTCCTGCGCCATCTCCAGGGTCAGGTCGATCGGGAAGCCGTAGGTGTCGTGCAGCTGGAACGCCTGGTCGCCCGGCAGGGTGGTGCCGCCGGAGGACTTGGTGCGCGACACCGCGGTGTCGAGGATCGTCGTGCCCGAGGCGAGCGTGCGACGGAAGGCCTCCTCCTCGGCATACGCGATCTGCGAGATCCGGTCGAAGCCGGCCTCGAGCTCGGGGTAGGAGTTCTTCATCCGCTCGACCGAGACGGGCAGCAGCAGCGGGAGGCTGGGCTCGTCGAACCCGAGCAGGCGCATGGAGCGCACCGCGCGGCGCAGCATCCGGCGCAGGACGTAGCCGCGGCCCTCGTTGCCGGGGGTGACGCCGTCGCCGATGAGCATGAGGCTCGAGCGGACGTGGTCGGCGACCACGCGCAGGCGCACGTCGTCGGGGTGGGACTCGCTGGCCGCGTGGCCGGAGTGGGCGCCGTACTTCTTGCCGGTGAGCTCCGCGGCCCTGTCGAGGACGGGATAGACCTCGTCGATCTCGTAGAGGTTGTCGACGCCCTGGAGCAGGGTGGCCATGCGCTCGAGGCCCATGCCGGTGTCGATGTTCTTCTTCGGCAGCTCCGAGGCGATGTCGAAGTCGTCCTTGGCGCGGACGGCCGACAGCTCGTACTGCATGAAGACGAGGTTCCAGAACTCGAGGTAGCGGTCCTCGTCGACGGCCGGGCCACCCTCGCGGCCGTACTCGGGGCCGCGGTCGAGGTAGAGCTCGCTGCACGGACCGCCGGGGCCGGGAACGCCCATGTGCCAGTAGTTGTCGAGCTTGCCGCGACGGGTGATCCGCTCCTTGGGGACACCGATCATCCGGTGCCACAGGTCGAAGCCCTCGTCGTCGTCCTCGTAGACGGTCGGCCAGATCTTGTCGGCGTCGAGGCCGTAGCCACCCTCGTCTTGGGACGTCGTGATGAGGTCCCAGGCGAACTGGATGGCGCCTTCCTTGAAGTAGTCGCCGAAGGAGAAGTTGCCGTTCATCTGGAAGAACGTGCCGTGGCGGGAGGTCTTGCCGACCTCCTCGATGTCACCGGTGCGGACGCACTTCTGCACCGACGTGGCGCGGTCCCACGGCGGGGTCTGCTGCCCGAGGAAGTAGGGCTTGAACGGCACCATGCCTGCGTTGACGAACAGCAGGTTGGGGTCGTCGTAGACCAGCGGGGACGACGGGACGACCGTGTGGCCCTTGCTCTCGTAGAACGAGAGGAAGCGGCGCCTGATCTCGGCGGTTTCCATGGATGTACTCAGTCCTTTGCGCATGCCCTGGAGGAGTGGGCGGGCATGACGAATCGTACGGGTAGGGGTGAGCGGTGTGCGGGGACGAGACGCGCGGGTGCGCGAACGCCCCTACCGAGCTCGGAGGTCCCGGTCCTCGCGACGACCCGTGGGGTCGTCGAGCAGCGCCCGTGCGGAGGCGGCGTCGAGCCGTGCTGCGCTCGCCTCGGGGTCGTCGGCGGTACCGGCGTCGATGCCGAGGGCCAGCCGCAGCTCGCCCTCGCGCTCGGCCATGCCCTCGCGGACGGCGGCGGCGAGCTCGCGCAGGCCGTCACCGAAGTCGGACAGCCCGTCGGCGACACCGGCGGGCGTGTAGGCCTGAGCGGCCTTGCCGACGCGGCGCACGGCGTAGACGCCTGCGGCCGCACCGAGACCGAGCCAGAAGAGTCGTGCCACGGCGATCAGCCCCTGCGGCGGCGACGGCCACCGGTCGACTTGGTGCCCGCCCCGCTCAGGGCCGACCGGACGCCATACGTGAAGGCCGCGACCTTGACGACCGGGCTGCCCAGGGTCGCCGCGAAGAGGGCGGTGAGAGCGCTGGCGTTCGTGGTGATGGCGGAGACGTTGGTCGTGATGCCGTCGACCCGCGCGAGCTGCTCGTTGGTGAGGCTGACCGTGTCGGTGAGCTTGATCAGCGTCGGCTGGACGTTCTCGGTGGTGGTCCGCAGACCGACCCGCGTCTCGTCGAGGATCTTGCCGGCCTTGCCGATCACGCTGCCCAGTTTGAAGACCAGGAACGCGAACGCCAGGGCCGCGATCATTCCGGCGATGTCGCCCAGACTCACATCCATGTCGGCAACCCTACCCGGGTATGGCGACGGGTCGCCCCGCGGCAGCGACGTGCAGTGGGCGGAGGGCTGGGGTCGCGTCCTGCTGCGGCTGTCGACCCGGGCTCGCCGCTGCACGTCGGCGCCTCGCGAGCGACCTGTGGACAACCCCGGTGAGCGCGGAGGTCCGCGGCAGGCTGGCGGGGTGGAGACCGCCGTCGCCCTGCCCGCACCCGCGGTGGCCGACGTGCTCGACTGCGTCCTGAAGCTCCCGTTCGACCAGGCCCTGGCCGTCGCCGACTCCGCCCTGCGCGCCATCGCCCTCGGCGTCCGGGCCCTGCGGTTCACGCCCCAGCTCGTCGCCGAGCTCACGGGAACGCCAGCTCCCCCGCAGCCGCAGGAGGAGCGACGTGCAGTGCCCGCCTAACCCGGCGACACGCGTGCTCATGTCTCGGTGACGACGCCGCCACTGCACGCCGCAACCCGGACCCGGCGGTCGGGAGGAGCCGTCAGGTGCCGCGGATCCTCGACTTGAGCCAGGCCCAGCGCGGGCCGAGGCGCTCCTCGAACCCGCGGTCGGTCGGCCGGTAGTAGTCGGTCTTCCCCTGCAGGTCGTCGGGCAGGTACGCCTGCGTCGCGACCCCGTCGGGCTCGGAGTGGGCGTAGACGTAGCCGTCGCCGTGCCCGAGCCGGGTCGCGCCGGCATACCCGCTGCCGCGCAGGTGAGGGGGCACGGCCCCGCCGCGTCCGGCGCGCACGTCCGCGATGGCTTCGTTGATCCCGGTGTATGCCGCGTTGCTCTTGGGCGCGAGCGCGTTGTGGACGACCGCCTGGGCCAGGATGATCCGCGCCTCGGGCATCCCGATCTGGGCGACCGCGTGCATCGCGGCGACCGAGGTCTGCAGCGCGGTCGGGTCACCCATGCCGACGTCCTCGCTGGCGGAGATGACGATGCGACGGGCGATGAAGCGCGGGTCCTCCCCCGCCTCGAGCATCCTGGCCAGGTAGTGCAGCGCCGCGTCGACGTCGGAGCCGCGCATCGACTTGATGAGCGCGGAGGCGACGTCGTAGTGCTGGTCGCCGGTCTTGTCGTAGCGGACGCTCGCGAACGCCACCGCCTGCTCGGTGTGCGCGAGGGTGATGAGCACCGGGCCGTCGACCTCGGCGCCGGGGGCGATCTCGTCGAGCGCCACCCCGGCGGCGGCCTCGAGCGAGGTGAGGGCCCGTCGGGCGTCTCCGCCCGCGATCCGCACGAGGTGCTCGCTCGCCTCGTCGGCCAGGGCGAACTCCCCTGCCAGACCGCGTTCGTCGGCGACGGCCGAGGCCAGCACCTCCGCGACCTCGGCGTCGGACAGCGACCCGAGCGTGATGAGCATCGACCGCGACAGGAGCGGGGCGATGACGGAGAAGGACGGGTTCTCGGTGGTGGCGGCGACGAGGATGATCTGGCGCGTCTCGACACCGGGGAGCAGGGCGTCCTGCTGGGCCTTGGTGAAGCGGTGGATCTCGTCGAGGAACAGCACCGTCTGCCGGTCGTACATGTCGCGGTCGCGGGCCGCCTGCTCCATGACCTGGCGGACGTCCTTGACGCCGGCGGTGACCGCCGACAGCTCGACGAACCGCCGTCCGGCTGCTGTCGCCACGAGGTGGGCCAGGGTCGTCTTGCCCGTCCCGGGCGGCCCCCAGATGATCGCCGACAGCGGACCTGCCGCCCCGGCCGAACCCTCGATCAGCCGCCGCAGCGGGCTGCCCGGACGCAGCACCGAGGACTGGCCGCGCACCTCGTCGAGGTTGGCCGGGCGCATGCGGACGGCCAGGGGTGGCAGCGCCGCGCCGGACGGCATCCGGCCGCCACTGACGGCCGACCCCGGACCGCCGGCCGTGCCGCTGGCCGCCGCGAAGAGGTCGTCGCCGTCACCTGTCACCACGGGTGGCAGGCTATCCCCCGTGACCGACGCGCCCGACCACCCCGACCGGTCGACCTCAGCCCTGTCCCGCCTCGGCGGCCTCGTCGGACGCCACCCCCGGACGGTCGTCCTCATCTGGCTGGTCGCCGTCGTCGCGTCCTTCGCCGGGGCGACGGGCGCCCTCGGCAACCAGTCGTTGTTCGAGCGCCTCCAGTCCGGCGACCCCTCCGTCGCAGGCGAGAACCTCCAGGGGCGCGACCAGCTCGTGGCGGCAGGTCGTTCGGCGACGTCGACCCACCTGCTCCAGGTCACCGATGCCAACGCCACGTCCCCGGCGACGGTCGCCGCCGTCCGGGACGCCGCCACGGCGATCACCGGCATCGACGGTGTCGCCTCGGTCGCCGCGCCCCAGCTCGTGCCGGCCGGGATCGACAGCCCCGAGGCGAGGTCGCTGCTCCCGACGGACGGTGACGGGTTCGCCGCGGTGGTGACGTTCGACACCGACCTCGAGGGCGACGCCCGCGACCGCGCCCAGGAGCAGGTGGACGCCGAGTTCGACGACCTCGTCGCCGCCATCCCCGGGGCGCGCGGGACCACCGGCGGGCTGGCCGACCTCATCGAGGCGATCACCTCCCAGGTCGAGAAGGACCTGCGGGCCGGCGAGGGCATCGCGCTGCCGATCAGCTTCCTCGTCATGGTGCTCGTCTTCGGTGGGTTCGTCGCCGCGGGGATGCCGATCATCGGCGCCATCGCCTCGATCGCCGGCGCGCTCGCCTCCCTGCTCGGCTTCTCCCACGTCATCGACCTCGACGCGACCGTCGTCAACGTCGTCACCGTCCTCGGGCTCGGCCTCTGCATCGACTACGGCCTGCTCACGGTGAGCCGGTTCCGCGAGGAGCTGCGCGCCCGGGTGCAGGGACGACCCGCCTCGGAGATCACCCAGGAGGAGGTGCTGGCCGCCATCGTCCGCACCGTCGACTCGGCCGGCCGCACCGTCGTCTTCTCCGGCCTGACCGTGGCCATCTCGCTGGGCGGCCTGCTCGTCTTCGAGGCCTCGATCCTCAAGGCGATCGGCTCGGCCGGCCTGTCCGTGGTCGTCGTGGCGATGCTCGTCGCGCTGACCCTCGTACCCGCCCTGTGCGTCGTCGGCGCCAGGCGGCTGCTCAAGCGTGGCACCGAGCAGGCCCCCGAGGAGGGGGTGTTCTCGCGGCTGGCGACCTGGGTGTTCCGCCGCCCGTTGCTCGTCATCATCGCGGTGCTCGCCGTCCTCGGGACCCTGGCAGCCCCGGCGTTCGACCTGCGCCTCACCTCCTCCGGCAAGGAGCTGTTGCCGGTCAGTGCGCCGCAGCGCGAGTTCTTCACCACCCTCGAGGCGCGCTACCCGCAGCTCGCCGGCCCCGACGTCCAGGTCGTCGCCACCGCGACCCCCGAGCAGGCGCAGGCGTATGCGGCCGCGCTGCCCGTCGTCGACGGGACCCGCCTCACGGGGCGGGTCGAGACGGTGAACGACGCGCTGAGCCTCGTCGCCATCGACACCCCGGGGGGTCCGCTCGACGACGGTGCCCGCGACGCCGTCACCGCCCTGCGCGCCGACCGTCCCGACTTCCCCACCAAGGTGATCGGGCAGGCGTCCGGGCTGCGGGACTTCACCGACTCGCTGAGGGAGCGCGCGCCATACGCCTTTGCGCTCGTGGCACTGGCCACACTGGTGCTCCTCTTCCTCATGACCGGCTCGGTGGTCATCCCCGTCAAGGCGCTGCTCATGAACGTCGTGTCCCTCGGCGCCAGCCTCGGTGTGGTCGTCTGGGTGTTCCAGGACGGGCACCTGCAGGGGCTGCTGGGGTTCGACTCGGTCGGCGCGATCGAGTCGACGATCCCGATGCTGGTGCTGGCGTTCGGGTTCGGGCTCTCGATGGACTACGAGGTGTTCCTGCTGTCGCGCATCGTCGAGCTGCACGAGCGCGGCGTCGGCAACGACGAGGCCGTCATCGCCGGGCTGCAACGGTCCGGGCGCATCATCACGTCGGCGGCGGTCCTCGTCGTCATCGTGTTCTCCGGGTTCGTCGCCGGGCAGCTGCTCATCATCAAGGAGACCGGCGTCGGCCTGGCCGTGGCGGTGCTCCTCGACGCGACGCTGGTCCGCATGCTGCTCGTCCCTGCGACGATGGCGCTGCTCGGCGACTGGAACTGGTGGGCCCCTGCGCGACTCAAGAGGTGGCACGCACGGTTCGGCATCACCGAGTGAGCCGCATCCGAAGGAGCACCACCCCATGAGCAGCCAGGAGCGGACGAACCCTGACCGGGTGGGCGCTGCTGCGAGATGGACTGCGCTGCAACAGATCTGGGACCACGAGGAGCTGGTCCAGGTCAGCGGCGGAAGCGCCTTCCTGCGGTGGGACATCCCGGCACAGCTGCCGTCCCCCGCCCTCCGCCTGGGCTCGGCCCTCGCCCTCCCCCGCCACACGCAGGTGCGACGCAACGGGCTGCTCGTCATGGGGCCACCGCCGGATGTCGACCGTCTCCTCGCGACGATGGTCGCCGAGGACCTGCTGCCCGAACCGCTGGGCCGGGTGGCCGTGCAGAGGGGGTCCCTCGACGCCGTCGCGCGCCACCTGCCACTCGCCGACGGGAACGACTGGGAGTGGCTCTGCGCGACGGACGTCCCGGCGCGGGCCGCTGCCGAGGACCGCGTCGTGCGGCTCGAGGTCGCTGACGAGCCGGTGATCCGTGAGCTGCTCGCCGCGGGCAATCCCCGCACGGACGCCCGGCCCTTCGAGCACCCCGACCAGCACTGGGCCGGGGTCCGCGGCGACGACGGCAGCCTCCTCGCCTGCGGTGTGCGGGAGCACAACGCCGCGGGGTACCCGCACCTGTCGGGCATCACCGTGCACCCGTCGGCGCGCGGCACCGGCCTGGGCGTGGCCGTCACCGCACGGCTGACCCGGGAGGGTGTCGAGGAGTCGGGCGTCTGCACCCTCGGGATGTACTCGGACAACGCCGTGGCCCGCCGCGTCTACACCGGCCTCGGGTACGGCGAGGTCCACCTCTGGTCCAGTCGTGACCTGAGCCGTTGACCTGAGCCGTTGACCTGAGCCGTCGTCGGCGAGGTGTTCACAGGTCCGGTGCGGTTCTGGCTAATCTGCGAACTTCCCGAGATGTGCCTAGGGTCGAAAGGTCCAGCTTTTCGATTGAAAGGTGAACCACACATGCCCACCGTCAAGGGATCCTCCGGTCTGCTGTCCAAGGACGTCGAGCTGCACTACGAGGACACCGGCGGCACCGGTCGTCCGGTCGTCCTCATCCACGGCTGGCCGCTCAGCGGCAGGTCCTGGGCCGACCAGGTGCCTGCCCTCACCGAGGCCGGCTACCGCGTCGTCACGTACGACCGCCGTGGCTTCGGTGAGTCCGACAAGCCCGAGAAGGGCTACGACTACGACACGTTCGCCGACGACCTCAAGGAGCTCCTCGACGAGCTCGACCTGCGCGACGCCTCGCTCGTGGGCTTCTCCATGGGTGGCGGCGAGGTGGCCCGCTACATCGGCAAGCACGGTACGGACCGCGTGCACAGCGCCGTCTTCGCGTCGGCCATCCCGCCGTTCCTGCTCAAGAGCGACGACCACCCCGAGGGAGGCCTCGACAAGGACACCGTCGAGGGCATGCAGGCCGACCTGCGCAAGGACCCGTCGGGCTTCTTCGACACCTTCACCACCGGCTTCTTCACCGCTGGCGACGACCTCAAGGTGACCGAGGCCCAGCGCCAGGACGCCCTCGCCCTCGCGGCCCAGGCCGACCCCGAGGCTGCCGCCCAGTGCATCGCCGCCTGGGTCGAGGACTTCCGTGACGACCTCACCAAGGTCGACGTCCCGACGCTGGTCATCCACGGCGACAGCGACGGGACCGTGCCGTTCGAGGTCTCCGGCCAGAAGACCCACGAGGCTGTGGCCGGCAGCGAGCTGCACGTCGTCAAGGACGGGCCGCACGGCATCAACGTCTCCCACAAGGACGAGTTCAACACCGCACTGCTCACCTTCCTCGCGAAGTAGCAGAAGGGCGGGTACGACGAAGGGCGAGGACCGGGTGGTCCTCGCCCTTCGTCGTGCTCACGCTCAGCTGATGGCAGGAGCCGCCTCGCCGGCCGGGGCGTCCGCCTTGGCCTCGGCGGGCTTGGCGTCCACGCCGGCCTCCTTGCGCTGCGCCGGGGTGATCGGGGCAGGAGCCGCGGTCAGCGGGTCGTAGCCGCCACCGGACTTCGGGAACGCGATGACGTCGCGGATCGAGTCGGTGCCGACGAGCAGCGACACGATGCGGTCCCACCCGAAGGCGATGCCACCGTGCGGTGGGGCGCCGAAGGCGAACGCGTCGAGCAGGAAGCCGAACTTCTCCTGCGCCTCCTCCTGCGACAGGCCCATGACCTTGAAGACCCGCTCCTGCACCTCGCGGCGGTGGATACGGATCGACCCGCCACCGATCTCGTTGCCGTTGCAGACCATGTCGTAGGCGTACGCGAGCGCCGGGCCCGGGTCGGTGTCGAAGGTGTCGAGGAACTCGGCCTTGGGCGAGGTGAACGCGTGGTGCACCGCGGTCCAGGCACCGCCGCCGACGGCGACGTCACCCGCGGCGACCGCGTCGGACGTGGGCTCGAACAGCGGGGCGTCGAGCACCCACAGGAACGACCAGGCGCTCTCGTCGATGAGGTCGCAGCGCCTGCCGATCTCCAGACGGGCCGCACCGAGGAGGGCGCGGGAGGACTTGGTCGCGCCTGCACCGAAGAAGATGCAGTCACCGGGCTTCGCTCCGACGTGGGCGGCGAGGCCGTCGCGCTCGGTGTCGGTGAGGTTCTTGGCCACCGGACCCCCGAGGGTGCCGTCCTCCTGGACGAGCACGTAGGCCAGGCCCTTGGCCCCGCGGCTCTTGGCCCAGTCCTGCCAGGCGTCGAGCTGCTTGCGGGGCTGCGAGGCACCGCCGGGCATGACGACGGCGCCGACGTACTCGGCCTGGAACACGCGGAACGTGGTGTCCTTGAAGTACTCCGTGCACTCGACGAGCTCGTTGTCGAACCGCAGGTCGGGCTTGTCCGAGCCGTACCGGCGCATCGCGTCGGCATAGGTCATCTGGAGGAACGGTGTCTGCAGCTCCACACCGATGAGCTTCCAGACCTCGCGCACGATCTCCTCGCCGAGCTCGAGCACATCGGCCTGCTCCACGAACGACATCTCGATGTCGAGCTGGGTGAACTCGGGCTGGCGGTCGGCGCGGAAGTCCTCGTCGCGGTAGCAGCGCGCGATCTGGTAGTACCGCTCCATACCGGCGACCATGAGCAGCTGCTTGAACAGCTGCGGGCTCTGCGGCAGGGCGTACCAGGAGCCGGGCGCGAGGCGCGCGGGCACGAGGAAGTCGCGGGCACCCTCGGGCGTGGACCGCGTCAGCGTCGGGGTCTCGATCTCGACGAAGTCGCGGGCACCGAGGACGGAACGGGCGGCGGCGTTCACGCGCGAGCGCAGGCGGACCGCGGCACCGGCCGACGACGCACCGGGACGACGAAGGTCGAGGTAGCGGTGCTTGAGGCGGGCCTCCTCGCCGACCGTGACGCGCTCGTCGATCTGGAACGGCAGCGGAGCCGAGGCGTTGAGCACCTCGATCTCGCCGGCGATGACCTCGATCTCGCCGGTCGGCAGCTCGGAGTTCGCGTTGCCCTCGGGGCGGGCCTTGACCTCGCCGACGACGCGCACGCAGTACTCGTTGCGCAGGTCGTGGGCGCCACCCTGCTCGAGGACCTCGTCCCGGACGACCACCTGCGCGACGCCGCTGGCGTCCCTCAGATCGAGGAACGCGACTCCGCCGTGATCGCGCCGACGGGCGACCCAGCCCGTGAGCGTGACGGTCTGGCCGGAGTGGTCGGCACGCAGCGTGCCGGCCTCGTGGGTGCGAAGCACAGGAGTTCCTTCGATCTCGGGGACGGGACTGCCCGCCCGGGGGGTCCGGTCGAGCCCGCCCATCCTACGGACCGGGCCACGGCCCCCACGAATCGGTTTCTGCCGCGCGCGGGCGGCGGCAGCGGGCGGGCGGGGTGCACGACGGGGGCGCGACGGGAACAGGACGGGGACACGACACCGGTATGGCGCGGTCTCACTCCACGGCCCGGGGTTGCCCGGGTGAATTGTCCGTTTCAGGATGGGGTGGGCCGCACGACGAGGTGCGGCCACCCGACCGAGGAAGTCCCCATGCGCCGCACCGCCCTCCTGCCTCCGCTCGCCGTCGTCGCCGCCGCGGGCGTCGCCCTCGGTGCCACGAGTCTTCCTGCCGCCGCTTCGAGCCCGGTGGCTGCCTCGAGCCCGGTGGCTGCCCGGGGGCCGGAGCGGCTGACCATGGAGACGGTGTCGACCCGGGCGGGGTTCGTCACCGGCGGCGACGTCCTGGTCCGCATCGACGGCGTCCGGTCGGTCGACCGGCTGCGCGTGACCGCGGACGGGCGTGACGTCAGCCGGGCGTTCACCGTGGACCCCGGCGGGCTCAGCGCCTCCGGGCTGGTGGACGGGTTGCGGCTGGGGCGGACCGACCTCGTGGCCACGCAGGGTCGCGAACGCACCAGGCTCCGGGTGGTCAACCACCCGGCCTCCGGCCCGATCATCAGCGGTCCGCACGAGACCCCGTACGCCTGCACGACGGCCCAGTGGCGCACCGTCACCGGCGCGTCCCTCGGGACCCCGACCGATGCGGACTGCTCGGCGCCGACCCGGGTCGACTACGCCTACGGCAGCACCGACGGCACGATGAAGCCGCTGGCCGACCCGCGCCAGCGCCCGGACGACCTCGCCACCACGACGACGACCACCGGGGCGACCGTGCCCTTCCTCGTGCGCGTCGAGACCGGCACGGTCAACCGCGCCGTGTACGAGGTCGCGATGCTGCACGACCCCAGCACCCCCGCACCGACCCGCACCACGCGCAGCCCCGGCTGGAACAACCGGCTGCTGCTGACCTTCGGCGGTGGGTGCCGGGGCGGCTGGTACTCCCAGGGCACCGGGACGGGCGGAGTGCTCGACCGCGAGCTGATCTCACGCGGGTACGTCGTCGCCTCGAGCTCGCTCAACGTCTTCGGCAACAACTGCAACGACCTGCTCGCCTCGGAGACGGCGATCATGCTCAAGGAGAAGGTCGTCGAGCAGTTCGGGGCACCGAGGTTCACGATCGGCTGGGGCTGCTCCGGCGGCAGCTACCAGGGCCACCAGATCGCCGACAACTACCCGGGTGTCCTCGACGGGGTCGTCGCCGGCTGCTCCTTCCCCGACGTCACCTCCGCGACGAACCTCACCCTGCTGGACGCCCGCGTCCTCGACACCTACTTCATGAAGACCGCGCCGGGCACGTTCACCACCGAGCAGCAACGGGCGGTGGCCGGCTTCGGCGTCGTCGCCTCGATCCCCAACCTCAGCGACGGCGCGAAGCGGCTCGACCCGGACGAGGAGTTCCCGGCGGCACTGGCTCCCGAGCTGCGGTACGACGCACAGACCAATCCTGACGGCGCGCGCGGCACGGTCTTCGACCACACCGTGAACGTCTACGGCCGTGACCGGGCAACGGGATTCGCCCTGCGCCCGCTCGACAACACCGGCATCCAGTACGGCCTGGCCGCCCTCGACGCCGGCACGATCAGCTGGGACCAGTTCGTCGACCTCAACCGCCGGGTCGGTGGCATCGACCGTGACGCCAACCCGGTCCCCCGGCGGACGGTGGCCGACCGCTCGGCCACCGAGGCCGCCTACCGCACGGGGCGCATCCTCGACACCGGCGCCGGGCTCGCGACCACCCCGGTGATCGACTACCGCGCCTACACCGACCGCGTCAAGGGCGGTGACATCCACATGAACGTCCACGGCTTCTCGACCCGCGCCCGGTTGGTCGAGCGCAACGGCACGGCCGCCAACCACGTGATGCTCGAGGAGGACGACCGCCACGGACTCTTCGGCCTGACCAGCCCGGTCCTACGGGGCGCGTTGACGCAGATGGACGAGTGGCTGACGCGGCTCAGCACCCAGACCGGGACGCGCACCACGGCCTCCGTCGCCGCCGCGAAGCCGCGAAGCCTCACCGACGCGTGCTGGACCCGGGACACCACCCCGCGCAAGATCGAGCAGACGCTGTCGTTCGACAACCGCGGCGAGTGCGGGCGCCTCTACCCCGCCTACCCCACTCCGCGGATGGTCGGTGGCGCTCCCCTGACCGACGACGTCGTCGCCTGCGCGAAGAAGCCGGTCGACGCGAGCGACTACCGGCAGCGACCGTCGTCCGCCCAGCTCCGCGAGCTGCGGGCGGTCTTCCCCACCGGCGTCTGCGACTGGAACCGCAAGGGGATCGGGCAGAAGCCGCTGGCCGGGACCTGGCAGGTGATCCGGTGACGGGTCAGGCCCGGACGTCGCCGTCGAGGTAGACCCAGCGCCCGGCCCGGCGCACGAAGGTGCTGCGCTCGTGCAGCGGCCCGTCCACGTGCCGGGCGACGAACTCGACCTCGCCGGTCTGGTCGTCCGGCCCACCGGCGACGGTGTCCAGCACCTCGAGCCTCAGCCACCCCGCGTCGGCGACGACCTCGAGCGGCTCCGGCCGGGTGCGGGGGTGCCACGTGCGCGCGAGGTGTGGCGCGTCGCCCAGGACGTACGCGGCATACCGGCTGCGCATGAGTTGCTCTGCCGTCGTGGCGACGGACTCGCCACGGTGCAGCGGACCGCAGCAGGAGGCGTACGGCGCTCCGGTGCCGCAGGGGCAGTCCTCGGGAGCGGTGACGCCGAAGGCGCCGCTCACGCGAGGTGGCGCTGCGAGGGGTGGCTCGGCCAGGGCGCGTCTACGGGCCGCAGGGTCGCCCACCCCTGGTCGCGGGAGGCCAGTGCGGCCAGCGCAGCGATGCCCATGGTGGCGTTGTGCAGCCGGCCGGCGAGGAAGGCGTCGCGGACCTCCTCGAGCGGCACCCAGCGCAGCGGCATGCCGAGCTCCTCGCCGTCGCGGTCGTGCCGTTCGTCGTGCGGCACCGCCGACAGGTCTCGGGCGAGGTAGATGCGCAGTGCCTCGTCCAGCCCACCCGGGGAGCTCACGTAGTCCGCGAGCACGTGCCACGTGGTGGCGACGAGGTCTGCCTCCTCGTGCAGCTCTCGGGCGGCGCCGACGTGCGCGGGCTCGCCGTCGACGTCGAGCAGCCCGGCCGGGATCTCCCACTCGAAGGTGCGGATCGGGTGCCGGTACTGCTGGATCAGGCAGAGGCGGCCTTGGTCGTCCACCGCCGCGACCGCCACCGCACCGGGGTGCCGGACGAACTCACGGGTGACCTCGCCGGCGTCGCCGAGGTCGACCGTCTCGCTGACGACGTCCCAGACACGGCCCTCGAAGACCGTCGAGGCGGATACCACGGGGCGCGCCTCGAAGCGGTCGGCGAGAGGCTCGTTCACGCGGTGGCGTCGGCGGCGGTGCGCGGCCGCTCGACCTCGACGAGTCGGGCAGCCCGCTGGGCGTCGATCGCGGCCTCGACGAGCCCGGCGAACAACGGGTGCGCCCGGTGCGGTCGTGACTTGAACTCCGGGTGCGCCTGCGTCGACACGTAGTAGGGGTGCACCTCGCGCGGGAGCTCGACGAACTCGACGAGGTTGTTGTCCGGGGACAACCCCGAGAAGACCAGCCCGGCCTTCTCCAGCTCGTCGCGGTAGCCGTTGTTCACCTCGTAGCGGTGCCGGTGGCGCTCGTCCACGGCGACCGCGCCATACGCCTCGGCGATGACCGAGCCCTCGGCGAGCTTGGCGGGGTAGGACCCGAGGCGCATCGTGCCGCCCAGGTCGCCGGCACCCTCGACGAACGCCTTCTGCTCCTCCATCGTCGCGATGACCGGAGCGGGGGTCTGCGGGTCGAACTCGGTCGAGCTGGCCCCCGCGATCCCGGCGACGTTGCGGGCGTACTCGATGACCATGCACTGAAGGCCCAGGCAGATGCCGAGCGTCGGGACCTGCCGCTCGCGCGCCCACTTGAGCGCCCCGAGCTTGCCCTCGATGCCACGGACGCCGAAGCCACCGGGCACGAGCACCGCGTCGACCCCGCCGAGCGCGCGCTGCGCCCCGGCATCGGTCTGGCACTCGTCGCTGGCGACCCAGCGGATGTTGACCTTGGCGTCGTTCTGGAAGCCGCCGGCACGCATCGCCTCGGTGACCGAGAGGTAGGCGTCGGGCAGGTCGATGTACTTGCCGACGAGGGCGATCTCGACGGTGTGCTCGGGGCGGTGGACCCGGCGCAGCAGCTCGTCCCAGTCGTGCCAGTCGACGTCGCGGAAGTTCAGGCCCAGGCGGCGGATGACGTAGGCGTCCAGGCCCTCCTTGTGCAGGACCTTCGGGATGTCGTAGATGCTCGGGGCGTCCACGGCGGCGGCACAGGCCTCGGTGTCGACGTCGCACATGAGCGAGATCTTGCGCTTGATGCCGTCGGGGATCTCGCGGTCGGCGCGCAGGACGAGCCCGTCGGGCTGGATGCCGACCTGGCGCAGGGCGGCCACCGAGTGCTGGGTCGGCTTGGTCTTCAGCTCACCGCTGGGGGCGAGGTAGGGCACCAGCGAGACGTGCAGGAAGAACACGTTGTCGCGGCCCACGTCGTGGCGGACCTGGCGGGCGGCCTCGAGGAACGGCAGGGACTCGATGTCGCCGACGGTGCCACCGATCTCGGTGATGATGATGTCGGGCGCGTCGGCCTGCGCGACCCCGGGGCTGCCGGCGGCCTGCGCCCGCATGCGTTCCTTGATCTCGTTGGTGATGTGCGGGATGACCTGGACGGTGTCGCCGAGGTACTCGCCGCGACGCTCCTTGGCGATCACCTGGTTGTAGATCTGGCCCGTCGTGACGTTGGCCAGGCCCACGAGGTTGCTGTCGAGGAAGCGCTCGTAGTGCCCGATGTCGAGGTCGGTCTCGGCGCCGTCGTCGGTCACGAAGACCTCACCGTGCTGGAACGGGTTCATCGTCCCGGGGTCCACGTTGAGGTACGGATCGAGCTTCTGCATGGTGACCCGTAGACCACGCGACCGCAGTAGAAGGCCGAGGCTCGACGCCGTCAGACCCTTGCCCAATGAGGAGGCAACGCCCCCGGTTACGAAGATGTGTTTCGTCTGCTCCACCACGGGGTTCAAGCCTACGTCATCCCGGGCAGGGCTGAGTACCACTCGCGCCACTGGCGCGCCGTCGCCGCCCCGTCGTCCCACGATGTGGCCCGCTCCCGTCCCTGCTGGGAGAGCTGTCCGCGGCGCTCGTCGTCGGCGAGGACGGCATCGACGGCCGCGGCGAACCCGGGCGCGTCGCCGACCGGGACGAGCACCCCGGCACCGTCGACGAGGTCGTGCAGGCCGCCGGTGTCGCTGGCGACGACGGGGACGCCGGCAGCCATCGCCTCCTGGACGACCAGGGCCCGTGCCTCCCACCGGCTGGGCAGGACGAACACCTCCGCGGCGCGCAGCCACGCCGTGGGGTCGCCCACGGCTCCGACGAAGTGCACGGGCGCGTCCACCCGCGCGGCCCGCTGGCGCAGCTCGGCGAGCAGGGTGGTGTCGCCGTCACCGACGACGACCCACTGGGTGCGCACCCTCAGCCCGGCGGCCGCGTCGACGAGCACGTCGAGGTTCTTCTGGGGTGCGATCCTCGAGATGGTGAGGACCAGGGCCCCCGAGGCCGGTATGCCGCGTGCGGCCAGGAGTGCCTCGGCACCGGTCCGCCGTTCGCGGACGTCGACGAGCGGGGCGGCTACGAGCTCGGGGACCCGGGGCGACGGGACCGCGGCCAGCCGGGCCGTCCGCGCGCCGTGCGACCGGGCCACGTCCACGAGGTCTGACGAGGCCCCGGTCACGAGGGCTGCCCGCCGCGCCACCGCCGTCTGCACCACCCACGAGGCGAGGCGGGAGACCATGGCGCGGGGACCTGCTCCGCGCAGGACGGCGTTGTGCTGGCTGACGACCACGGGCGTCGAGGTGCCGGTGGCGGCGACCACGGCGAGCAGGCCCGCCTGGTGGCCGTGCGCGTGCACGACGTCGGAGGACCGGGCGAGCCGGTGGAGCCGGCGCACCCCGTCGACCAGGCCCCGCAGGCCACCGGCACGGGTGGGCCACCAGCGCAGCGCCCCGGGCTGGTCGAAGCGCTGCGCCGTGAGCTCGTCGGTGACGAGCACGACGTCGTCGCCGAGGGCGCGCAGGTGACCCGCGAGGTCGACGGCGTGCAGGCCGATGCCGCCGGTGGAGCGACCGACGACCATGGCGATCCTCACGCGGCGCTCCCCCGGCGTCGGCTGCGACCGCGCTCGCGCAGGGCCTTGATGGTGCTGCGGTCGGCGAAGGACATGACCAGCAGGTAAACCGCCAGCGTCACGAAGGCCACGGCGACGCCACTGCCCAGGGCGGACCAGAGGGACGAGGTGGACAGCGTGCGGGAGAGCGCGTCGCCGACGCCGAGGGCGAAGGCGACGGAGACGACCGCGGCGCCGAGGGTGCGTCCGCTCCCGGCGGTGGCCTCCGACCCCCAGGCGTGCCGGACGAGCATGACGAGGGCGAACGCCGACAGCGTCATCCCGAGCGAGGAGCCGACGCCCAGGACGCCCAGCGTGGCCCCGGCCCCTGACCCGTCCGGCAACAGGGCCAGCGGCACGAGGGCAGCCACCGCCCACCCGGCGGCCACGGCCGCAGCCGCCAGGGCAGGGCGTCCACGTACGTACAAGGCCCGCGTGAGCAGGGCGGCGACCCCGAACCCGACGATGCCGGGAGCGTAGGCGGACAGGGCTCCCGGCATCGCTGCGAGGGCCGGCCCTCCCCCGGCGGCGGCACCACGGTCGAGGTGGGCGAAGAAGGCCCCGACCGGACGGGAGACGGTCATCAGCACCGCCGCCGCACCCGCGGAGAGGAGCACGATGCCCTGGACGGAACGGGCGAGGGTGTCCCTGGCCGCCGTCCCGACGAAGGCATCGGGACGCGACGCGGCGGACTCCTCGGCGGCCGTGTGGGCCAGCGTCGGGAAGGCGCTGGTCGCGATCGGCACGGCGAGCACGGCATACGGCAGCAGGTAGACCGCCTGGACGTAGGTGTAGACGTTCACCGTGCCCACGACGTCGGTGCGGTGGTGGGTGATCCACAGGACGGTCAGGACGGCAGCCTGCTGGGCGACGAGCGCCACGACCCCGGCTCCTGCGAGCGACGCGGCCCGGCGAGCGAGTCCGTCCGGGAAGCGCAGGGTCGGTCGCAGGCGGATCCCCGCGCGCAGCACGGGAGCCAGCAGCGGCAGGCTCAGGACGACGACCCCGAGCGTGGTGCCGCCGGCCAGCGTCCAGACGGCTCCGGTCGAGATCGTCGAGGGGCTCGTGGCCCGGTCGACCATGACGCCGTAGGCGACGTACGCGCAGACGACGACCAGGCTCGAGAGCAGGGGCGCCAGGGCCGCGGCGAGGAACCTGCGGCGCGCCTGGAGCACCCCGGCGAGCACGATCCCCACGCCGTACAGGAGGACCTGCGGGGCGAAGAGCACCAGCATGTCCGAGCCGAGGGCGACCTCGTCGGCACCGGCCTTCACGCCGAGCAGGGCTCGGCTCAGCCACGGCGCGAGGAGGGCGAGCAGGATGCTGAGCGGCGTGAGCACCACGACGGCCCAGGTGAGCAGCGCCGACGCGGCCCGGTCGGCCTCGGCGGTGCGCCCCAGCCCGAGCTGGTGGGCGATCAGCGGTACGGCGACCGCCGCGAGCACGCCCCCGGCGGCGACCTCGTAGACGACGTTCGGGATGACGTTGATCGTTTGGTAGACGTCACCGACCTCGGTGGCGCCGACCCCCTTGGCGAAGACCAGCGTGCGTCCGAAGCCGACCAACCGGGCGAGCAGCGTGACGACCGCGATCAGCCCGGCCGCCTTGGCGACGCCGATGCCGATCGACCGGGCGGACCCCGACGAGGCGGGCGTGGCCGCACCAGCGTCAGCGGAACCGACGTCGGCCGAACCGGTGCCCGACGAACCGGTGCTCGACGAACCGGCCGTCATCGGCGGCCCAGGGCGTCGAGGTCACGCAGGACCGGGGTCGACTCGATGACCTTGGTGAAGGACACCTTCTCCGAGGCCAGCGTCAGCCCGGCGAGGACGGCGAGCGACAGCAACCGGCCCCGTCGCCCCGTCGACTGGATGAGTGCGCTGCCCAGCAGGGCTCCGGCACTGTTCGCGCCGGTGTCGCCGAGCATCGCCCGGCCGGCGAGGTCAGGTCCCAGCAGGCCGACCGCTGCTCCGGCGGCCGCCGCACCAGCACTCCGGCCGCCAGTCGTGCCGGCGGCCAGGGCTCCCCAGGCCAGCGTCACCTTGAGGGCCCGGCCGGGGCGCAGGTCGAGGAGGTTGAGCAGGTTCGCCGAGCCGGCCACCACGGCACCCCCGACGAGGGTGTCGACGAGGGCCGGGCGGTCCGCAGCCGGGACCCGGCGGTCGACGAGGACGGCGGTCACGAGCCCGGTCAGGCCGAGGCCGAGGACCTTCACCGCGCCGGTGGTGACCTCGCCGCGCGCCAGGGCGCCCAGGTGTCCCTTCAGGCCCTTGCTGCTCGAGTCCCCGATGAGGTCGTCGAGGGCGCCGAGGCCGGCCGAGGCCGTGGCCGCGAGCACCGGCCCTGGTCCTGCCCCGGCGAGGGCCGCCGCAGAGGCCGCCCCCGCGGCATACGCAGGTCCCTCGAGGAGGGTCACGGAGCCACCGGCGTGGTTCGTGCGGTCCCAGCGCGCTGCGCCTCCCGGCGGGTGGGCGCGCAGCAGCCGCAGGGAGCCGGCGGCGAGGAGACCGGCGAACGCCCCGGTCGCCACGGGGTGCAGCGATCGCACGTCGGACCTACTTCGTCGCGAGCTGCGGGAACGAGGCGGTGGCGTCGCCGGAGAGTCCGTACTGCCCGGCCTTCCCGGCCTCCTGCTCGAGGATGCCGAAGACCACGCTCGCCTGGCCCATCGGCAGCTCACCGTCGTCGACGGTGGACAGCACGTCGGTCATGTCGTTGTCGTCGCGCACCGTGGTGACCACGGAGGTGACGTTCGTGGCGCCCGGGACCGCGCTCGTGCCGGTGAGGACGGCACCCGCTCCTGCACCATCGACGGCCACGGCCAGCTGGGCCAGGGCGGTCGCGCGAGCCGTGCGCGCTGCGGCGTCGGAACCGGTCACGGGACCGGCCACGACCACGGCGACGCTGGCCGGGGTGACGGCCTCCGAGCTGTACTTGATGAGGTCGCCGGTGCGCATCACCTCGAGGGCGGCGGCGGCACCGGTGGACGCCGACCCGGCCTTGGTCAGGATCGACCGGGCCAGGACGGTGTCGAGGACGTCGCCCTCGGCGTCGAGGGGCACCCCCACCTGGCTGGCGAGCTGCTGCCCGAGGCTGCTGCGGAAGGACGCCTTCTCGGGGTCCACCCACGCGTCCTGGACCTGGACCGAGGAGCCGATCTTGGCCCCGGCCGCGATCAGCGTCTCGGTGGTCGACTTCACCAGGCCCGCGTCGGCGCCGGGCAGCACGAGCACGGCGACGGTCTGGTCGGTGAGGCGGGAGGCCAGCAGGCTGCGGTTGCTCGCCGTCGTGAACTCGTCCCGCGCCTGGGTGCCCCGCTCGGCGAGGTCGAGCTGGGTCCGCAGGGTGGCCTTGTCGGCACGCAGGTTCCTCACCTCGGAGGTCAGGGTGTTGCCCAGGTCCTCCTTGAGGGGACCGGCACCGAGCACGATGCCCACGGCCAGCGCGAGGAAGATCGAGACGATGGAGACGAGGTGGTAGCGGAAGTCGATCACGTGACAATTCCTACGACGAAGGACCACAGGTCGTCCCAGCGGGCGCCGAGGACCTGGAGGAGGGCGCGCCCACCCGTCGTCGACCACAGGGCCGCGAACAGGGCGCTCAGCCCGACGAGGAGCATGAGCGTGAGGGCGAGGTTGGAGATGCGGGAGCGGTAGAGCCTGCTGACGCCCTTGGCGTCGACGAGCTTGCCGCCCACCCGCAGCCGGGTGAGGAAGGTGCTGGCCATGCCGCTGCGGCCCTTGTCGAGGAACTCGACGAGGGTGGCGTGCGTGCCGACGGCGACGATGAGCTCGGCGCCCTTGTCGTCGGCGAGGAGCATGGCGACGTCCTCGCTCGTGCCGGTGGCGGGGAAGACGACCGGCTCGACCCCGAGTCGGCGGACCCGCTCGAGTCCGGGGGCGTTGCCGTCGCGGTAGGCGTGGACGACGATCTCGGCACCGCAGCGCAGCGTCGCGTCGGAGACCGAGTCCATGTCGCCGACGATGAGGTCGGGCTTGAGGCCGACGTCGAGCAGCGCGTCCGCACCGCCGTCGACGCCGATGAGGACCGGGCGGTACTCGCGGATGTAGCTCCGCAGCGTCTGCAGGTCCTCCTTGTAGTGGTAGCCGCGAACCACGATGAGGGCGTGCCGCCCGTCGATCTCGGTGGTGATGTCGGGGACACCCACGCCGTCGAGGAGCAGGTCGCGCTCACGACGCAGGTACTCCATGGTGTTCGCGGCGAAGGCCTCGAGCTGGACCGCGAGCCCGGCCCTGGCCTCGGTCATCGCGGCCGCGACGATCTCGTGGTCGAACGCCTGACCGCTGGCGACCACCTCGTCACCGACCCACAGGTCGTCGCCGTCGATCCGGACCTGCGTGCCCTCCTGGAGGTCGTGCATGACATCGGCACCGACGTTGTCCAGCAACGGGATCCCGGCGTCGATGAGGATCTCGGGTCCGAGGTTCGGGTACCGGCCGGAGATCGAGGGAGCGGCGTTGACGACGGCTGCAGGCTTGCAGGCCAGCAGCGCCTCGGCACTCACCTTGTCGATGTCCTGGTGGTTGATCACGGCGATGTCGCCGGGGCGCAGGCGCTTTGTGAGGTTCTTGGTGCGGGCGTCGACGCGGGCCTGCCCGCGGACCCCGGGGACCTCGGGTTCGCGGGCACGCTGGCGGGGGATCTTCAGGGGCATCGGTCCCATCCTCCCACGGCCGCAGGGCAGCTCAGCGCGTCCCACGCGGGGGTGCGGGCCATCGGGGTGCGGTGGCGGCGGGGTTGCGGTGGCGGCGCCCGCTCAGGACGCAGCGGCCGCACTGCGGCGCGCCGAGGTGGTGGCCACGAGCTCACGGGCGTGGTCGAGAGCGGCTTCGCTCTCGCCGCCGGACATCATCCGGGCCAGCTCGCGCAGGCGCTCGTCCCCCTCGAGGGCGTGGATCCCGCTGGACGTGATGTGCCCGTCGCTGGCCTTGCGGACCACGAGGTGCCGGTCCGCGTATGCCGCGACCTGCGGCAGGTGCGTGACGACGACGACCTGGGCGTGCTCGGCCAGGGCGGCGAGGCGCGCGCCCACATCCAGCGCCGCGGCCCCGCCGACCCCGGCGTCGACCTCGTCGAAGACGAAGGTCGGCACGTCGGCTGCGCCGGCGGCACCGGTGACGACCTCGAGGGCCAGCATGACGCGGGACAGCTCACCGCCCGAGGCGGCCTTGGCCACGGTGCGCGCCGGGCTGCCGGGGTTCGCGGCGAGGAGGATCTCGACCTCGTCGGCGCCGTGACGCCCCAGGCCGGAGGTGCGCGGGGTGACCGCCACCTCGACGGTCGCCTGGCCCATCGCGAGGTGCGACAGCTCGGTCGTCACAGCCTTGGCCAGGCGGGCAGCCGCCTTGGTGCGGGCCGCGGTGAGTGTCGTGGCTGCGGTGCTGCGTTCGCGGTCGAGCTCGGCCACCCGTGGCTCCAGCTCCTCGATCCGGCTGTCGGAGTTCAGCAGGAGGTCGAGCCGCGCGGCCGCCGTGCGCCCCCACTCAAGGGCGTCCTCCACCGTCTCGCCGTACTTGCGGGTGAGGACGGTGAGGTCGGCCCGCCGCTGCTGCACCCACGCCATCCGCGCGGGGTCGACGTCCACGTCGGTGAGGTAGGAGCTGAGGTCTGCGGTGAGGTCCGCCACGAGGTACCCGACGTCGGCGAGCCGGCGGTCCAGCTCCCGCAGCGCGGGGTCGTGCTCGACCTCGCCCGCGAGCGCCTGGCGGGCCGCGGCGATCGTCTCGATCGCGCTGGGAGCCGGCTCGGCGGCATACTCCTGCGCCCCACCGAGGTGGTCGTGGGCCAGGGCTGCGGCGATGCGCAGTCCCTCGGCGTGGCTGAGGCGTTCGTCCTCGATGCGCAGCTCGGCGTCCTCGCCGGGCTGGGGGTCGAGCTGCTCGAGCTGCTCGAGGCCGTGCTGGAGGACCTCGACCTCGCGGGCGCGGTCACGGGCCTGCTCACGGAGCATCGCGAGCTCGGCGCGGGCGGCCTCGTGCTCGTCGTGGAGCTGGACGTAGCGCGCCAGGGCCTTGGCGACCGGGGTGCCGCCGAACTGGTCGAGCATGGCGCGGTGCTGGTCACCGTGCCGCAGCCGCCACTGGTCGGCCTGTCCGTGGACCGCGACGAGGTGCTCGCCGACCTCGGCGAGCACGCCCACCGGCGCGGTGCGGCCCCCGACGTGGGCCCGCGAGCGGCCCTCGGCCGACACCGAGCGGATCAGGACGAGGCCCTCCCCCACCTCGGCACCGGCCTCGGCGGCGCGCAGCGAGGCCGGGTGGTCGGCGGCGACCTCGACCAGGCCCTCGACCACGGCGGACGCGGCACCGGACCGGACCAGACCGGCATCGGCCCGGGCGCCGAGCAGCAGCCCGAGCCCGGTGACGACCATGGTCTTGCCGGCACCGGTCTCACCGGTGAGGACGTTGAGGCCCGGGTGCAGGTCGAGCACGGCGTCGTCGATGACGCCGAGTCGTTGGATCCTCAGTTCCTGCAGCACGGGGCCACCCTCTCACGGGGCTCCGACGGCGTCGGCGAGGACAGTCGGCGAGCCCGGTCGTCGGGGCCGGTCGTCGGGGCCGGTCGTCGGGGTCGGTCGGCCCGTCAGGGACCGATCGTGGAGGCGCGGCCGGTGCGGGCCGCCTCCTCGCGACGGGCCTGTCCGCGCCACCCGTGGATGTTGAGGTCGAACTTCGCCACCAGGCGGTCGGTGAACGGCGACGTGCTCAGCCGGGCCAGCCGCACAGGGGTGTCGGACCGGACCACCTGGATGCGTGCTCCGGGGGGCAGGTCGACCGCGCGCCGACCGTCGCACCAGAGCGCACCGGTGCCGAGGGTGTCGGGGACGACCTCGAGGGCCAGGTGGGAGTGCGGCCCCAGGACCAGCGGGCGGGCGAACAGGGCGTGCGCACTGATCGGGACGAGCAGCAGTGCCTCGACGTCCGGCCAGACCACGGGCCCACCGGCGGAGAACGCATACGCCGTCGACCCCGTCGGCGTCGCGACGACGACGCCGTCGCAGCCCCACGTCGTGAGGGGGCGACCGTCGACCTCGGCGACGACCTCGAGCATCCGCTCCCGGTTCGCCTTCTCGACGGTGACCTCGTTGAGGGCCCAGCTGGAGTAGACGGGGGTGCCGTCGACGTGGGCCGTGACCTCGAGGGTCATCCGCTCCTCGACGGTGTAGGTGCGGGCGACGATGTGCTCGACGGTCGAGGAGATGTCCTCGCGCTCGGCCTCGGCGAGGAACCCCACGTGCCCCAGGTTGACCCCGAGCAGGGGCGCCCCGGTTCCCCGCGACATCTCTGCACCACGCAGGATCGTCCCGTCGCCGCCGAGGACGCAGATGAGCTCGCACCCCTCCGCGGGGTTCTTCGCCGTCGCCGGCCAGACCCCGGGGTGGTCGGTCAGCCCGAGCGTGGCGGCCTCGTCCGGCTGCATCACGACGTCGATGCCGGCGGTGTGCAACCGCTTCACCACGTCGGTGGCGATGTCGTGCGCCTCTTGTCGGCGCGGGTGGGCCACGAGCAGGATCCTGCGGCGATCTGCGGTGGTCACGGGGCTCCCTTCAGGCTCACCTGGTCTGCGGTCCTCACCAGAGCCTCCCATCCCAGCGACTCCTCGGCGCGCGGGGTTAGCCACAGGAGGTACTCCGCGTTGCCCTCTCCCCCACGGATCGGGCTCTCGGCGAGGCCCTTCGGATGCAGGCCTGCGTCGATGGCGACCCGCGCCACCTCGGTCACCGACCACGCCCGGTCGCCCTGGCTGCGGACGATGCCGCCCTTGCCGAGGCGGGTGCGCCCCACCTCGAACTGTGGCTTCACCAGCACCAGCGCGTCACCGGAGTCCTTGACGAGCTCGCGGAACGTCTCGAGCACCAACGTCAACGAGATGAAGCTCAGGTCGGCGACCAGCAGGTCCACCGGACCACCGATGTCGTCGGCGGACAGGCCCCGGACGGTCGTCCGGCTCCGCTCCTCGACCCTCGGGTCGTCGGCGAGCTCCGGCACGAGCTGACCGTGGCCGACGTCGAGGGCGACGACGTGGGAGGCATCGTGGTGGAGCAGCACCTGGGTGAACCCACCCGTGGACGCCCCCACGTCGAGGCAGCGCTTCTGCGCCGCAGAAAGCCCCGCGTCACCGAACGCCTCGAAGGCCCCCACGAGCTTGTGTGCCGCGCGGCTCACCCAGCGCGGTCCGGCCTCCCGGACGACGAGGTCGTCCTGCGCCCGCACGGGGGTCGAGATCTTCGTGGCCTCGGTGCCGTTGACGTGCACGTCACCGGCTTCGACGAGGGACCGGGCATGCCCCCGGGAACGCGCCAGGCCCCGCCGGACGAGTTCGACGTCGAGCCGGGTGGTGTCGTTCACTCGCCGCCGAGGTGGGAGAGGCGACCCTGCAGCGTCTGGTGGACCCGGCGACCGGCCTCGATCTGGGCGTCGAGGTCGTCGGCCGGGGCGTCACGCAGGTCCTGCAGGGCGGAATCGATGACGATGTCGCCGGTGGTGTGCTCGCCGAGGTCCGGAGCGTCATGGACGTCATGGACGTCCTGGGCGTCCTGGGCGTCACCGGCAGTCGGGGCCGCGGGGACGGCCGCGGGTCCCGGGACCGGCGGCTTCGGCAGGTGGGCGCCGGGCGCAGGCGGTCCCGGCACGGGCGCACCCGGCACGGGTCGGGGCTGGGGAGTGGGTTCGCTCACGAGGTGGCCTTCGTCGTTCGAGCCTTGCGGGGCGTGGTCTTCTTCGCAGCAGTCTTGTGCGCCGTCGCCTTCTTGGCCGCAGTCTTTGTCGCCGCTGTCTTCGAGGCTGCGGTCTTCGTCGTTGCCGTCCTTCTCGCTGCAGTCTTCTTCGCCGGCGTCGAGGCAGAGGCAGCCTTGGTGGCCGTGCTCTTCGTCGCGCTCTTCGTCGCAGCAGCCTTGCGGGGAGCAGCCTTGCGGGGAGCAGCCTTCTTCGCCGGCGCCTTGGCGGTGGACGTGCTGCGCGCCCGGCGCGGAGCGGGCACGGCAGCAGTGGGTGCCGGTGCGTCGGGTACCTCGCCAGCTGGCGCGGTTGCCCGCGCCGAGGTCGACACCGCACCCGACCTCCCCAGGCTCCCGCGGGAGGCTCCGGCGACCGCCGAGGCACCGGTCGCGACGACCATGGCCTTGAGGTCGGCGAGCTCCTTGGTCACGGTGGTCAGGGTCGCCCGAGCCGCGTCGAGGTCGGCGACCCGCACGACGTCGGCTCGCTTCAGCGCCGACTCGACCTCGCCCTGGACCAGCGCCACGAGGTTCGCACGGTTCGACTTCGCCACGTCGAGGAGCTCCTCCGCCAGGGTCGATGCCTGCACGACCTTGCGCGTCACCCCGTCGGCGCCTGGAAGGCTGAGCAACCCCTGCGCCGCCTCCATGGCCTTGGCCATCGTGAGCTCCCCCAGACCGCTCGCCAGCTGGACGTAACCGCGCACTGACTCGAATGCCATGGAAGACCTCCTGGACGACGTGGCCGGGTGCCACTGCTCGTCGATCACGCTACTGCCAGTCGTCGAGGTCCCGCACGAGGCGTCGGACCGTCTCCGCATCGAGGTCGCCGTCATCGAGGCCCTGGTGCAGGGCCGCGATCCCGGCGCGAGCAGCCTCGAGGGCGGTTCCCCGGTGGGCAACGTCCCACCGCCCGTCGACCACACGACGGCGGTCGCTGCCGCAGACCCACCACGAGTAGTCGGTCTCGGCGGGCTCGTACTCCAGCTCGAGCGCGCGCAGGTCCTCGACCAGGAAGGTCGGGCGCAGCTCGGGTGGAGCGGTCGCGAGACTGGTGACGGAGTCGACACCGGTGAGCACCAGGACCGAGTCCATCCCAGCCTTGACGGCGCCGGCGATGTCGGTGTCGAGCCGGTCACCCACGGCAAGCATGCGGCGCGCCGACATCCCGAGACGGCCCGCGCACAGGTGGTACAGCGGCGCCTCGGGCTTGCCGACCACGACGGGGTCGCGCCCCACGGCGCGACGGACGGCAGCGACGAGGGTGCCGTTCCCGGGTGCCGTGCCGCGGTGGGTGGGCAACGTCCCGTCGGTGTTGGTCGCCACCCACATCGCACCGGCCGTCACGGCGTATGCCGCCTCCGCCAGGTCGGCGGCGGTCACGTTCGGTCCGTACCCCTGCAGCACACCGGCGACCCGCTGGGTCGGGTCGTCCCGCAAGCGGGCCGGTTCGAGCACGCGGAACCCCTTGGCCTGCAACGCTTCGCGGACGCCTACCCCTCCCACCGCAAGCACGCGCGCTCCGTGAGGAAGGTGGGCGGCGAGCTCCTCGGCGCCGGCCTGGGAGCTCGTGGCCACGTCACGACCGCTGGCGTGCAGGCCGAGGTCGGTGAGGTGGGCAGCGACCTCCTCGGGGGGACGGGACGCGTTGTTCGTCGCGTAGACGATCGGCACGGGGAGGGCCGAGAGAGCCCCCACGGCGTGCTCAACCGCATCGGGTCCGCGGTACACCACACCGTCGAGGTCGCAGACGACCGCGGCATACCGGTGGATCAGGCGCGGCACCTAGCGGACGTCTTCCCCGCGGGAAGGGTCGGCGGAACCACCGTCGTGCAGGCGATCGTCGGCGCGACCTCTGGGGTCGGACACATCGGCGTCGTCGTCCTCCTCGCCCTCGAGGAGGTCCGTGAGGATGACGCCGTCGAGCTCGGCGAGCCGCTCCGCGGCATCGGTCTCGAGCTCGTGGTCGGAGTCGGAGGCTCGCGCGAACCACTCACGGGCATCCTCGTCGCGGCCGACCGCCAGCAGCGTCTCGGCGTACGCGTAGGACAGGCGAGCAGACCACGGCTTGCGTCCTGACCCCTTCAGCTGCGGGATCTCCAGGGCGAGCCGGGCAGCCTCGAGCTGACCGAGGTCGCGCCGGATGCCGGAGATGACGATGGCCAGCTCGACCCGGTCCTCGACGGCGAGCGTCTTCGCCTCCGGGGACATGGCCAGCTCGAGTGCCCGCTCCGGCCGACCGAGTCCTCGTTCGCAGTCGACCATGAGCGCGAGCATGTGGGAGGAACCACTCAGCCGCCTCGCGGTACGGAACTCGCTGAGGGCACGGGCCCACTCCCCCTTGCGGTAGGCGACCAGGCCTAGGGCCTCACGGGCCGCGGGCACGCGCCCGGCGCGACGCACTGCCGTCTCGGCGTGGGCCTCTGCCCCGATGAAGTCGTCGACCTCGAGCAGGGCGGCAGCCATCACGAGGTGCTGGGCGACGCCTTCGGCGTTCTCCTTGCTCAGGGTGCGCAGCTGCACGTGGATGGAACGGTCCAGCTCCTTGCCGGTCACGCCCTCGGCGATGCGGGGCTCGGGGAGCTTGGGCTTCTTCGGTGCGAGGCGCGGGCCACCGCGTCGCTCGCTGTTGTCGAAGCTGCCGGCCTCACGGTCGTCGCGGCGTCCCACACCGCCACGCCGTTCGGAGCCTCCGGGGGGACGACCACCGGGGCGGCCACCGCCGGGTCGCCCGCCCTGTCCGCGGTACCCGCCGTCGGAACCGCCACGGTCGGAACCACCACGACCCGAGTCACCAGACCCACCGCGGTAGCCACCGCCGCCCTGGCCTCCGCGGGATCCGCCGGCACCGCCGGGACGTCCACCCGACGACGGACGACGACCCTGGCCGTCACGACCTGACTGGTTCTCGGACACGCTTGCTCCTCGCTGTGCAGTAATCGACTCGCAGTCTACGGACTCGCCCCTGCCCGGGCACTGCCGGTGCCGAGCAGGGCATCCCTGCGATGGTGAGATGTCATGATTTCCGTGGAGCACGACACCGTGAAAACCAAAAGGGCCTTCCCGTGTGGGAAGGCCCTTTTGAAAGTATGTCCGGCTGCGTCCTACTCTCCCACACCGTAACCAGTGCAG